>NZ_JAGTHU010000001.1:0-436392 GCF_019895135.1 Dermacoccus sp. Tok2021
CCCCCCCCCCCCCCCCCCCCCCCCCCCCCCCCCCCCGCCCCCCCCCGGGCCGCCCGCCCCCCCCCCCCCCCCCCGCCGGCGCCGGCCCCCCCCCCCCCCCCCCCCCCCCCCCCCACTACAGAATCGGGGAATAGGGGTGCGTGTGCCACAGTTGTCGCAATGTTTTGACGCTTTGACGACAAGGAACGCCCATGTTCGCTGCACTGACCGGTGCGGGACTCTCCGCTGCGGCAGGCCTCAACGCCTACATCCCGTTCCTCCTCGTGGCGCTCCTCGCGCGCTTCACGGACGTCGTCAACCTGCCGGCCGGGTTCGAGTGGGTCGAGAGCACGTGGGCCATCGTTATCGGGGCGGTCCTTCTCATCGGCGAGGTGGTCGTCGACAAGATCCCGGCCCTCGACTCCGTCAATGACGCCCTCGGCACCGTCGTGCGTCCCGCGTCCGGCGCGGTCGTGTTCGCCGCCACCGCCGCGGCCGCCGACCTCGACAGCTCCGCCTGGATGACCGATCACCCGTGGGTCGGCCTCATCGGCGGCGCCATCGTCGCCGGCATCTTCCACACCGGCAAGGCTGCGGCCCGACCCGTCGCGAACGCCGGAACGGCGGGCTTCGCCGCCCCTGTCCTGTCCACCGCCGAGGACGCCGCCGCCGTCACCCTGAGCCTCGCCGCCGTCTTCGCGCCGGTGCTGGCTCTCGTCCTGCTGCTCCTCGTCGCGTGGATGCTCTGGCGCGCGTGGCGCAGCGTCGTGCGCATGCGTGAGCGACGAGCCGATCGGCGCCGCGCCGCCGGGGTGGTCTGACGATGGCCTTCCCCCGACTCGACCGCGACCCGGACATCGAAGGTCGCATCCGACGCCGTCGGCGTATCCGCAACGTCCTCATCGGAGCCGTCCTGGCGGTCACCGTCATTGCCGGCGTGCAGACGTGGCGCAACGTCACCCACGAGAAGTCGACGGCGCACGTGGCGACGAAAACGGTCACCGTCATCTCCGCCGAGCGCAAGGGCGACGACGTTCACGTCCGCGCCCGCCTCGACGCGCCGTCACCTGCGGGCACCTCGCACGAACTCGAGGGCGTCGTGCCGGCGTCGACGTGGAACCTGACGAAGGTGCTATGGGCGTGCTACCCGCCGAGCGACCCCGACCGCGGTGAACTGCGCACTCCGCTCGACCCCGACTGCACGAACTTCGTCACAAACCTCGACTGATCAGCGAGCCGCGATGCTCGCGTCGTAGAGCGCCTTCTTCGACAGGCCCGTGGCCTTCGCGACCTGGGCACACGCGTCCTTGAGGCGCACGCCGCCACTCGCGAGGTCGAGCACGGTGGCGACGCCGTCCTCGAGCGAAACCTCCTTCACAGCACCGCCCTCGACGACGACGGTGATCTCACCCCGCGCCCCCTCGACGGCCCATTCGGCGAGTTCCGCGAGAGCGCCGCGGCGCACCTCCTCGTAGGTCTTCGTCAGCTCACGACAGACGGCGGCGCGACGCTCGCCGCCGAACGCCTCCGCCATCGCCTCTAGCGTCGCGGCCAACCGGTGCGGCGCCTCGAAGAAGACCATCGTGCGCTGCTCGTCCGCGAGGCCCGCCAGCATGCGCGAACGCTCCCCCGCCTTGCGCGGCGGGAACCCCTCGAAGCAGAACCGGTCGACGGGCAGGCCCGACACCGCGAGCGCCATGAGCACGGCCGACGGCCCGGGCACACACGTCACCGCGAGGTCGCGCTCGACACACGCCGCGACGAGGCGATACCCCGGGTCGGAGACGCTCGGCATACCGGCGTCCGTGACGAGCAGGACGCGCTCGCCCGCGGCGATGCGCTCGACGATCTCCGGCGTGCGGCGGGCCTCGTTGTGCTCGTGGTAACTCAGCATCGTGCCGCTCGGCGTGACGCCGAGGGCGTCGCACAGGCGCTTCGTGCGGCGCGTGTCCTCGGCCAGGACGACCGGCGCATCGGTGAGTTCCTGCGCGAGGCGCGGCGCGGCGTCTGCGGGGTCACCGATCGGGGTGGCGGCCAAGACGAGGGCGCCCTCGGACGACGAGATCTGCTTCACCGGCCCATCGTGTCACGGCTCGTGCACGCGCTCCGGTCGCACCGATTAGGCTCGGGGCGCAAGGTTCCACGCCCGGCGCACGCCGCCGGACGACCTCTGAGGACGGCCCACGGTGAATGCGAGCACGAGCGTCGAGCCCGACGACGAATCGGCGACTGCCGAGCCCGCCACCGACGTTTCGCGCGAAGAACTCGATCTGCGCCGCCGTCTGCTCGGCGAACCGCTCACCGCGAAGGCGAAGCTGTGGGGCTGGATCGGCCCCCTGATCGTCACCGTTCTGGCCGGGTTCCTACGCCTGTGGGATCTCGGGCGACCGCACCAGCTCGTGTTCGACGAGACGTATTACGTCAAGCAGGGCTGGTCCATGATGCTCTACGGGCACGAGCGCAAGGTGCCCGAGAACATGCCCGAGCCCGACGCGTTCTTCACGCACAACCAGGTCGCCACCGTCTACGGGCCGGAGCCGGACTTCATCGTCCACCCGCCGTTCGGCAAGTGGGTCATCGGCGCCGGTGAGCACCTGTTCGGCATCACATCGTCGTTCGGGTGGCGCATCTCCGTCGCGCTCGCCGGCACGCTTGCGGTGCTCCTCGTCGGGCGTGCCGCCTGGCACCTGTTCCGTTCCGCCACCCTCGCGACGATCGCCGCGATCCTCACCGCGTTCGAGGGCATGGAGTTCGTCATGTCGCGCACGTCGGTGCTCGACGGGCTCGTCAGCTTCTGGGCGCTCGCCGCGTTCGTCGCGATCCTCGCCGACCGCGACCGCACCCGTCGCCTTCTCGCCCACAAGGTCGCCACGCTCAAGAACGACGGCACGTGGGACGGCGACGACAAGATCGGCCAGCGGCTGCGCCTCGGCGGGCCGTCGCTCGGTCTGCGTCCGTGGCGTTGGGTCGCCGCCGTCTGCCTGGGCCTCGGCATGGCGACGAAGTGGTCGGACGGCTTCTACCTCGTCGCCCTCGGGCTCGTGAGCGTCTTCTGGGATCTGGGCGCCCGCCGCGCCATCGGGGCGCGCCGCTGGTTCTCGAGCACGATCGTCAAGGACGGCTTCACCGGCGCGCTCATCATGGTGCCCGTGGCCTGCCTGACGTACCTGGTCACCTGGGCCGGCTGGCTGCGCTCCACCGACGGTTGGGGTCGTCACTGGGCCGAACAGAACCCCGCGACGAAGGACACCGGCTTCTCGCCCGACTCGAGCCTCTTCGGGTGGATGCCGGACGCCCTGCGGAGCCTGTGGCAGTACCACATCCAGATGTACGACTCGGCGAAGAGCATCACCTCGCCGCACACCTACCAGTCGAACCCGTGGACCTGGATGGCGCAGACGCGCCCCACGTCGTTCTTCTACGAGAGCCCGGCCAGGGGCGTCGAGGGGTGCGGCGTCAACGAGTGCTCGAAGGCCATCACGTCGCTCGGCAACGTGAGCATCTGGTGGGCCGGTATCGGCGCCATCCTCGTGTGCCTGTTCATGTGGGCGTTGCGCCGCGACTGGCGCCCCGGCGTCCTGCTCGCCCTCATCGCGGCCGGCTGGCTGCCCTGGTTCGGCTACCAGGAGCGCACGATCTTCACGTTCTACGCCGTCGTTTTCGCGCCCTACGTCATCCTCGCGGTGACGTACTGTCTCGGCCTCATCCTCGGCCCGGCGCACGCCTCGCTCAAGCGTCGACGTATCGGCGCGGGGGTGGTCGGCGCGTACGTCGTGCTGGCCGTCGGCGTCTTCATCTTCTTATGGCCGATCTACACGGCCCAGGTCATCCCGCACAGTCACTGGAGCTGGCGGATGTGGCTACCGTCCTGGATCTGACGGGCCCTCGGCGTCGGGGCCCGAGCCCGTCAGGTCACGATCCCGGCACGATCGCCGAAACTTCGATTGTGCATATTGCCGTGGGGCAGGTGCCGGGTGCAGAGTGCGACGCATGAACGCACCCCAGCCTGACTCCGACGGCCCGTCGGCCCTGAGCAGCGGCCTCAAGCCGCGGCACGTCACGATGATCTCGATTGCGGGCGTCATCGGCGCCGGGCTCTTCGTCGGTTCGGCCGCAGCCATCAAGCTCGCCGGCCCGTCCGTTCTCATCTCCTACGCGCTCGCCGGGACGCTCGTCGTCCTCGTCATGCGCATGCTCGGCGAGATGGCGACGGCGAACCCCGACTCGGGTTCCTTCTCCGTCTACGCCGACCGCGCGCTGGGGCGCTGGGCCGGGTTCTCGATCGGCTGGCTGTACTGGTGGTTCTGGGTGCTCGTCATCCCGGTCGAGGCCACGGCCGGCGCGAAGATCCTCTCCGGCTGGATCGACTGGCCCCAGTGGGTGTTCGCGTTCATCATCACGGCGTTGCTCACGGTGACGAACCTGTTCTCCGTCGCGAACTACGGCGAGTTCGAGTTCTGGTTCGCGCTCGTCAAGGTGCTCGCCATCGTCGGGTTCATCGGCCTCGGTGTGTTTGCGATCCTCGGCCTGCTCCCCGGTTCACACACATCCGGCTTGAGCGGCTTCACCGACTACGGCTTCTTCGCCGACGGCTGGAGCGGCGTGCTCGCGGCCATGCTCACAACGATGTTCACCTTCATGGGCACGGAGATCGTGACGATCGCCGCGGCGGAGTCGAACAACCCCGTCGAGGGCATCCGCAAGGCCGTGAACTCCGTCATCTGGCGTATTTCGCTGTTCTACCTGGGCTCGATCTTCGTCGTCATCGCGCTGACGAAGTGGAACAGCGCTTCGCTGCAGGAGAACGGTTCCTACCAGGAGGCGCTCAACAACATGGGGTTGAGCAAGTTGGCGACGGTGCTCGCGTTCGTCATCCTGACGGCGGTTGCGTCGTGTCTGAACTCGGCGCTCTACACGGCCAGCCGCATGGCCTACAGCCTCGGTCAGCGCGGCGACGCACCGAAGGCCTTCGCCTCGACGAACAAGCGCGGCGTGCCGCAGGTGGCCATCCTGGCGTCCGTGGCGGTGGGCTTCCTCGCGGTGTTCGGCAACTATCTGCTGGCCGAGAAGATCTTCACGTACCTGCTGTCGACGTCTGGCGCGATCGCACTGTTCGTCTACATCGTCATCGCCGTGACGCAGCTGCGCGCACGTGCGGCGATGGACAAGGCGGGCGCGCGCCCGGCCGTCCGCATGTGGGCGTTCCCGGTGTTGACGTACCTGACGATCGCGTTCATCGTGTTCACGCTGGGCGCGATGGCGCTGCGCGAGGACCAGCAGCTCAACCTGTTCCTCACGCTCGGCCTCGCGGCCGTCGTCATCGGGGTCGGTGTGGCGAAGCACGGCTTCCGTGGGGGCAGCGAGGACGAGATCATCAGGGCCGTCGAGTCGGCCGATACTGCCGATGTGGCCGACGACGTCGCGCCGTCCGGGCCGCCGAGGGTCTGACGCTCGGGGTTGCTCGTGCGGGCGTGCCCGCTCTTCGTTCGCGGAGGGCGGGCCCCGTTGTGTGCGCGAGGTTTCGGCTCGCCGACACCGGTTGGCCGAGTGTTCACCTCGGTGGTAACGTGTCACTCGCTTCAAGGGGCTATGGCGCAGTTGGTAGCGCGTCTCGTTCGCAATGAGAAGGTCTGGGGTTCGAATCCCCATAGCTCCACTTGTACGCCGAAGGGGCCGGACACGCTTTTCGTCCGGCCCCTTCGGCGTACCCATCGACATGGCGATTCGAGGAGCCGCCGCAGCGGAGCGAGGTCGGCGGAGTCCCCATAGCTCCACCAACGTCAGAACGGCCAGGACACGCTTCTCGTCCTGGCCGTCCTGGCCGTCCTGGCCGTTCTGACGTTTATCGAACTCTGTGATTCGAGGAGGAGGGCGAGCGCCAGCGAGCCCGACGGAGTCCCCATAGCTCGCGGAGGGGAACCCACCCCAGTGGCCGCCTCCCGCAAGAAGGGCCGAAATTTCCCCGTCTTGCGCGCAACCCGGCCCCTTGGACACCACAAGGGAAGGATCCTTCCCGCCCTGTGCAGGAGCTGCGAGGGCGAGCGTCAGGCACCCGGTCGACATCTCCGAGACACCCGCGTCATCTTCGCGTGGACGCCGCCCCGCGCTGGCCGCGCACGATGCTCCTCACGGCGAACGTCACGAGGATCAGCCAGGCGAGTAGCGCCAGCGGGATGAAGCAGGTGGCCGTACGCACTCGGCCGGTCCCAGCTGTATTGGCCGGAGCCGAGGCGGTACACCTCGACTTCCTCCCCCATCCGCCTGTCACCCTCGATGAACCCCAGCCGGCGATCATCGAAATAGATCGCCAGCCGCGGAGACTTTACTGCCCCGCCGCCCGAGAACCGGTCCGTGACCACGCCGTGCACCTTCACCGGCTCGGTGGCGCGGTCTTGCACGGCCTGACGCCAGGCCATCGCTCCGATGCCGCAGAACGCCACGGTGGCGACGGCGAGCAACCCGATGAGGAACACTGCGGCCGATCGCTTCATCGGTCGGTCGGTCGTCGTGCGCGATGACATGGCCGAAATCGTGCGAATCCTGGAGGCGGACACCCGACTCAGGCACCCCTCGTCTGCAGAACTCACAACCTTGGGCCTTGTTCGCCGAGCATGGCCGTCGGCAGGCCTACAAGGCCCAACCTTGGGAGTTTTCCGCCGCCACAGGGCGACCCACGCAGCAGCCAGCCCGCGACGGACGAAGGCGCCCACCGCTTCACAGCGATGGGCGCCTTCGTCAGGACGTTGCGGCGGGGTCAGCCGGCGCGGTAGACCTCGGGCAGTTCGTCGTAGTCCTCGTCGAGGGCCATGCCATCGAAGGGAATCTCGTCGACGGGTGCGTTCTCGTAGCGGGCGGCGAGCGGGCGGGTGTCGGTCTCGTCGACCGTGGCCGCAGGAGCGACCTCCTCGCGCTCGGCCTTGGCCTTCATCGTGTACGTCGGGCGTGGGACGTCGACCGGCGCCCACTGGCGGGCGTCGAACACCTCGGCCTCGGCCTTCGCGACGGCGTCCGTGTGCGTCTCGGTCTCGACGACCTCGACAGCTTCCTCACGCTCGACCGGCGTCTGCGCAACGAGCGGCGAACGCTTCGTCGAGGTGGCAGCCGGAGCGGCAGCCTTCGCGGTCGGCGCCACGGTGGCGGACTTCGTCGGACCCTCGGCGGACGCCTTGGGCGCGCGCACCGGACGAGCGGCCGGCTTGGCCGCGCGAGCCTGACGTGCCGCGATGGCGCTGCGGCGCAGCCACACGACGACGCCACCGACAGCAGCGAGACCGAGCAGCGGCGTCCACGCCGGCACGACACCGAACGGCGCGAGCACGACCGTGAGCACGAGAAGTGCCAGAGCGGCGAGGAGCGCGCCGGCCTTCACCTCCGGGGAAGAGAGGGAAAGACCACCGACGCGCTCCGTCGCCTTCGACGTGGAAGCGGCAGCAGGAGCGACCGATTCGGTGCCAGCAGCGTCAGCAGCGGGCTTGGCACCCTTGACCGAGACCTGGGGGCGAAGCAGCGTCGGCTTCGCCTCCTCGTCGCGACGAGTCGCTTGCGCCTTCACCGGCGTTCGACGTTCGAGCATCCTCATCGCCTCCGAGAATCGGTCGACGGTGCGGGCGGTTGCGAGGTCTTCGCGGCGCCGCACCCAGTGCTGGAGCATGTAGGCAGCCCACACGGCAAAGATGACGAAGAAAATCAGGCTGCTGGATCTCACGTCACAAAGGCTATGGGTCGAACACATCACAACGAGTGAGACACGCCGGGCGTGTCGCGCCTCGTTCCTGACGGGTTTCGGGTATCAGCCCGAAAGTCGCCCCACGAGACCGCCCGCACCGACCTCGTCGGCCGTCACCGCGAAGGTGCGGTGATCACGCCACTCCCCCGCGATGTGGAGGAAAGAACGGCGCACGCCCTCGTCGCGGAGGCCGAGTTTCTCCACCACCCGAAGCGAATTCACGTTCTCGGGGCGCACGTTGATCTCGATGCGGTGCAGCCGCTCGACACCGAAGCAGTGGTCGATCGCCATGGCCACTGCGGCCGGCGTGATGCCCCGGCCCGCGTACCGCTCGGCAATCCAGTACCCGATGGTGCCGCCTTGCTGGGCGCCGCGCACGATGCTGAACACGTGCACCTGCCCCGCCAGGCGCCCGTCGACGGTGAGGACCCACGGCAGCAGGCGTCCCGCGCGCCCTTCGACGTCCTGGAAGGCGATGGCCTTGCGGTAAGTCAACGCCTCCTGCGGATAGGGGTTCGTCGAATCCCACGGCCCCGTCCACGCGCTGCTCTCGCGGCGCAACGCGCTCCACTCCTCGCGGTCACGACGAGGATGCAGGGGCCGCAACTCGATGCGCGAACCGCTCCAGGCGCCACCGATCGTCACAGGCCACGGACGTCGGCTCAATGCGCACCGCCGTGCAACTGGTCGAGAACGTGGTCGAGGACGCCGTCGAGCACGGCGAGACCGTCCTTCACGCCGCCCTTCGACCCAGGCAGATTGACGACGAGCGCCCGGCCCGTCGCGTTGGCCGACGCGGCAACGCCGGCGAGACCGCGCGACAGCACCGCCGTCGGGATGCCCGCCGCAACACCGCGAGCGCGCACCGCCTCGGCGAGACCGGGAAGGTCGGCCAACAGGTGGGGGCGCGTCTGCTCCGGGGTGGCGTCGCTCGGCGCGACGCCGGTGCCACCCGTGGTGATGACGACGTCGGCGCCCACGCCGAGGGCCGCGCCGATCGCGGTGCCCACCGCGTCGCCGTCGGGAACGACCTGGGAGGCGACCTCGAATCCCCGGTCCTCGAACCAGTTCACGATGGCCGGCCCCGTCTCGTCCTCGTACTGCCCAGCCGCGGCGCGCGTGGAGCACGTCACGACGACAGCGCGGGCGTCACTCATGCCAGTCACCGCTTCGGCCGCCCGACTTCGCGACGACCCGCACGTCCGTGATGCGCGCGTGCTTGTCGACCGCCTTGACCATGTCGATGAGCGCGAGCGCCGCGACGCTGACGCACGTGAGCGCCTCCATCTCGATGCCGGTGCGGTCCGCGGTGACCACGGTGGCGCGGATGTCGACGCCGTCGTCGGCCACGTCCAGATCGACCTCGACGCCGTGCACGGCGATGGGGTGCGCGAGCGGGATGAGCTCCGGGGTGCGCTTGGCCGCCTGAAGGCCCGCGATGCGGGCGACGGCGATGGCGTCACCCTTGGGCACTGCGCCGTCCCGCAGAGCGGCAATGGCGTCGGGGTGCAGGAGCACCCGCCCGGCGGCCGAGGCAGAGCGCTGCGTCACGGCCTTGCCCGCCACGTTGACCATGTGCGCGCTGCCGTCGGCCCGCACGTGCGTGAGATCGCTCATGTCACTCCTTCGTCAGCAGCATCTGGATGTCGAGCTCGTCGTCCGCCTGAACCACGTCGACGTCGGCCGGTACGAGGGCGAGCGCGTTCGCCTCGGCCAGTTCGCCGAGGTGATGCGAGCCCTGGCGTGAGTTCGGGTGGATGACGAGGCGCCCCGAATCGTCACGACGCACCGCGACCCGCGCGAACTGCGCACGCCCGGGCGGCGACGTCCACCCGCGCTCGACCACGGCGCGCTCGCACTCGCGGGGAGGGCGCCCACCCATGGCGTCGAGCGTCGGAAGGACGAAGACGTGGAAGGAGACCAGCGTGCTCATCGGGTTGCCGGGCAGGGTGAAGACGGGCACGCGGCGCTCGCCGAGCAGCCCGAACCCCTGCGGCTTGCCCGGCTGCATCGCAACCTTGTCGAACGTGACGTCGCCGGCGTCGATGAGTGCCTCCTTGACGACGTCGAACGCGCCGGCGCTCACGCCGCCTGTCGTGATGACGACGTCGGCGCTCTCCACGGCCCGCTCGAGCAGTTGCGAGACAGCCCGGGCATCGTCGGGCAGGTGAACCTGTTCGAGGAGTTGCGCCCCCGCGGCCTCGACGAGCGCGGCGAGCATCGGGCCGTTGGAGTCGTGGATCTGGCCGTGGGCGAGTTCGCTTCCGGCCGCCCGCAGTTCGTCACCGGTGGAGACGACGACAACGCGCGGCCGCGCGACGACATCGACCTGCGTGACGCCGCTCGATGCGAGCACCGCCACGTGGTGCGGCGCCACGTGCGTACCCCGCGGCAGGAGCAGGTCGCCCACCCGTACGTCCTCGCCGGCATGACGGATGTGGTTGCCCGGCGTGGCCGCCGCCTCGAACCGCACACGCTCCACGCCACCGTCGGTCAGCTCCACGGGCACGACGGCGTCCGCTCCCTCGGGCATGGGTGCGCCCGTCATGATGCGCCAGGTCGAGCCGGGCTCACAGCTCAGGGAGCGAGTGTCTCCGGCAGCGATGTCACCGACGACGGGCAGCTCACAGGGCTCGTTCACGTCGGCGGAGTGCACGGCGTAGCCGTCCATCGCCGAGTTGGTGAACGCCGGGAGCTCGACGGCACTCCTCACGTCCGCAGCGAGCACGCGTCCGAGCAGCGATCCGCCGGACACAGCGAGACGCTCCACCCGCGGCGCAGGCGCCGCCGCGAGGATGCGCGCGAGATGGTCGTCGTGGGAGATCACCCCGACATTGTGCCGCTCATCACCGACAACCGGCCACACGAAGAGATCCGCCCCGGCGGCGTCCCTCGCGGGGGGCGCTGCCGGGGCGGTTCGAAGCAGGGGGTCAGGCGCGCTTCTCGTTGCCCTTGCCCTCGTCCGTGGTGACCCACTCCTGCAGCCACGACCGGAAGTCGTCACCGAAGTCGTGGTGACGAACGCCGAGTCGCACGACGGCCTTGAGGTAGTCGAGACGGTCACCCGTGTCGTAGCGGTTGCCCTTGAACACGACGCCGACCACGCCCGCGCCGTCACCCGTGGCGTTCGCACGCTCCTGCAGAGCGTCGGTGAGCTGGATCTCGCCGCCGCGGCCCGGCTCGGTGCGCTCGAGCACCTCGAAGATCGACGGGTCGAGCACGTACCGGCCGATGATGGCCAGGTTGCTCGGTGCCTCCTCGGGCGAGGGCTTCTCCACGAGGCCCTTGACGCGCACGACGCCCGAGGTCTCACCGTCGATCTGCTCCACCTCGGCACAGCCGTAGAGGTTGATCTGTTCGGCCGGAACCTCCATGAGGGCCACGACGGAACCGCCGTGCTTGAGCTGCGCCTCGATCATCTCCTCGAGGAGGTGATCACCCTCGTCGATGAGGTCGTCACCGAGCAACACGGCGAACGGCTCGTCACCCACGTGGTTCTTGCCGATGAGCACGGCATGGCCCAACCCCTTCGGCTCGCCCTGACGGACGAAGTGCACGTCGCCCAGATCGTTGGACTTGCGCACGCGCTTGAGGCGCTTCTCGTCGCCCTTGCGCTCGAGTGCCTGCTCGAGCTCCCAGTGGCGGTCGAAGTGATCTTCCAGGGAGGCCTTGGAACGGCCGGTGATCGTCACGATGTCGGGCACGCCCGCACGGACGGCTTCTTCCACCACGTACTGGATGGCCGGCTTGTCGACCACCGGCAGCATCTCCTTCGGGATGGCCTTCGTGGCGGGCAGGAAGCGGGTACCGAGGCCGGCGGCCGGGATGACGGCCTTGCGCGCACGGCGTCGGATGGCGGGCGTCGTCGATTCAGTCATGTCTCCTAGGCTACTCGTCATGGGTGACAACGACGCTTCCACGGGGCCGGAGGTGAACGCGGCGTCACGGGAGGCTAAGCGTGCCGTCCGGCGCACGTTGCGCGCCGCGCGACGGGCCCGCCGTGACATGGGTGAGACGTCCGAGCGTGAGGCCGACGGGCGGCGATTGCTCCGTCTCGCGGAACCGGCGTTGCGCACCGCGTCGTGCGTCGCCACCTTCGAGCCGCTCGACACCGAGTCGAATCTCGAACCGCTCAACGCGCGCCTGTTGGAGAACGGCCGAGTCATCGTCCCCATCACCCTCGAGGACCTCGATCTGTCGTGGCGCGACCTCGCAACCGGTGAGGATCTCGGCAAGGACGCCATCGCGCTCGCCGACGTCGTCGTGGCACCCGCCCTTGCCGTCGGAGCGCGCGGGGAGCGGCTCGGGCAAGGAGGCGGCTGCTACGACCGAGCGCTCCCCCGGCGCCGTGAGGGAACGCCCGTCATCGCCGTCGTCTTTCCGGACGAGTTCGGCGTCGACTTCCCCACGCAGGCCCACGACGAGCGCGTCGACGCCGTGCTCACCGTGAACGGGCTCACGTGGTTGCGCGAGCCCCTGAGATAATGCCGAGCGACGACGAACGGTGAGCGGGTAGGAGGGGGCGGCGCATGATCGCATCAGCGGCCGGCACGGGCTTCGGTACCGACGACCTTCCCTTCGTTCTTCTCGTCGGCTCCCTCGTTCTCCTCGTCGCGGTCGCCGCGGTGCGCCTGGCCAACCGCTCCGGGCTGCCGACCCTGCTGATCTACCTCGCGATCGGCGTCGTGCTCGGCGAGGGCGGCTTCGGCATCGACTTCTCCAACGACAACCTCACTCAGGTTCTCGGCTACGCCGCACTCGTGCTCATTCTCATCGAGGGCGGCCTGACGACGGAATGGCGCAGCATCCGCTCGTCCGTGGCCCCGGCACTGCTCCTGTCGACGCTCGGCGTCCTCGTGTCCGTCGGCGTGGTCGGCGCACTCACCCACTGGTTGCTCGACCTGGGGTGGTCGACCTCGCTCCTGCTCGGCGCCATCGTCAGCTCCACAGACGCCGCGGCCGTCTTCTCCGTACTGCGCAAGGTCCCTCTCCCGCACCGCCTCACCGGCGTGCTCGAAGCCGAGTCGGGCTTCAACGACGCCCCCGTCGTCCTCCTCGTGGTGGCGCTGGCCAGCGAGGTCGTACCCGGCGGCGAGCACCTCACCATTCTCGAACTCGCCGGAACGGCTGTCTTCGAACTTGCTGGCGGCGCGCTCGTCGGCCTGCTCGTCGGCTGGGTGCTGGGCTCACTCTCGCAACGCATCGCGCCGGGCTCGTCCGGCCTGTTCGCCATCGGCGTCGTCGCGGGTGGCGTCTTCGCGTACGCCGCAGCCGCGACGGTCCACACGAGCGGCTTCATCGCCACTTATCTCGCCGCGCTCGTTCTGGGGAACATGAACATCCCACACCGTCAGGCGGTGCGCGGGTTCGGTCAGGCCCTCGGGTGGCTCGCACAGATCGGTCTGTTCGTTCTCCTCGGGCTGCTCGCATCGCCGTCACGCCTCGCCGACCAGCTCGTGCCGGCGATCGTCGTCGGATTCGTCCTCCTCCTCATCGCGCGCCCGGCGTCTGTTCTCGTGTCGATGACGCCGTTCGGTTTCTCGTGGCGCGAGCAGGTCTTCCTGTCCTGGGCCGGACTGCGCGGCGCGGTACCCGTCGTTCTCGCGACCGTGCCCCTGACGCTCGGCGCGTCCGACACGCGATGGATCTTCGACCTCGTCTTCGTGCTCGTCATCGTCTTCACCCTGCTGCAGGCCCCGACCCTGCCCTTCGTCGCCAAACGCCTCGGCATCGACGAGCAAGCCCACACCGTCGAGCTGGAGGTCGAGAACACGCCCCTGACGGACCTCGGTGCCGACATGCTCCAGGTCAAGGTGGGCCCGACCTCACGCCTCATCGGCGTGCGCGTCTACGAACTGCGCCTGCCGGTCGGAGCCAACGTCACCCTCGTCGTCAACGGTGACGAGGGATACGTCCCGAACGAGCGCAGCGTCCTGCGCGCCGGCGACCAACTCCTCGTCGTGACGAAGGAGTCGGTGCGTGGTCTCGCCGCCCAGCGCATCCGTGAGGTGAGCGCGGGTGGCCGCCTGGCCGGTTGGCGTACCGACACCGGCCCGGACACCGAGCATGCCGGGACCGGTCACTCCTGAGCTTCGCGGGGCGAGAGCGGCCACCCCCGCCCCTGCCCTACGATGACGCTCGAAAGAACGAGCGCCCGCCGTTCGCCCTGTTGGAGGAGACCATGCCCACCTATGTCTACGCCTGCAAGAACTGTGGCCACCGCTTCGAGGAGCGGCAGTCCTTCTCCGACCCGGCGTTGACGACGTGCCCGGTGTGCTCGGGCGACCTGCGCAAGGTGTTCGACGGCGTCGGCGTGACGTTCAAGGGCAGCGGTTTCTACCGCACGGACAGCCGTTCCGGCTCGGGCGAGGGCAGTTCGTCGAGTTCGTCCAGCGACTGACTTCTCCCCAACCCTGACGGCCGGTAAGCCTCTTCCACAGGGCACGGGGCGTCCCGCGTGACGCGCAACTGCCACGCGCCTAGCGTCGACATATGCCCAGCCTGCGCGATCTCGACGTCGTCCACCGCCTCAATGCGCCCACCCGAGCCGCCGCCACGAGGCGACGTCGACTCCGCAAACTCGGCGCCTGCGTCTGCCTCGCCGCTGCCGCCCTCGTGGCCACCGGCGGTGGAACCCACGACGTCCCTGCCTCCTCGTCCCCCTCGTCCGGCGCGTCGACAACCGACAACTCCGAACGCCCTGAGCTGCGCGGCCGACAGTTCGTGACGATCGACGCGGACGCTGCACTAGCGGACCGACTGACTCGCACCTCACGCGTCGACGTCTGGGCACCGGACGGCACGCGCCTCACCTCGGGGGCGCCAGTCGTACCACCATTCGAGACAAAGTCCCGCAGCGCGGACGTGTCGAATCGAGTCGATCGAGCACCTGTTCTCGTGGCCCTCACGCCGCCCGACGTGATGAAAATTGCGCGTCATACCAATGATGGACACTCGTCCTGGTCAGATCTGTTCGTCACGGTCAGTCCTTGACCCGCCCGCTTATCACGAATTCCGACACGCTGGGGGATTCCCGCATTTCTTTGCGTCTCACCTGGATGGGTACGCTCACCTCGCACCTTTTCACTGGACTGAGTAGTAAGGAGAAGCCATGAAGGGCTTCAAGGACTTCATCATGCGCGGCAACCTCATCGAGCTTGCCGTCGCGTTCATCATGGCGGGCGCCTTCGCAAAGGTCGTCGAGGCCTTCGTCAACGTCGTCATGAGCCTCATCGGCAAGCTCGGCGGCACGCCGGACTTCAACAACTGGAAGCCGGGCGACGTTCCGGTGGGCGCGTTCCTCACGGTTCTCGTCGCTTTCCTCATCCTCGCTTTCGTCGTGTACTTCTTCATGGTCAAGCCGTACGAGGCTGCCAAGGCCCGCTTCGAGAAGCCGGCCGACGTCGAGGACACGGAGATCTCCGTCCTCGCCGAGATCCGCGACGAGCTGCGCGCGCAGCGTCGCGTCTGAGCTTCACGCTCATCCCGAGGTCACTGACCCTCTGACGCGAAGGGGCGTCGACACCATCACGGTGTCGACGCCCTTTCTCGTGACCGCGCGCTCGGATCGTTTCGCGACGCGTTCGCGACGCCCGGGCCACTCAGTCCCAGTGCGGTGGACGCTGCTCGAGGAACCACCGATCCCGCTCGTTCAGGCGCGGCTTCCCGGCTGCCCCCTTCGCCTCGGATTCGTCCGTGCTCACGGGCGAAGGCGGCGTCTGGGTCTCGGGTTCCCGGCGAGCGAGCCACTCGGCCCAATCCGCCTCCGGCGTGGCGGAGGCGGCGGGCACGACCGATCCGGTCTGGGCAGCCGTGGCGCGACGAGGACCGCGACGCGGTGGCCGCCCACTCCTCTGCCGCTCGCCTCCCGCAGCCTTCGGGCGGTCAGCGCCGTCGGGCCCTGACACGTCGGTCACTGCGGCACGCTTTCACCTGCGACGTCGACCTGCGCCGCGCGACGGTGAACCAACTCGACGATGCGGGCGGTGTCGCGCGCCGGGTCACGGAAGAGGTCGACGGTCCACACCCTGTCGTGCGCCCAGCCGAGACGCTGCAGCGCGTCGGGACGGAGCCGGTCGCGTTCGCGCACGCTGTTCATCGCCGCGTAGTGCTCGCCGTCGCTCTCGACGGCGAGCAGCATCTGCCCCGGCTCGCGCGGATGCTCGATCGCGAGGTCGACGCGCATGCGCGAATGGCCGTAGCCGGTGTGCACCGTGAGCCCCTCGGCGCGAAGGCGCCGCGCCAAGTCCTCGACGACGAACGGCACGGGCACGATCTCCGCGTCGGCCCCGACCCGGCGCAACGCGACGGATCCGGACGTTGCAGCACGGCGACGCTTGCCGCCGACCACGGTGACCCCGTCGACGTCCTCGGCACGAGATTCGAGGCGTTCGTCGCACTCGGCGACGTAGAGCAGGAAATCGCGGAGCAGCGTCGCCCCGCGCGAGCGCAGAGTCGTGGGTTCCAGGTCCTCGCCGGCGAACGTGCTCACGACATCCATGCGGCGACGGGCGCGCGAGATGGCAACGTTGAGGCGTCGTTCGCCACCCACGTGGTTGAGCGCCCCGAAGCGGCGCACGAGGCTGCCACTCGTCGGGGCAATACCCAGGGTGAGGACCACCGCGTCGCGCTCGTCACCCTGGACGCGTTCGAGGTTCTTGACGAAGAACGGCTCGTCGACGTGCGCCTCGAGGTAGGCCGCGAGCGCCTCGTCGGTGCGGGCTGCCGCCGCCACGGCGCGCTCGACGCGGCGTGCGTGCGTGAGACCGAGCGCGATGACGCCGAGGCTTTCCTCGGGCCGCTGACGGGCGTGCTGTGAGACGAGATCGACGACGGCCGCGACCTCCGGTGCGTTCTCGTCGACCGAGGCTGCCTGAGCTGCGGCGACCGGGAGGTCGTCGGAGGCTACGGCGTTCGCGCCGACGACGTGCAAGCGTAGGACGTTCTCGGTACGTGCCCGCGGGAACGTCACGAGTTCACCGTCGTAGACCGCGTCGTTGGAGAACGCGATGAGGCGCTCGTCGAGCGAGCGGTAGTGCCAACGCAGGTGGCGCACCGGCAGGAGTGCGGAGAGCACGTCGAGCACAGACTCCCCCGTGTGTGCCGTGTCCTCACCCGCGGCCGTGCGCTGGAAGAAGCTCGTCGGCGCAAGCTGCTGGGTGTCTCCGGCGACGACCACCTGTGCACCACGGCTGATGGCGGAGATCGCCTCGGCCGGCGGGATCTGGCTCGCCTCGTCGAAGATGACGACGTCGAACCACTGCCCCGGCGGGAGTGTCTGCGCAACGACGAGGGGGCTCATGGCCCAGCAGGGAGCGAGCGCCGTCATGAGGTCGGGGGCGCCAGCGAACGCGTGGCGCAGCGCGTCGGCGCTGCCTGCGTGATGACCGAAGACGAGGGCCGATTCCATCGCCTCGACCTGCTCGGGGAAGTGTTCCGCGACGGCGTCGATGCGTCGGTAGGCGCGGGCGCGCACACGCTCGGGGGCTGCGGCAAGGTGCTGGCGATCGGCGTCGGCGAACTTCACCGCAGACGCACGCAGTTCGTTGCCGCGGTGCTGCTCGTAGGCCGGATCGTGACGGCGCACACGACCGAGAACGCTCGTCCACCACACGAACTCCCACTCGGGGCCGACCGCGTCAGGGCCGAGACCGCGAGCGGCGAAGTCGTCGATGACGGCGCCGAGACCCTGGGCGCGCAGGCGCTCGAGATCGCCTCCGACGGTCGGCACGATCTCGAGTCGATCGACATTGGCGGCAAGATCGGCAACTCGCTCCGCGAGCTCGTCGAAGTGTGTGGTGAGCAGTTCGGTGGCGCCCGCCGTGCCCTCGAGCCGCACACCGAGCCAGTCGAGCTCCTCGGTGAGGCGGGCGTGGGCGCTGCGGGCCTCCTCCGTACCGATGGGAACGTTGGGGCGCCCGGTACCGCCGAGTTCCTTCCAGCGGGTCTGCTGCACACACGCCCGCTCGAGCGCGGCGTGCAGATCGGCCGGGGGCCGTCCCGGCCGCAGCGTGGCACGGGCCTGCTTGAGTACACGGCGTCGTTCGAGGACGCCGGGAGCCTCGCCCGTTTCCTTGCGCTGGGCGCGGGTGGCGCTCGCCGTGACGGCGATGTCGAGCGGAACACCGAAGATTTCGGGGGTGAAGACGTCGAGCGTCTTGTTCACCTGTTCCATGAGATCCAGGACCTCGGCCGCACGCGTGGCCGATTCCGGCAGCGGGAGGCCCGCCTTCGTGAAGAGTTCGTCGAGTTGGGATCGGTGAGCGGCGAGATCGCCGTCGTTCCCGTTCTCGCCGGCGAGGCGGGTGACGAGTGCCTTCGCGCGCTCCATGTGGTCACGCCCGCGCACGCGCGAGCCGAACCAGGGGTCGGGCTGCCCGTCGTCACGCCAGGCGTTGCGGCGCGCAAGGTCGCTCAGCAGGCGGCCCACCTCGTCACGGCCCTGTTCGTCGAGGCGCCGCAACGGCTCGCCCTCGAGGCGCACGCGCGAACGCGGCGCCACCGGCAGGGCGTTGAGTTCGGCGATGCGATCCTGCGCGTCGTTGGCGCTGACGCCGAACGGGTCACGCACGCGGTGCAGCGCGCGCACGTGCTCGAGCAGGGTGAAGCGGTGCTCCTCGAGCGTCTCGATGACGGCCTCGTCAGGAGCGTCCTGGCCCGGGCCGGTGTCGTGACTCGAACGAAGGGCATCACCGACGTGCGGTGCCCCCGAGGCAGGCGCTGTGACGAGGCGGCGCGCGAGAGCGTCGACGAGGTCGGCTGCGGTGCCGGAGCCCGCGTGGGCGTCGAGCATGAGGTCACGCAGCCCGAGACCCTCGAGCCGGCCGATGACCGCATCGATCGCGGCGCGCTTCTCCGCAACGAAGAGAGCGCTGCGGCCGTGTGCGGTGAGCGTGGCGACGAGGTTGGCGATCGTCTGGCTCTTGCCCGTACCGGGCGGGCCCATGAGCACGAGGTGCTGGCCGCCCATGACGGCGTCGATCGCCGCCTGCTGCTGCGCGTCGGCATCGAGGACGAGGAACTCCTCGCGCGGGTCGGCGTCGAGGCCGGGTTCGGGCATCTGCGCGCCGACGTCGAAGGTGGCCTGCTCGTCACCCGCCATGGCAGCGATGACGGGGTGTTGGTGCAACCACGCCGACTGGTCGGAGACGTCGCGGACCATGGAGAGCTTGGCGTAGCTGAACGTCGAGACGACGAGACGTTCGTCGACACGGAAGCCGGGGATGCTCGCGCCGGCCCGGCGCATCATGTCGTAGGTCGGAGCAGGGTCGAAGCCGTGGGGGCCGGACGCGAGCGACGTCAGGTAGTCCTGGTCGATGTTGATGCCGCGCGAGGCGAAATAGGTCGACAGCGCCGAGTTGAGTTCGACGGTGCGCGACACCTCGAGCACGAGGTCGTCACCGTCGCGACCACCGAAGTGGATGTCGCACTGGCGCAGGAGGATCGGGGCGGCGGGGACGGCGTCGCCGCTGAGCTGCCAGGTCGCACGCCCGAGGGCGAGGAAGCAACTGATGATGCCGCGCTCCTCGAGCAGCTCACGCGAGAGATCGCGCACGGCGATGGCCCGCTCGTACGCGGCACGGTAGGCGCTGGGTTCGCGCACGATCTCGGACAAGAGCACGTTGCGGCCGGAGAGCAACTTCGCGACGCCGGCCGGGTGCGCCGTCGTGAGGTCGAGCTCGACCGTGTCGTCGGTGCGCTGCCACAGAAGCGAGTTGCGTCCGCCGAGGTCGACGAGGTGACGCTGCCAAAGAGCGGCAGCGTCACGCACGGCCTGGGCGCGCTCGGTGTCGAGCACGCTCGCGTGGGCCTCGGGAGCGCTGCGGTCGTCGTTCGTCACCCCGGAAGGCTATCGAGACGAAGGGTCTGTTTCGCCTCGCCTCGCCGTGACGGGGTGCGACTTCACCCATAGAGCTCGGCCAGGGCCGCCTGTTGGGCGTCCGGCGACATGGTGGTCAGCAGCTGTGCTCCCGCACGACGGTTGGCCTCCCGCTGTTCACGCGAGGTGAGCAGGGCCAGGGCACGACCGGCGGCTGCCGTCGGTGAGTCGACGGCCCACAGCGGTGTTCCCTCGAACGCGGGGATGTCACGCACGAGCGTCGGCGTACCGAGCGCGAGCGCGTCGAGAACGCTGAGCGGGAACCCCTCGTACCGCGCCGTGTGGAGATAGACGCCCGCCGCACCCACCAAGCGCCGCACCTCGTCGGCGTCGACCCAACCGGTCACCGTCACGTCGGCGGCCATGAGGCGCTCGGTCAAGCCCTTGTCGTCGTCGCTGCCGAGCCACACCGCCCGCACGTCCGGACGCTCTCGACGCACGAGCTCGACGGCGGCGACGAACCACTCCGGATCCTTCTGCCGGCTGACCCGGCCACTCATGACAATCGTCGGATGGGCCATCTCGCCACCGCCCTGCGGGGCCTCCGAGCTCTCCGGTGATCCTTCACGAACCGGCAGCGTCGGCACGTTCGGCACGACGACGACCTGCGCCCTCGGCGTCAGCCGTCGGGCGAGCCGTGCCTCCTGCGGTGAGAGAACGACGACGGCATCGCTCCTCAGCCCCAGCAGGCTCTCGGCGGCTGCCACAGCGAAACGCGCCGGCCGTGACGCACTCGTGTCGGAGAGCTTGTACCCGTGCGGCTGGTAGACGACGCGGGCAGACAACGGCAGCGCCCGCGTGTAGACGCCGGCCCAACTCGAATGTGCGTGAACAACATCGGCACCGAGCGCGCCGGCAACCTCACGCACCGCCCGAATGCGCGCCGAGGTTCCGTCCGGCAGCTCGCGGCAGGAGGCGAACGTGGACTCGCCCGGCTCGTCGAGGCCGGTGTACAGCAGGTGGTGTTCGTGCTCCGGCGCGAGTTGCGTGATCGTGCGGATGGCGCGCGAAACTCCGGTGCTGAAGCATTCGGTGACGTGAAGGATCCGGGTCACGGCTGCCTCGGGGCGTAGCCGACGACGTGGTGCGTCGCTCGTCGCACCACGGGAACGCGCCCCAGCGAACGACGGACGAACGGGTACAGCCGCCGCAGCTTGAGGTCGAAGGTGAACGGGGTGTCGGTGGCGTTGATGTCGACCCGTGGCAGGGCGAAACGTCCGTATCCCTCGTAGGTCGCGAAGGCGCACTCGAAGCCGGCTTCGCGCACAGCAGCTCGCGCCGCCGCGTCGTGATCGCCGTAGGGGTAGGCGAACGTGCGCGGGGTGTGGCCGAACAGCGCCTTCATCTCCTCACGCGCGACGCTCGTCGCAGCACGGAGCCGCTCGGCGCTCATCCCCCGCATGGACGCGTGCAGGTCGCTGTGGCAACCGATCTCGATCCCGTACTCGCGCAGTGCTTGCACGCCGTCGCGATCGAGGCGGGCCGAGGCGGCCGGTTCACTGCGGTCGGGCTGCGCGCCGAGCAACCCGGGTGAGACGTAACAGATGGCCGGGACACGCGCGGCGGCAAGCAACGGCGCCGCCTCGTCGAGCACGGAGGCGTAGCCGTCGTCGAAGGTGACGAGGCAGCTGTTCGAGGGCACGCTGCGCTCACCGGCCAGCGCAGCGAGGTACTGCGCCTCGGTCAGCGGACGGAACCCGTGACGCTCGGTGAGGCGTGCGATCTGGTGGGAGATCGCTTCCTTCGTCACGAAGATGTTCGCCGGATCCAGCGAGCGCGGCACCTGGGCCACGCCGTGGTACATGAGCACGAGCGGCGTGGGGCCCGTCATGGCCGCCCCCTCGCTGCACCGGCGAGCGCGGCCGCTGCAAGGACGGCCGCCTCCCCCGCCCCGGCCACGAGCAGGCGGTTCGGCTTCTTCTCGGCATAGGTCGGATCAGCCCGTTCGAGGACCACCGCGCGCGCCGTGCCGTCACGTCCGATGCGCTTGACGGCGTCATCGGCGAGCGCGTTGGCCAGAGCCGAGGACTCACGCGCGCTCACGCCCTGCGCGACGATGCGGATCGTCGTCGAGTCGGGGTCGAGGTTGGCCGTGGCCTTCGCGTCACGCGACACGGGGATGGAGCGACCGATGCTCTCGACGTGTCCGGGCGCACCGCTCGCCACCGCTTCTTGCTGGGCCACCTGCTTGAGGCTGTCGGCGCTGGCCGCGATGTCGGCCTGGTTCCCGCCCTCGGATGCGGCGCGCAGCCCGACGACGGATGTCGCGTCGTAGCGACCCGGTAGGAGCAGCGCCGTCAAAGCGACGACCAGAGTGCCGAGGACGACGATGGCGAGCGGCAGGCGCCACCGTCCGATGCCCGTGCGGGACGCGCCATCAGTGTCCCTGGAGGTCGGTGACGAACCTGAGCCGCGGGTTTCCGCAGCGGGCAGGTCCGTCGGGTCGCGATGGTCGGTCATGGGTTTCCTTTCGTCGAGGAACGGCGCGAGCGCGTCACGCCGACCGGGAGAAGCCCGACAAGAAGCCAGGTGGTGGCGGTGAGTGCCGGTGCGCGCCAAGGGAAGTCGATGACGCCGTGCACGAAGGCGCCGGCGAGCGCGGCTGCGGCGGCCACCTCGACCACCGGCGCACCACGCGCGTTCATGCGCGCGAGTACGCGCACGCCGACGACGAGCAGCACGCTGAGGGTCGCGAGTGCGAGTAGTCCGCCTTCGGCCAGCGCAGTGAGCACGATGCTGTGCGCGTGCAGCGGCGCGACGTTCATCATGCCGAAGGTTGCGTCGCCGGCGGTTTCCGGTAGGCCACCGACGCCGACCCCGGTGAACGGACGACCGTCGACGAGCTCGCCGGCATACGCCCAGATCGCCGGGCGCTCGTCCGAGGCACTGCGCGTCGGCGAGGTGAGGGAGTCGAACCGCGCGCTGACGGCGCTGACGAACGATCCCCCCGCTGCGGCTGCGAGCGCCCCCACGAGGACGAGCGCGAGCCCGAACGTCAGGAGTCCGCGGCGGGCGGCGGGACGCACGAGCGCCACCAGGGTGAGCGTGACGAGCGTTCCGATCCAAGCACCGCGCGAGAGGCTGAAGACGAGTGCCGCGACGACGCCGGCGAGGCCGACGACGCTCGTGACTCGCCACGTCCGGGCACGAATGCGGCCGTCACGCGGGGCCCAGGCGGCGAACGTCGTGAGGAGGACGAACGGCAAGGCCATCTGCATGAGCGAACCGAGTTCGTTGGGCTGCGCGAGCGGTCCCTGGAGGCGGCCGTTGATGACGCCGCCGCCCTCGTGGCTCGAGAGCGCGCCGAGATCTGCGAGCGACCCGAATGCCACGACGGCGGCGGACGCGCTCACAGCGACGAGCATCCAGGCACGGCGACGCGCGTCGAGTTGGGCGACACCGAGCGCGCAGATCCACCCCATCCAGCTCATGGCCACAAGACGCCAGGACCACGGCAGGTCGGGGGCGAACGGCAGCGTGAGCGTTTGGCCGATCGGCACGAGTGCGCACGCGCGCAGGGTCATGGGCACGTGCACGTGACGCTCGAAGAGCACCACGACTCCGGCGAAAACGCAGACGAGAGCCATGAGGGGCGCCACGGCCCGCTCCGACCAGGGAGCGACGGCGACGGTCGTCGCGACGGCCGCGGTAAGCAGGCTACGCAGGCGGGTTGCGGTGCGGTGTTCGCGTGCCTCGCGCCGGGTTCGTAGCTGGGCGCTCATGCCGGCCTCGCCAGAGAGCGGAGGAAACCGAGCGTGGGGCGATCCCACACCGACGTCAGGACGCCCCACACGAGGACGTAGACGCCCACGCCGAACGCCATCGCGACGAGCGGCGCCATGGGGACGAGCATGACCGCGGCCGCCACGAACGCGGCGAGCGCGACGACTGCGAGGGGCCGACTCGCGCTATGCACCGGCATGACACGGCGCAGCGCCGTCACCGTCACGCCTGCCTGGACGACGTAGGACAGGCTCGTCGTCACGGCGGCGGCCACGGCGCCGAACGCGGGAATGAGCGCGAGGTTGAGCCCGACGTTGGTCGCGAGGGCTGCGGTGCTGGCCCACAGCACAGCGGGATCGGGACGCAGGGCGAGTAGCGCGGTGGCACCGACCTGTGCCAGTCCGAATGCGAGGGGCGCGAGGCACAGACCCCACAGCACGTGGGCCGAGGCGAACTCGGCGCCGAACAGCAGGTGCATGAGGTCTTCGCCGCGCACCACGAGGAGCGCGGTGTAAGGCACGTAGACCGCTGCGACCAGCACGATGCAGGCGCGCACGATGCCCGCGCGCGACGCAATCGGGGCCGAGGTGTCGGCGAGGCTCGGCTGCACGACGCGGCACAGCGACCAGCTGACGAAGAGCACTGTCTCGAGCAGCCGGTAGGCCGCAGTGTAGTGGCCGACGGCGACCTCACCGGCCAGGACGGCCAGCAACACGACGTCGAGGCGGAAGAGCGTCATGGAGACGAGGTCATTGATCCCGGTGACCCGCACGGCGCGGAGGAAGTCGCCGAGGTGGTGACGCGTGACGAGAGCCGCCCGCGGCCGGACGTCGGCCACGACACGGCTCACCCCCGCCATGACGACGAGACTCCCGAGGGACGCGGCGCAGTAGGCCCACGCGACCGCGACCACCCCGTGTCCCTCGGCCAGGACCCAGGCGACGAGGCCCAGCGCCAGCAGCCGTTGCACGACAAGCACCGCGGCGGGCACGACCTGGACGGCACGCACGTTCGCAGCCGTACGGAAGGCCTCGACGAGCGTATCGCTACATCCCGCGACCACAAGCACGGCGATGACCTCGCGGGAGGCGGCCGGTTCGTCGAGCGTCATGAGGACGATCGCAGACACGGTGACGACGGTGATCGCGAGCGCCATCCGCAGTGTCAGCAGGGCCGACAGGCGGGCGTCGAGCGACTCCGGTTCCGCGCCGACGAGTTGCACGAGGCGCTGGTCGAAGCCGAGCGTCACGACCGACGCGAGCAACAGTCCGAGGCCCAGGCCGAGGCTGAAGAGGCCGAAGTCGGCCGCGCCCAGCTGCCGGGCCATCAGCCCGAGCATGCCGAGGGTGCCGAGCTTGCCGACGACTTCGCCGACGCTCAGGGTGAGCGCTCCGACGGTGAGGCGCCGCGCCGAGCTGCGCGTCGCGGGTGCACGATTCACGAGTGAGCGCCCCGCTTTGCCTGGCGCGTCATGCCTTCGAGTGCTCCGGCCACCTTCGCGACATCGCGAGCCGCGGTCGCGAAGGGCACGAGCGCTGCGGCGCGAACGCCGCGCGGACGCCGCAGCGCGCGCCGCACCGGCACGCCGAGATAGCCCACCGCACCGACGGCGAGTGCCGTTCGGGCAAGGGGCCCTCTGGTCACGAGAACGGCGCCACCCCCGTAGGCGAGCAGACGCAGGCCGTCACGCACGACGAGCCGGGTGTTGCCCGAGTCGGCCGAGCCCTGCCCGTACCGGTAGTACATGCGCAGGGTGGAGCGCACGCTCGGTCGTTGCTCCCATTCGACGGCGGCATCGGCGACGAGCAGCGCCGGGTGGCGGGCCGCGATCCGCATGCCGAACGTGACGTCCTCACCCGTCGGGAGGTTCTCGGGGAAACCGCCGACCTCGGCCCAGGCGGCTCGCCTGAAGGCGACGGAACGCCCCGTGGGCATCTCGGGGCGGAACGCGCGGCCGAACGCTCGCGCGTAGAGGCGCTGACCGGCGCTCGGGTGGTGCAGTTCAGCGACGTCCGGGTAGCCGCAGGCGGCGAACGCGTCATCGACGGCATTCCTCGCCGTCGCGGTGTAGACACCCGTGAAGAGGTAGGCCTCGGGGTGCTCGCTCGCTGCGCTGCGGAAGGCCTCGAGCCACGTCGGGGCCGGTGTGCACCCGACATCGGTACACGCGATGAGCTCGTGGGCGGCGGCGGCGATCCCGGCATTCCTGCCCTCGGAGATTCCGGCGCCCTCGGCCCGCAACACGTGTACCCGTGCATCACGGCGGCCGGCCTCCTGCGCCACCTCGAACGTGCCGTCGCGTGAGCCGCCGTCCACGACGACGAGTTCGTCGTCAGGACCGAGCAGCGGCACCACGTCGTCGAGGAGGCGCGCGAGAGCCTCGGCCTCGTCGAGCACCGTCGTGACGACCGACATCGGCTCGGCGCCTCGCACGCCCGCTCCCGGTCGGCGGGCGGTCCCCGCGAGGAGGCGGGTGAAGCGGTCGGCGGCTTCGTCGGGTTCGAGAACGGTGGTCGCGAGCACACCGGGGCCTGCGGCGAGCAGTTCACGGCGGCGCTCGGGTCGCACGCAGTCACGCAGGGCGGCAACGACGGCGTCGACGTCCTCGGAGCCGACGAGAATGCCTGCAGCGCCGAGCTGTTCGGCGACAGGTGACGCCGCGACGACCGGCACTCCCGCGCGCACCGCCTCGTACGCCGTCAACCCGAACGCCTCGCGGCTGAGGTGGGCTCCCGCGTCGGTGCGCGTGAGCATCAGCGCAGCATCGAAGGCACCGAGGAGGGACCAGGCGTCGTCACGGGCGGGGTGAAGCACAAACCGTTCCCCCACGCCGAGTTGTTCCGCGAGTGCGGTGAGTCGCTCGGCCTCCTGAGGGTAGGCGTGATCGACGACGCCGAAGACGTGCAGCTTCCACGTCGGCAGGCACGCGAGGGCACGGATGGCGACATCGACCCCCTTGTAGGGCGCGAGTCGCGTGGCCATGACGGCACGCCTGATGCCGCTGGAGCCCTCGTCGAACCCGAGGGTCCGCCGCGCGGCCGCCCGCGTCAGTGGCGCACCGGGAAGCGGCCCCTGGATGGCAACTGCACGGGTGTCACCTGCGAGCCGGGCCCCCTCGGAGCCCAGGAGCCGAGCGTCCGCCAGCGTGTTCACGATGCGCGAGAGGCGCGGGAAACTGTCGTCGTGGCGCACCCAGGCGACGCGCGCTCCGGCGCCGGCGGCCGCGGTCAGGGTGAGCAGCGCGGCCTTCACGCCGTGCGCGACGACGACGTCGGGACGGGAGGTGCGCAGGTATTCACGCAGGTCGACGACGCTCGCCGCAGCACCGCGGAAGCGTCGCCCCGAGCGAAGGTCGAGCGTGCGCGCCGACCGTTCCTGCCAGCGGCGCAGGGCGTCGCTGCCATGCGGTGCGAGAACCGTGACATCCGCCGTCGCCTCTTCCCGGACGAGCCGCTCCTGCCACACCTCGGCGCCGCCGCGGGTGCGCGTCGGCAACACGATGCCGACCCGCAGGGGGCGTGGGAAACGCGCGTCGTCGTCAACTGCCGTGGCGTCCGAAAACACTGCCCACCGTCCTCACGATGATCTTGAGGTCCTGCCACATCGACCAGTTGTCGATGTAGAGGTTGTCGAAGTGCGCCCGCTCGGCGATGTCGGTGTCGCCGCGCAGGCCCTGCACCGCCGCGTAGCCGGTGAGCCCGGCCGGCGCGCGGTGCCTGTCCTCGTAGTCGGGGTAGATCTGCGAGTAGCGCTCCACGAAGTAGGGGCGCTCGGGACGCGGGCCGACGAAGCTCATGTCGCCGCGCAGAATGTTGAACAGTTGCGGCAGTTCGTCGAGCGACGTGGCGCGGATGAAACGGCCGACGGCACCGATGCGTTGATCGCCTGCGATGCTCCAGCGGGTCTGCGAGTCCCCCTCGCGCGCCGGGTGCATGGACCTGAACTTGAGCATGGTGAACGTTGCTCCGCCCTTGCCGATGCGCTCCTGGCGGAAGATGACTCCGCGTCCGAGCTCGATACGCACCGCGAGCGCCACGGCCAGCAGTACCGGCGAGAGAAGAACGAGCGCGACGAGCGCCAGAACGATGTCGAGAACCCGCTTGCTGACGACGTCCACCCACCGCATCTGGGCCGGGGCGACGGGGATGATCGGGATACCGCGGATGTGGTCGGCCCACGGCCCGCCCCAGCGACACATGCTGTACCCGTTCGGCACGGTGTACACCTCGACGTCGGGCGGCGCATCGCGGCGCAGCAGGTGTGCGAGCTGCCACTCCTGCAGTTCGGGAAAGGCGCAGACGACGATGTTGACGCCGAACGTCTCGACGACCTCGCCGAAGTCGGCGTAGTCGCCGATGACGGGAGCGGTGATCGTCTGCTCGACGAGCGCACCGTCGTCCGGCTCGGCGCCGAGGAATCCCACGAGCGCCGCGCCTTGACCGCTTGTGGTGATGCGGCGGGCCAACTCGCGGGCTCCGGCGCCCGTACCGACGATGAGGACCCGGGTGCCGCCACGTTGGGCGTGACGGGGCGCGCGGCGGCGACGTAGGCGGTACACGAGCGTGCGTCCGGCGATGACGACGGTCACGGTCAGCACGAGCCCCGCGAACAACTCGCCGCACGTCGGGGCGTCGTCGACGAGAAGCGCGAGGGCACCGAGGCCGAAACCGACGAGGATTCCGAGCACGAGATACGGCAGTTCGTCGAGCACCGATTGACTGAATCGGCGTCGGTACAACCCGGCCCAGCGGTAGGTGGTGACCATCCCGAATGCGAGACCCAGTACGGCCAACGGGTTGACCGGGGTCGCGAACCCCATGCCTGCGGGGACGGCGAGGTCGATGGCCAGCAATCCACTGACGTCCCGGGCCCGGCGCGTGCGCGCCCGGCGGTCACGGGCCGCACGGGCGTCCTCGGCTGCAGCGCCGGCGCCGCGCGACATCGAGGGTCGACGCCTCGGTTCGACGCGGTCGTGTCGGCCTGCGGCATGACGCGCGGCCCGCCGCGACGCAGGTGGGCGACCGGCCGGAAGCGCACTCCGCCCGTGGCACGCCCGTCGCGAGGCGCACTCCTCCGCGGCCGCGACGGAGTCGCACACGTGGGCGACGCACCGTGTGGTCGTCTCCTCGGGTGCTCGGGTGGACATGCTTTCCTGCTTTCCTACGGCACTTCGGCCGGTCGTCCTCGGGGTCAGGGATGCGTGAAGGGGTGAGCGCGCCAGCGGCGCACGACCCCCGCGACAAGCGGTGATCGATCACGCACTGATCGGGCGCACGCTCGAAGACGTGCGTCGGCGACGTGCCGGCCGCGGTCCGCGTACTCAAGGGCAGGGTTCGACCACGCACGCACGCACAGGCGTTCCTCCACCTCGTTGCGCAGGCCGCGCTTGAAGTCGTTGATGCCACGTCCGAAGTCGACGACCCGGACGGCGTCGTCGACGTACCACGTGGCGAGCATGTGGCCGAAGAGCACGAGCCCCGGTGAGCGGCGCTCGTAGCCCGGTCGCATCCTGCTGTCGACGAGGACGCGCTTGCCGTCGTCACACCCAACGACGGCATAGGTGACGAGCGTGCCGTCGAGAGTGAGGAGCCACACCTCGGCATTGCCCTCGGCGGCAAGATCGAGAACGCGCTGCACGTGACGCTGCCCTGCCGCATCGGCGAACGCGTCGCGCCGGGCGAGCTGACGCTCGCGAGCTGCGCGCACCTCGAGCGTCCTGGGCAGAGCTGCGCGGATCTCGCCGGCGTTCCGCAACCGGTGTACCCGCCAGGCAGAGCCGGACTCGTCGAGCCTCCGGCATGCGGTGCGGTGCTTGGCACGGGTTTTCTTCGACGCCCACCGGCCGGGCCGACGCTCGTCGGGCCAGCGGAGCAGTGGGATCGGGTCACCGGCCTGCGCCCGCAGCCGCGGTAGGCATCGCACGAGGTAGGCGAGGGTCGGATCGTTCGGCGAGACCTGGTCGAGGTGCAGGCGCCACACGCGGTGCCGGCGCACGAAGGTGGCGACACCGAGTGCCAGCGTGGCAGCGACCTCGGGCTCCACGAGGTGGAAACTCTGACGGTCGAGCTTTCCCTCACCCGCCAGGCGGATGTCGACCGGTCGCCACGGGCTGGCTGGTCGGCGCTCGAGGAGCGCAAAACCGAGTGGCCGGGGGAACGATTCTTCCCCTTGGCGACCGACGACGATGACCACGAGGTCCGCGTGCCGAGCACGCGCCTGCTTCGCGAGTTCGTCGATCGGCAGGTGGGTGACGGGAGCTTCGCTCCTGAGAACGGCGTCGACGTCGTCGCTCAGGGATGTGTAGCCGAGTTCGTCATGGTCGAGACGGTGGGCCGTGTAATGGCCTCGGACGGCGAGAAGTGTGCTCATGCGAGGCTCTTCACCCCGCCTTCCGCCTCAGGATCGACGACGAAGGAGACGGCACGCTCGTTGCGAGCCCGCTGCTTGGGTGCCACCTTCGCGAGGGCGGAGCCGGCCACGAGAGTCACCGGATCCAGCCACTTGCCGGGGGGCGGGGTGAGCCCGAAGGTTCGCCGAAGGTGGAATTCGGCCCGTTGGCGACGCTCGGTGCGCGTGGAGGCAGTGGTCCGGTGCTCGACGGAGAGCGAGACACTCGGCTCGCCGGGCGCGTTCACGACACGGTGCGGGCTGTTCTGCGGCCACCACGCAACCTCGCCCGGCTGCAGGTCGATCACCTCGGCGGACGCATCCCACGCAGGGTCGTACGGCAGTTGCTCGTCCGCATACCCGGCCGCGATTGAATCCAGTTGGCGCACAGAAACATACGGCTCGCGACAGGGATAGACGAATACCTTTTTTTCACCGCGGATATGCCACAGAGCGTTCGGCTGGTTGTCGGCGTGATAGAAAACCTGCGCGGACGGAGAAGACACGAGGAGGGTCGCCTTGAGCGTGCTCCAGGCGTCACCGACAGTGGACGAAACTTCTCCGTAGAGTTCGTCGACAATTGCTCCGAGCTCTGGCACATGCTGGCCCGCCCCGACGATATTCAGCCAGAGGCGACCTTGGTCGACTATGTCGAGCAGTTGGAGACCCGTGAGATCTGCCACGTCACCACGACGCCACGTCGCGCCGTCACAGGGGTCGTCACCCATGGTGTAGGCATGGACCGCTGAACGCGGCATCGCATCGATGATGCGGGCGATACCCTTTCGTGCGAAGAGGTCGAGGCCGTCGAGGTCATGGCGGGCAACGTGGGTGCGCTCCCCCCAGGCACGTGCCTCGCCCTCGCCCCAGTTGATCAGTGAAGGTGCCATCGTCGGCCCACCCTTTCGGCAAGAATCATGTCTGTCTCGCTCCACGCGATTCGTCAGCACGAGGTGAATTCCAAGGCACCCGAGAAACCGGACGACCGTCCAATACTCTGCGGCGACAAATGGGGCAGACATTTACGCCCGTGCCCAGATATGTGGAGCTTTTTGACCATAGGAGCCGCCTTTTCCAGTATTTAAATCAAATCCGTAAACAACCACTGCTTAGCCTGCCTGGCGGTGTTTCCGCATGAAGGGGTGGAAGGAGGGGGGACATTGTGGCGCCCAGCCATGGAGAAACCGCAACTCCGTTCTCGACTACGTTGCGATCGGCCATTTCGGCCCGACGAATCACGCTCTCGGCCTTGTCACATCAGTTGAGCGCCAACGGCACTCCTGTCAGTGTGTCGGCGCTCAGCCATTGGTCTTCGGGCAGGCGACAGCCTGAGCAGGCCAGAAGTATCGAGGCCCTCACGGTTCTCGAAGACCTGCTGGGCCTGGGGTCGGGTGAGCTCACCGATCTCGTTGGGCCCCCGCGCCCGCGTGGGCGCAATCCCCGGGTGGTTCCGGTGTCGCAGGCAATGCCGGAGACCGGCCTCGTGGCCAAGGCCTTGGGCGAGCTGGGGTTCATGCAGCACGACGAACTGCCGTACGAGCAGACGGTCCACGAAAAGCTCTTCGTCGACGCCGTCGGCGTGGAGCGGACGCTTGAGTTTCGTCACATCGTGCGCGCTCTCTCCCCCGGCCCGATCCGACTGCCGTCGATCCATGTCGTCGACGAAGTTGACCCGGCCGCGTTCTCGACGTCGATCGAGGATCACTTCGAGGCGGTCGCGGGGTGCAAACTCGGACGGACGGTGCTGTGGCCGGAGCACGGGCTCATGGGCGCAGAACTGATCCTGGCCGAGGACGCACGTCGGGGTGACATCGCCGTCGTCGATCACCGCATCCAGTTGCCCCCGAGCGCGCTACGCGCGGTCGAGGCCACCTACAGCGTCCCGCGGCGTACGCGCGAGGTGCTCATCCAGGTTGAGTTCGCAGGCGAGCTGCCCGCCACTGCCGAGGAGTACGTCGACCTCGGCGAGGGCGAGATCGGCTATCGCCTCGACGTCCGCCCGCACCGACTGCTCCAACTCATGGTGCAGGACGTCGGGCCGGGCCTCGTCGGCATCCGCTGGACCTGGCCCGACGACGGCGTCAGCTGACGTCGCCCGCCTGTCTTACAAGCGCTCGAGGATGCTCGGCTTGCGGGCGACGCGGACGAGCGCTGCGGCGAGATGGGCTGCGCGGCCGCTCGGGCAGAGCTCGAAGAGTTCGTCCGGCGTCGTCGGGAGGCCTGCAGCCTTCGCTCCGCGCACGACCAGTTTGTCCGCGTACGGCGCGACGCTCGGCCACACATCCTGAACTTCGCGAAGGAAGATGTCCGCTCCCGTGGGACCGATGCCGTCGAACGTCTGAAGGAGCTCTGCGATGCCTGCGGCGTCGCCGTCCGCCTCGTCGCGCAACTCGCGTAGGTCTCCGTTCCACCGTTCGTCGAGCAGGACGACGTTGGCCTCGAGTCGTGTCGCCGTCGACTCGTCGTAACGGCGGTACCCGCCACGTCCGAGGGCGTTGACGCGCTGCTGCCAGGTACTCCTGCGCAGATTCGCGGGCGTGCGCCATTCGGCCTTCCACAGTTCGCGCGCGGTGGCCACGGCGATGTCGGAGCTGATCCGGGTCGAGAGCAGTTGGGCGAGAACGAGGAGCTGCCACAGACATGCCGGTTCGTCACGCAGTGTGATGTCGGCGTCGGCCGCGAAGGTCGTGCCGTGCGCCTCGAGGAGCTTCCGTACCGTCCCCTGCTGTGTAGAGCTCATAGCTCGACGTTATGCCCCTTCCCGGTGCGCGCAGCCGCCGGGCGATCCCTGCGCATGGACAGGGCCAACGTGCGATCGATGAGGCGCCCTAGCCTGGACGCCATGACGGAATCGACGAGGACCATGCGCGAGCGGATGCTCGCCGGCGAGCTGTACATCGCGGACGATCCGGTGCTCGGCGAGGAGTCGGCGCGCGCCCAGTCGCTGGCACACCGCTACAACACGATGGACCCGACGGACTCTGCCGGGCGCCGCGCCGTCATGGAGGAACTGCTCGGCGCGTTCGGCGAGGATTCCGAGGTGCGCCCGCCGTTTTATTGCGACTACGGCTACAACACGACGATCGGGGCGCGCACGTTCGCGAACTGGAACCTCACGTCGCTCGACGTCGCCCGCGTCACGATCGGTGACGACGTGCAGATCGGCCCGAACGTCCAGTTGCTCACGGCGACGCACCCGCTCGACCCCGATCAGCGGCGTGACAAGTGGGAGGCCGCCGAGCCGATCACGCTGGAGAACAACGTGTGGCTCGGCGGCGGGGTCGTCGTCTGCCCGGGCGTGACGATCGGTGAGAACACCGTCGTCGGTGCGGGGGCTGTCGTGACGAAGGACCTGCCCGCGAACGTCGTCGCCGTCGGTTCGCCGGCACGCGTCATCAAGGAACTCTGAGCCGCTTCCCCTGACCGCCGCGTCAGTCGCCGTCGGCCACTCGCACGACGATCTTGCCGCGCACGTCGCCGCCGAGCATCGTCTCGAAGCCGTCGCGGATGTTCTCGAGCGAGACGGTGGAGTCGATGAGCGGGCGGACGCCGGTGTTCTCCATGACCCGCACGAGCTGCTGGAGTTCGGTGAGCGTGCACATCGTGGAGCCGAGCACGCGCTTCTGCTGGTAGAAGATGCGGCCGAGATCGGCCGAGGGGTTCATGCCGGTGGTGGCGCCGCACGTGACGATGGCGCCGCCGGGTCGCAGTGACTTGACGGAGTGCGACCAGGTGGCTTCGCCGACGTTGTCGATGACGTAGTCGACCTGCTCGGGCAGGCGCGCGCCGTCGGCGATGCCGCGAGCGCCCCAGCTCTCGGCGAGGGCGAGTTTCTCGTCGGTGCGCGAGGTGGCGTACACGGTGGCGCCCATGGCGACGGCGAGTTTGATGGCGGCCGAGTTCACTCCCCCGGCGGAGCCCTGCACGAGCACGGTGTCGCCGGCGCGCAGCTTCGCCTGGGTGGCAAGCATCCGGTAGGCGGTGCCCCACGCGACGGGCAGGCAGGCGGCGTCCGCGAAGAAGATGCCGTCGGGCAGGGGGACGAGGTTTCGGGCGGGCACCGCGACGTACTCCGCGAAGGTTCCCTCGTACTGTTCGGAGAGCAGGGAGCGCTTGGGGTCGAGGGTCTCGTCGCCGCGTCCGCGGTCGAGGTCGCCGATGATCCCGTGGACGACGACGCGGTTGCCGTCCTCGTCGTAGCCCGCGGCGTCACAACCGAGGATGCGCGGCAGCAGCTCAGGCGGGTGGCCGACGCCGCGCAGGGTCCACACGTCGTGCATGTTGATGGAGCTCGTGACGATCTTGACGAGCGACCACCCCTGCGGGACGTCGGGCTTGGGCATCTCACGCACTTCGAGGCCCGCGAGCGGGTCGTCGGCGTTCTGGGACACGGCAACAGCAGCGATCATGCCTTCGATCCTGGCATCACCAACGCCCGACGTGGGCCGAACCGGATGCCGAGGTTGGCCGGCCCCACACATTCTTGCCCGAGGGCCGATCGGTGCTCCCGGCAGGATTCGAACCTGCGACACCCGCTTTAGGAGAGCGGTGCTCTATCCCCTGAGCTACGGGAGCGTCGTCCTCGCATCGCGCCGACCAGGCGGTGACGCACTCGCGTGAACGTCGCGACGTGCTCCGCCCGAGGGGTTGCACGCGCAGCGGTCAGCCTAACTGTTGTCGGGCGGGCTGCTGTAGTCGCGGGGCGCCGCGCCGGCGCGGCGCCCCCTTGTGCGGCCACTGACCCGTCACGTTCTGGCCCGAGCGGGCGCGACTGCTGCTCCCCGACTGAATTCGTTTGCGGCCCGCAGAAGGGCTCCGAGAGGATGGAACCCATGCGAGTCGTCACCGAAGCAGAGATCCGTGCGTCCTTCGTCAACGCCTCCAAGGGCGAGGCGAAGCGCGCCAACCTGCCCGACCTCGACGGCATCGAGTGGGACGGTCGCGACTACTTCGGCTGGATCGACCCCAAGCGCGAGCAGCAGTCGTACGCCACCTTCGTCGTCGAGACCGAGGACGGCGACGCAGTGCGCACCCTCCTCCTGCGCCGCGCCACCCCACCCAAGGAGCGCCGCAAGCTGCTGTGCTCCTGGTGTCAGGACATCACCGCCACCGACAACGTCACCCTCTACGTCGCGCCGCGCGCCGGAGCGAGCGGCCGCGTCGGCAACACCGTCGGCACGTCCATCTGCACCGACTTCTCCTGCTCGAGGAACGCCCGACGCGTCCCCAACGCCATGGAGGTTCAGGACGAAGCCGAACGCGTGGCCTGGCAAGAACTGCGCGTCGCCCAACTGCGCGAGCGCTCCCGGCACTTTCTCGACCTCGTCAGCGAGACGGCGTAGTCGTCCGGTTCACCGGGTCGAGCAGGCTCGCGGTCACCCGGCACTCAGCGCGTCGTCACGCCGCCTTCGCACCTGAACCGGGCCCCGTCAGAACACAACGGGGCACCGCGTCAGTTCGGCACCACACACGCCCGACCGCGCGAGGCCTGTACCCCTCACGACACCCCGTCCACGATGACGTCGCTCACTCCCCGAAACGCACCGCACCCCCGCGCCAAGCCGCGTGATTTCATGGGTACCTGCCAGTAGCCGAGCACCTGGAGGAAGCCCCATGACGAAGCCGTGGACCCGCCCCGCCCACGCCATGCTCGCCGTGGCCTGGGGTGGCAACGAGTTCACTCCCCTGCTCGTCATGTACAAGTCGCAGCACCACCTGCCGGCGGTCACCGTCGACATCCTGCTCTTCGCCTACGTGCTCGGCATCATCCCGTCGCTGCTCATCGGCGGCCCGCTCTCCGACCGGTACGGGCGAGCCAAGCTCCTCGCTCCGGCCCCCTGGATCGCGATGGCCGGCAGTGCCACCCTCGCGCTCGCGCACGGCCAGGTCGCGGCGCTTTTCGCCGGACGCGTCCTGTCCGGCATCGCGCTCGGCCTCGTCATGGCCGTCGGCACGTCCTGGGTCAAGGAACTCTCCTCCCGCCCCCACGACGACGTACCCGACGGCACCGGCGCCAAGCGCGCCGCCATGTCGCTCACCGCCGGATTCGGCATCGGTGCGGGCGTCGCCGGCTGCCTCGCTCAGTGGGCGCCCTACCCCGACGAACTCGCGTACGTCGTCAACATCCTCGTCACGCTGAGCGCAGCAATCGGCCTGCGCGGCACCCCGGAAACCATCGACCTGACGAACCGCAACACCGGGCGCCTGCGCGACGACCTGCGCATCCCCGCGCTCGGCCACCGACGCTTCCTCACCGTCGTCCTGCCGGTCGCGCCCTGGGTCTTCGGCGCAGCCGCCTGCGCGTACGCCGTCCTGCCCGCCCTCATGAGCTCCCGCGTGACGAACGCACCCATCGCCTTCTCCGCGCTCCTGTGCGTCGTCGGCCTCACCTGCGGCTTCTTCGTGCAATCCCTCGGGCGCAAGATCGACCGCCCCGGCTCCGCACGGGCCGTGACAGCGGCGCTCGTCGTTCTCGTCGCCGGAATGCTGCTCGGCGCGCTCGCCGCGTCAGAGCTGGCCATCGCCACCGCGATTCTCGGTAGCTTCGTCCTCGGCGCCGGCTACGGCCTCGCCATGGTGAGCGGCCTGCTCGAGGTGCAGCGCATCGCCGGCCCGCGCGACCTCGCCGGCCTCACCGCCGTTTTCTACTCCGTGACCTACCTCGGCTTCGCGGTGCCGGCCATCATGGCGTGGGTCACGGAACAGGCGGGCATCCACTACTCCGTGATGTTCCTCTTCGGCGCCGCGATGGCCGCCGCGTGCCTCGCCGTCGTCGTCCTCTCCGACCGACGCGAGCAGCGCCTCAGCGCACGAAGCTGAACAGCGCCACCGCCACGAGCGCGGCGAGTACCATGCCGCCGATCGACGACGCGAGGAACCGCTCCGACGTGCGCTCCGGCACGAGATCGGGCCGACGGTGTCCGCCCGCTCGACCCGTGAGCGCCGACAGAACAACAGGCTCACGCACCTCGACGCGCTGCCCGGCGTAGGCCTTCACCCGCCGCAGGTCCGCATCACCGAACATCGCGACACCAGCCACGAGAAGCGGCTTGTCCGCGTGATCGAGGACGACGAGAGCATCCTCGGCGGGCCATCCGCGGAACCGACGCGGCACGATCGCTCCGATCTCGCTCCAGGCGATGAACGAGCGATCCCGCCCGCCCGCGAGGTACTGCACACCGTCGTCGTCCACGCGCAGACGAACCGCGCGCTCACTCTGGTACGAGAAACCGAAGTACATGACGAAAAAGAGGACGACGACGACAACGTTGCCGAGGAACGGACGCATGACGAGCACCGGCGTGGCCAGTACGACGAAGAGGAGAAATTCGCACAGGTGGTGGCGCAGGTAGGCCACAGCAGCTGCGTTGATCGTCACGGCGCCAAGTCAATCAGACCTAACGCCCGCTCGCCGGTGCGGGGGCGATCGAGCCCCCAAGACCCCACCGACCCCGCTACCGCGAGCCTTCTGCCCCATGTGCGCTGCGGCGCAAATGTGACGGACCGCTCTGTTTTCGAGCGTTCACGAGGAAAGACGCACGAGGGGAGCATTTGGTTGCACTCGAGTTTCATCTGATTCGTCGACCCCAGCCGGGCATCGAAGACCGATCGTCCTGCTGTTCGGCTCGGTTCGTGGAAGAATCGACGGGCACCACGCCGCTCGACGTCTTCCGAAGGTCGCTCCCGATGCTTGCACGCCCCTTCTCCTCCGCCCGCGCTCTCGCCGGCGCCGCCGGTCTCGGCGTCATCGCTGTCACCGGCGCGTCCGCCGCGTCCGCGCTCCCCAAGGCGCCGGGAGGCAGCAGCGCCATCTTCCAGTCGCCGACCTGCGGCGCGAACGGAACGCTCGTCACGGTCACGTTGACCAACGGCAGCGAACTCGTCCAGACGTTCACCGCCTCAGCGGGAGGCTCCCCCGTCTCCCCGGCGGCCACCACCGTGGCTCCGTACGCGTCGACGACGGTGACGTTGTCCATCCCGTCGGGCGCCGGCGCCGTCTACATCAATGCCGGCGGAGTCGGCGTCGGCTCGCTCCCGCTCGACCAGTGCGCTCCGGCGCCGGAGCCGTCGACGTCCACCCCGACCTACACGCCGACGCGAACGCACAGTGCTCCCGCACCGACCACGGACAACGTGCCCGCAACCGGCCTGCCGAGCGCGACGAGCGACGTTCCGGCACCGACGGAGCCGTCCACCACCCGCTCCAACGAGATGAGCCCGACGGCCACCTCCACGCCGAGCAGCAGCGCGTCCTCCTCGTCGTCGTCCTCCACGTCCTCCTCGAGCTCGAAGACGTCGTCACGGACGCCGAGCAGCAGCGCGTCGAGCCTCGCCGCGCCCGCGTTCGACGACTCCGACGGCCCGAGCAACCTCACGCTCGCCATCGGACTCGGCGTCGTCCTCCTCGGCGTCGGTGGCGCAGCGGCCATGTTCTTCCGAGAGTTCAAGTAAGCCCGGGTCCACCAACGCGCGAAGGCGCCGCAAGCCCGAGGGCTTGCGGCGCCTTTGTCGTGCGACCGGTTCGGTCAGAGGCGGCCGTAGGAGGATCCGCGAACCACCGGGTAGAGACCCGACGGCATGCCCGCCTGGCGGGCTTCGTACGACATGCCGTTACCGGCGTAGATGCCGATGTGGCCCGGCGAGTAGACGAGGTCACCCGGACGCGGGTTCGAGACCGGCGTCGTCATGGCCCGGATGGCACCGGACTGGTGCGGAAGGTTGACGCCGATCTGCTTGAACACGTAGGCGACGAAACCGGAGCAGTCGAGACCCGTGGCCGGCGTGCTGCCGCCCCACGTGTAACGGATGCCCGTGTAGCGCGACGCGATGGCGACGACACCGGAGCGCGACGGCGTGGCAGCCGAGGCCTTCTGGTTCGTCATGCGCGTCGCGGCCGTGTTGACCGTGTACTGACGCGTGCGCTGCGTGGTCGCCGTAGCGGCCGGACGCGTGCGCTGCGTGGTCGCCGTAGCGGCCGGACGCGTGCGCTGCGTGGTCGCCGTAGCGGCCGGACGCTGACGCTGCGTGGTCGCCGTAGCGGCCGGACGCTGACGCTGCTGGCCGTAGGCGTTCTGCTGGTTCGGCGTGCGGTGCTGCGTGACGGTGCGGCGCACCTGCGTGCGGCTGAGCTGCTGACGCTCCTCGCGCTCCTTCGCGGCGGCGCGAGCCTCACGACGCTCCTGCGCAGCCTTGCGCTGAGCGGCGAGGGCCTGCGTGGCGCGCTCGTTGCGCTGCGTCAGGGCCTGACGGACCTGCGTGCGCGAGGCCTTCTTGACAGTGGACTTCTTGGTAGCCGCAGCCTTTTTGGCCTGCTTCACGACGAGCGACTTGGCGGGGGTGACCGTCTTGAGCTCGAGCGGCGTCGTGGCGGCCCGCACGGCCTCCTGACGCGGCGTCGTCGGAGCAGCGCCTGCGGACGAGCCCGTCGCGGCGAGGCCTGCGACGAGACCACCGGTGACAGTGACGGCCGCGGAGACGCGGGTCAGGCTACGGGGGTTCTTCGACTGGGCGTGACGACCGATGGTCTTCTGGGTGGACAATGTGCAACCTCTCGAGCGCCTACGAGGTGAGCTGTCGGGTTCGGGCCAGTTGCTCAGCCCGGTCACGCCGACCTGTGCGGTCTCGTGCGTGACTTCACCCCAAGTCCGTGGCTCATGGCCTCGGACGAAAAGTGGGTCCCCCGCCCCTGTCACTGCGATCTCGCGGATAAGACTCGTACGCCCCGACAGGGCTGGGCGCGAAGGGCGAACGAGTGTTCTCGAACCGAACCGCAACCGACCGTAACGGAAAGATCACGGGCACGTGGAGTTGGTGTTCGCCGCGTCACGGCGCGGCAAACGCGAACTCCACCCGTGGGGGCATGACGCTCCCCGCCACCGCCGAAATCCGCAAAACCGTTACAGGCCGATTATGTGACAAACATCACACGCGTCAGCCCTGACGAACCTCCACGAAAACGTGGGACGCGAGGTCGTGCGGAAGCGACACCGCGTCGTCCAGCCGGTCGAGCACCGCAGCGTGCACACGCTCACCCTCGGCGCGCACGATCAGGGCCACCTGCGGCGCGAGGCCGACGCTCGTCAGAACAGCGAGCGACTCGGCGTCCGCCTGGGCCGGCTCACCGATGCGCCGCACGATGACCTCGACGGGCTCCTGGCCGGCGACCTCGACCAGCGACTGCACGCCGTCACGGAAGCCGATCGCCTCCCCTTCCCATCCCAGCTCTGCGAGACCTGGAATGGGGTTGCCGTAGGGCGACAGGCCCTTGTCGGCGATGAGTTCGAGAATCTTGCGCTCCACGCGCTCACTCATGACGTGTTCCCAGCGGCATGCCTCGTCGTGCACGAACTCGAGTTCGAGCCCGATGACGTCGACGAGCAGGCGCTCGGCGAGGCGATGCTTGCGCATGACGCGGGTCGCCAGCGTGCGCCCCTTATCCGTCAGCTCGATCCGCCGACCGTCACCGACGTGCAGCAGGTCGTCACGCTCCATGCGCGCGACCGTCTGCGAGACGGTCGGGCCGGAGTGGCCGAGGCGCTCGGCGATACGTGCGCGCAGCGGAGGGATGCCCTCTTCCTCGAGGTCATAGATCGTGCGCAGATACATCTCGGTGGTATCGATGAGGTCACTCACGAGGACAAGAGTGCCACCTCCACGGCCTCCTGCGTAGCCGTGCGCAAAGGTTGTACGGCCATAATGAGCGCCGACCGCACAGCACGACCCCCACGAGGAGTACCCCCATGGCACGCAGCGATCGCGATACGGCGAGTGGACGCGAGCGCCTCGCCCAGATGCAGGCCGAGCAGCGCCGCTCGGAGAAGAAGAAGCGCATGGCCCTGATCGCGGGCGGAGTCGCCGCGGTCGTCGCGCTCGGTGCAGGTGTGGGTTTCCTCGCGACGCGCGACTCTGGCGACGGAGGCGACGGCGGCACCGCCAGCTCCGACATCAAGGGCATGAAGACGTGGAGCAACCTGGGCCGCGACCACGTGGAGGGCGACCCCACGTTCCCCATGACGCCGCCCGCAGGCGGTAACCACAACCAGGCCTGGGCCAACTGCGGCGTCTACGACAAGAAGATCCCGGACAAGTACGCCGTCCACAGCCTCGAACACGGCGCCGTGTGGATCACCACCGACAAGGCGAGCAGCGGTGACATCTCCAAGCTGAAGAAGCTGGCCGGCCAGGACTACATGCTCATGAGTCAGTACCCGGGTCAGGGCTCGAAGATCGTCCTGACGGCCTGGGGCCACCAGCTCAAGGTCGACAACGCTTCGGATCCGCGCATCAAGAAGTTCATCGACGCCTACCTGCAGGGCCCCCAGACGCCTGAGCCGGGCGCAGCCTGCAGCGGCGCGTACGACCCGAACACGGGCAAGCTCGCCGGCCAGATGTGACGCTCGGACCTTCCATGACGGACGAAAAGAAACCGCACGACGGTGGGGGCCCCGAGCGTCATCGAAGCCCGGAGCCCGCGTCGGACGACGAGCGTCGCGACGACCTCACCTGGGCACAGGTACGCCGCCCGGCGGCCATCACGCTGGTCGCACTCGTGGCCCTCGCGCTCGCCGCACTCGTCGGCATGTGGTCGGCGCAGCCACGTCACCCGGGAGCCGACAGCGTCGACGCCGGGTTCGCGCGCGACATGTCGGCGCACCACGCGCAGGCTGTCGACATGTCGATGACGGTGCGCTCGCGCAGCACCGCAGCCGACATCCAGACGCTGTCCTACGACATCGCGACGACGCAGGAGAACCAGCGCGGCCAGATGATGGCGTGGCTGCAGGAATGGGAGCTGCCCCTCGCGGTGTCCGGTGAGCGCATGGCGTGGATGGCGCGGACCGGCCACCAGCACGCTGGTCTTCCGAAGGGACAAATGCTCCTCGCGGACGGCCGGATGCCGGGCATGGCGTCCGGCGAGCAGTTGTCGAAGCTACGCGAGAGCCGCGGCAAGCAAGCAGAGATCCTCTACCTGCGGCTGATGATCGTCCACCACCGCGCCGGCGTGGAGATGGCAGAGGCCGCTCAGGCTGCGGCGAGCGACTCACAGACCGTCCGCCTGGCCAGAACCATGGTGGAGGGCCAGAAGAGCGAGATCAACCTCATGACGAGCATGCTCGCCAAGCGCGGCGCCAAACCGTGGAGCGATGCCGAAGCAGGTCAGAAATAGCCATCAGCACACAAGAACGAAGGGCCGGACGCCACGTGGGAGTCCGGCCCTTCGCCGTTCGGCGCGCACCCGAAGGCGCTGCGGCCGAACAGAACGAAGCACGCCACCAGGGGGAGGGAACGCGGCGCGCTTCGTCATGGTCAACGCTACAACGGGTCGACTTCGTTCCCGAAGGAACACCCACCGCGCGTGAGGTAGGTCGCATCGTCCCGGCAGGGGATTTCGCGTCAGCGAATCTCGTTCACGGCCAACGACGTTCGAGACGCCATGCCGAAGGGTCGTCGAGGTTCCCCTCGGCGGTTCGCACGAAAACAAGACGGTCGTGAAGGCGCGAGTGGCGACCCGCCCAGAACTCGATCTCGTCGCAGTCGATGCGGTAGCCGCCCCAGAAGTCGGGCAACGGAACGTCGTCGGGGCTGCCGGTGTCGGGGTAGCGCGCAGCCATCTCGGCGTTCGCCGCTTCGAGCTCGGCGCGTGAGTCGAGCGGGCGCGACTGCTTCGAGACCCACGCACCGACGCGCGAACCCCACGGGCGTGAGTCGAAGTATGTGCGCACGACGTCACGCGGCAGCTCCCGAGCCGTGCCGGTGAAGCGGATCGCGCGGAACATCATGGGCCACGTCAGCGCGCCCGCCACCTGAGGGTTGACCGCAAGATCGGATGCCTTCGCCGACTCGAGATTCGTGTAGAAACCGGGTCCGTCGGTCTCGAGGTAGCGCATGAGCACTGTGCGCACGTGGGGTGCGCCCTGAGCGTTCGCCGTCGCGATGCTGATGGCCTCAGGCTCCGGCACGTCACCCGAAGCGTCCTGGCGGCGGCGCGCGTCGCCCACCCATTGCCGCACGAGGTCGTGGGGCGCCGGGGGCACCTGCGACTCGTCGAGACCTTCACCGTCGTAGTCGATTCGCACCTCAGTCATGCCCCCATCTTGCACCCGCACACCTAGACTGCTCCGAGTGAGTGCCGAGACCTCTGCCGCGGAAACCGTCGTCATCCCCGATTCGCTCAAGCCGAGCGACGGACGTTTCGGTTCCGGCCCGAGCAAGATCCGCCCGGAAGCCCTCCAGGCCCTCGCTTCGCGCTGGGCGCCCGTCATGGGAACCAGCCATCGTCAGGCACCGGTGAAGAACCTCGTAGCCGACGTGCAGGCGGGCCTCACCGAGCTCTACTCCCTGCCCGAGGGCTACGAGGTCGTCATGGGCGTCGGAGGCTCGAACGCGTTCTGGGACGTCGCGACGTTCTCCCTCATCGAGACGCGTCAGCAGAACCTCGTCTTCGGCGAGTTCACCGCCAAGTTCGCCAGTGCTGCGGCGGCACCCTTCCTCGAGGCTCCGCACGTCATCGAGGCACCTGCGGGCAGTGTCACTTCCCCCGTCGCGACGGCCGGAATCGACACCTACGCCTGGGCGCACAACGAGACCTCGACCGGCGCGATGGCACCCGTGCAGCGCCCCGACGGCATCGCCGAGGACGCACTCGTCGTCATCGATGCGACGTCGGCGGCCGGAGGCCTGCCCGTCGATCTCACCGAGACCGACGTCTACTACTTCGCTCCCCAGAAGTCGTTCGCGAGCGACGGCGGCCTGTGGTTCGCCTTCATGTCCCCCGCTGCGCTCGAACGCGTCGCGCGCATCAAAGCGAGCGGACGTTGGATTCCTCCGTTCCTCGACCTCGACACCGCGGTGACGAACAGTCGCGCCCACCAGACGTACAACACGCCGGCCCTCGCGACGTACGCGCTCATGAAGGAGCAGCTCGACTGGCTCCTCGCAGGCGGCGGCATGGACTTCGCAGTGGGCCGTACGACCGCGTCGTCGCAGGCGCTCTACACCTGGGCCGACGCACACGAACTGGCCTCCCCGTTCGTCAGCGAAGCCCAGCACCGCTCACTCGTTATCGGCACGATCGATTTCGCCGACACGGTGGACGCCGCCAAGCTGGCCGCGACGCTGCGCGCGAACGGCATCGTCGACGTCGAGCCCTACCGCAAGTTGGGCCGCAACCAGCTGCGCATCGGCATGTACCCGGCCGTCGACCCCTCGGACGTCGAGGCCCTGACGCGTTGCATCGACCACGTCATCGAACGTCTCTGACGTCACTGCTCAAGCGGGCGGGCCGAGCCCGCGCCGCTAGCATTTCCCAGGCTGCATTCCCAGGAAGGACGCTCATGCCCTCGGCCGCGAACCTCACTCGCGCCGTCGCCGAACACCGTTCCGCGACCGTCGAACTCGCCGACCACGCCATTCACCTCGATCTGACGGGGGCGCCGGATTCGACGCAGTCGACCTTCACGTCGACCTCGACGATCACGCTCGTCTCGAGCGAGTCGAGTGTCGAGATCGACCTCGTCGCGGTAGGGGAACCGCAGGTCGAACTCGACGGTGAGCGCGCCCGAGCGACGTACGCGGACTCGCGCGTGCGCGTCGAAGGGCTCACGCCGGGGCGCGAACACACCGTTACGATCACCGCGCAGTGCGTGTACGGCCACACGGGTGAGGGCCTGCACCGCTACCACGACCCCGAGGACGGCGAGACCTACCTCTACACGCACTTCGAGCCGACTGACGCCCGCCGGGTCTTCGCGTGCTTCGACCAGCCCGACCTCAAGGCTCCGTTCCGCATCAGCGTGAGCGCACCGACAGGGTGGCTCGTGCGTTCCAACGCCGAAGCCGAGCACAGCGCGAGCGAGGGCGCCGTCACGACGACCGACTTCTCCCCGACTTTGCCGATCTCGACGTACATCGTGTGCGTCATCGCCGGCCCGTACCACCTCGTCGAGGACGAGTGGGTGAGTGACGACGGCCGCCGCGTGCCGCTGTCGCTCATGTGCCGCCCCGCGATGGCGTCACGTCTGCCGAGCGCCGACCTGCTGCGCTGGACGAAGGCCGGGTTGCCCTGGTGCGAGGAGCGGTTCGGCCGTGAGTACCCCTGGGGCAAGTACGAGCAGATCTTCGTGCCCGAGTACAACATCGGCGCCATGGAGAACCCCGGCCTCGTGACGTTCAACGAGCGCTACCTCAAGCGCGGCGACGCCACCCGCAGCGAGCGCGAGGCCCTCGCCAACACGCTTCTGCACGAGATGGCGCACATGTGGTTCGGCGACCTCGTCACGATGCCGTGGTGGGACGACCTGTGGCTCAAGGAGTCCTTCGCCGACTTCATCGGCACCCAGGCGAGCGAAGAGGTCACCGAGTTCGCCGACGCCTGGGTGACCTTCGGGCTCGGCCGCAAGATGTGGGCCTACTCCGCCGACCAACTGCCGACGACGCACCCGATCGTCGCGGACATCCCCGACGTCGAGGCCGCGCGGGCCAACTTCGACGGCATCACCTACGCCAAGGGCGCCTCCGTGCTGCGACAGCTCGTTGCCTACGTCGGCGAGGACGCCTTCTACGCAGGAGTCTCGGCGTACTTCGCGGACCACGCGTTCGTCAACGCCTCGCTCACCGACTTCCTCACCGCCCTGTCGACCGCGAGCGGACGTGACATGAGCGCGTGGGCCGAGGCGTGGTTGCGCACGGCCGGCCCGGACACCCTCTCGGTGAACGGTGGCGAGCTCGTGCGCGAAAGCCTCGACTGGAGCGCCGACGAACCGCCCGCCGCCCCGGCTGCACGCCCGCACCGCCTCCAGGTGACGTCGTTCTCCGTCACGGACGACGGCTGGACGCCCCTGGATTCGGAGTGGATCGACGTCACCGACGCACGCACTCCCCTGCCCAACACGGGCGCCGTCACGCTCGTCGACGACCACGACTGGACGTATGCGCGCATCGTGCCCGACGCCGCCACGTTCGACGCGTTGACGGGTCATCTCGCGGCGCTCGAGCCGACGAACTCGCGTGCCGTCGCGTGGGGTCAGCTGTGGCACGCGTGCCGCGACGCGCACCTTCCGACGCAGACGTTCTGCCGGACGGTGCTCGGGCACATCCCGGCAGAGCGCTCCCCCGCCGTCGTCGACGGCGTGTGCCTCAAGTACGTCACGGCCGTCACGGCGTATCTCCCCACCTCGATGCGCGCTGAGTGGGGGGACGCGCTGTGGCGTGTCGCGCGGGATGCCTACACCTCGGCCCTCGACGGTGACCTGTACGACGCCTTCGCACAACCGACCGCACGCCTCGATCTCGCGCTGGCGTGGCGACGCGTCCTCACGTGGGCTGCCGGCATCGCTCCCGCGGCGCAGCACGAAGTGAGGGCAATGCTCGACGGCCCCGACGGTCTCTTCCACCCCGACGCCGACGAGCGCTGGGCCTTGCTCGTCTCGCGCGCGGCGCAGGCCGGCGAGCACGAGGTCGACGAGGTGCGGGCCGAATTGGATCGCGAACTCGAGCGCGATACGACGAAACGCGGCATTGCACAGGCCATTGCCGTGCGCGCCGCGCTAGCGACACCACAGGCGAAGCTCACCGCGTGGGAGCGCACCGATGACGAGTCACTGACGAACGAGGAGGTGGCTGCCCTCGTCGCCGGCCTCACGTACCCTGCGTCGGTGCTCTGCGCTCAGGGCGTCGTCCTGCAGGCGCGTTACCTCGATTCGCTGGAGCGGTGGTGGAACGGACGCAGCCAGGTCATCGCCTCGAAACTCGCCCGTGGGCTGTTCGGTGTCGTCACCGATGCCGAGGCCGCTCAGGCCTGGCTCGACGGGCACGTCGAGGCGCCGGGAGCGTTGCGCCGCATCGTCGTCGAGGAGGTCGACCAGCTACGCCGCGCCGAGCGTGCCCGCGAGAACGCGAGCGCCGCAGCCTCCGTCTGAGTCAGAGGCTCGCGAGCTGGGCGAGGATCGGCACGAGCACGAAAGCCGCGAGCGCGACGAGAACGATGAGGCGACGGGTCTTCGGGGTCATGCCGCCGATTCTCTCACTGCGGGTTCGCGCACCGCGGCGTCGCCGCTCTGGCCGGCAGAGACGCTCGCCACAGCGCTGACGCGCTCGTCGTCGGTGCGGTCGAGGTCGCGCTCACTGCGGTGCAGACGCGGACGCATTGCCATGACGTCACGCGAGTCGTAGTGGCGGGCGTGCATGAGCGCCACCCCCGCGACCAGGGTTGCAAGGCCGACGGCGATGCTGCCGACGAGGATGGTCCAGCGGGCGCCGAACGTGTTGCCGATCCAGCCGATGAGCGGAGCGCCAACTGGCGTGCCGCCCATGAGGATCGCCATGTAGAGCGCCATGACGCGACCTCTCAGCGCCGGTGCGACGCTCAGCTGAACGGTGGCGTTCGCCGTCGTCAGCGCCGTGAGCGACGCGAGGCCGACGGGCACGAGGAAGATGCCGAAGAGCCAGACGTTCGGAGCGATCGCGGCGAGCGCCGAGAACACCGTGAACGACACGAGCGCGAGCATGAGAAGGCGCAGCGACGGCGCCTTGCGGCGTGCGGCGAGCAGAGCGGCTGCGAGCGAGCCGACAGCCATGACCGACGAGATGACGCCGTAGGCGCGGGCGTCGGCGTGGAAGACCGTCGTCGCCATGAGGGCCGTCGTGATCTGGAAGTTCATACCGAACGTGCCGAGCACGAAGACGAGCCCCATGATGAGCTGCAGGTCGCGCCGTCCCTGGACATAGACGAGCCCCTCGCGCACTCCACCGCGGCCCTTGCGCCGGGGCGCCGGACGTAGTTCGCGGGGGTTCATCGCGGCGAGTGCCACGAGAACGGCGACGAACGACAGCGTGTTGACGACCATCGACCACCCCGCGCCGATGCTGGCGATGAGCAGGCCGGCGACGCCGGGGCCGATGAGGCGCGCCGCGTTGAACGAGGCCGAGTTGAGACCGACGGCGTTCGTCAGGCGGCTCTCGGGAACCATCTCGGAGACGAAGGCCTGACGCGTCGGGTTGTCGAGCGCGGTCGCGATGCCCTGGGCGAAGGCGATGGCCATGACGGCGCCGAGGCTCGCGGTGTCGGTGAGCAGCAGGACGGCGAGCAGCGCCGAGGTGAGCGCGAGCGCGCTCTGGCTGAGCATGAGGAGGCGACGCTTCGGGTAGGCGTCGGCGAACGCTCCGGCGAGCGGGGCGAGGAGCACGACGGGCGCGAACTGCAGCGCAGTGACGAGGCCGAGGGCAGCGGCGTCGTGGTCGGTCAGCTCGGTGAGAACGACCCAGTCCTGGGCGACGCGTCCGACCCAGGTGCCGACGTTCGACACGAGTGCGCCGGCGGCGTACAGACGGTAGTTACGGATGGACAACGAGGCGAATGTGGGGCTCGTGGTACCTCCTCGGCTCGCGGGACGGGCGGGTGATCACGTCCGTCAACGCCGGAATGCCGCGGAATATTCCGTACCTATGCTTTGGTGACGCGCGTCTCGCCCTCGGGGTCGAAACCGTCGTCCCCGTCTTCTGCCCCGTCGTCGGCCCCGTCATCGTGAGGCCCGTCGACGAGGGTGATGTCGTCGTCGAGATCGTCGTCGCCCAACTGGTCGTAGGGCGGGTCGGTGTCGACCGGCTCATCGGCCGCCCGAGCATCGAGCGACTCAGTGGTCGGCGACCCTGCGTCGGACGGTTCATCGCGACCCGGCGTCGTCGGCAGCGCAGCCCCGCGCCTTCTCTCTGGGCTCACGTCTCCCCCGCGCAGCCCGAACGCGACCAGAACGAGCGCCGCGAGCTCCCGGGTGACGGTGCGATCGCCCTCCTGCCACGCGGCAGCGGGGTCCGGATCGAGCGATGCGAGGACGCTGGGACGCAGCGTCGTCAGGCCTTCGAGCGCGAGGAGACGTTCACCGCCCGGCATCGCGCGCAGGTGCGCGACGCGCCCGGCCCGCAGGGCGTAGCGAAGGCGGGTGAAGCACCACGGAATGAGTGCGAACAGGATGGGCACGAGCGCCGTCAGGATTCCGAGCGTCAACGAGAGCCTGCCGAGACCGTCGGCGAGGTCGTGGCCCGACGCGGAGAGGTTGCGCCCCGTCGTCGCCGCGTTGTCGAAGGGGGTGCGCACCTCCTGGCCGACGAACGGGATCTTCGCGACGGCGCTCGCAGCGTCCGTCATGTTCTGAGCGAGCGAACCGCTGCCGGTTTCCAGCTTCGTCGCGCCGTCCTCGGCCACGAGCACGCGGCGGTGCACGACGACGCCCGCCCACACGGCGAGCAGACACCACAGCGCGAGCAGCGCGTCCGCAACGAGCTGACGCGTCCGCCGAGCCGAATCGTCGGCGTAGAACCGCAGGCTCATGACACCTCCCCCTTCGTTCGTCCTGTCCCCCATCCTAGGAACGCCTTGCACCGCAGGACGCCGCGTCCAGCACGCAAACCCATCCAGCAGACATCCAGAAAACTTCCAGACTCGACGATCAGAATGGTCGGTATGAGCACACCCGAGGCACGCATCCTCATCGTCGAGGACGACACCAACATCCGCGACCTTCTCGCCACGAGCATGAAGTTCGCCGGTTTCGACGTCGCGGTTGCCGGCAGCGGCAGCGAAGGCCTCGGCCTCGCTGCCACGCAGGATTTCGACCTCGCCGTGCTCGACGTCATGCTGCCCGACATGGACGGCTTCGCCGTGACGAAGCAGCTGCGTGACGGCGGCCGTGAGCTGCCGATCGTGTTCCTCACCGCCCGAGACTCGGTCGACGACACGGTCAAGGGCCTCACCGTCGGCGGTGACGACTACATCACCAAGCCGTTCAGCCTCGAGGAGGTCGTCGCCCGCATCCGCGCCGTGCTGCGTCGCACGAAGGCCGACGACGCCGATGGCCCCACGGTGCGCGTCGCCGACCTCGAACTCGACGACGACAGCCACGAGGTGCGCCGCGCCGGACGCGTCATCGACGTCTCCCCCACCGAGTTCAAGCTGTTGCGCTACCTCATGCTCAACGCGGGCCGCGTCGTGAGCAAGAGCCAGATCCTCGACCACGTGTGGGACTACGACTTCCGCGGCGAGGCGGGCATCGTCGAGTCGTACATCTCCTACCTGCGCCGCAAGATCGACGCCGACTTCTCCGAGCCGCTCATCCACACCAAGCGCGGCGTCGGGTACGTGCTGCGCGAACCGCGCTGAACGAGGCCACGCTCTGCCCTCCCAGTCGCCGCGTCCGACGCCGTCGACGCTCTCAACTCCCGGCCGCACGGCCCGCGAGCAGTACGCCAGGTTGCGGGGCGGCATTCACCGCTGGCCTCTTCGTGCACGCATCATCGCGGTACTCGCAAGCCTGCTCGGTGCTGCGATGTTCGTCGTCGGCACGGCCGGCTCCTGGCAGCTCGAGACCTACCTCGTGCAGCGAGAGGACGCCGACCTCCAGGCCGCCGCGCCGACCCTCGTCTCCTCGACGATCCAGCAGGAATCCGAAGAGCCGTACATGACGCGCGCGGTGCCGCTCAACGTCTACGCGGCACGCATCGTCGATTCCCAGCGCACCCACGACTACGTTCCGGCCACCGGCCCGCGCCCCGATTTCCCCGTCGTCTCGGCCCGAACGGCCCGCACGTCGGAAGGCACGCCGCAAACGATCGGCTCCCAGGGCTCGTCGACGACGAAGTGGCGAATGGTGCAAGGCATCGACGAGGCCTCGGGCCGCCCCTATGCGGTCGCCGTCAGCCTGTCGAACGTGCGCACGGTCGTACGCCGCATGCAGATCATGACAATCGCCGTCAGCTCCCTCGCACTGCTCATCGCGACGGGCGCGGGCCTGTGGGCCGTGCGCCGCGCGTTGCGCCCGTTGCGCGACATCGAGGACACAGCCGCGGCCATCGCAGCCGGTGACCTCACGCGCCGCGTGCCCGACCCGGAAACGACCGACGAGGTAGAGAGCCTCGCGCACTCCCTCAACGTCATGCTGAGCCAGATCGAGCGCTCGATGGCCGTCAAGGATCGCAGTGAGGAGAGCATGCGACGCTTCGTCGCAGATGCCTCCCACGAGCTGCGCACTCCCCTCGCGACCGTCCGCGGTTATGCGGAGTTGTACCGCGTCGGCGCCGTCACCGACCCGGCCGACGTGTCCGCCGGATTCGGGCGCATCGAGAACGAAGCCAAGCGGATGAGCGCCATGGTCGACGACCTGCTCCTGCTCTCGCGCCTCGAGACCGAACAGCGCGCCGCGACGGTCGGTTCCGACTCGGCCGCGACCGCACGCCCCGTCTCCGACGTGGATCTCACCGTCATCGCTGCGGACGCCGTCGCCGACGCAGAGGCCCGCGTCACCTCACAGCGCTTCCGAGTGCGCGGCATCGACGGACCGCTCGGGCCCGTCACGGTGCGCGGAGACGAGCAGCGCCTGCGGCAGGTCGTGACGAACCTCGTGACGAACGCCGAGCGCTACACGCCCGAGGGCACCGAGGTCGACGTCCGCGTCGGGCACCTGCCCGGCCCGGACGGACGGCGCGATGCGGTGCTCCAAGTGGTCGACCACGGCCCCGGCATCCCCGAGTCGATGCGCGAGCGCGTCTTCGACCGCTTCTACCGCGCCGACCCGGCCCGCAGCCGCACCCAGGGCAGCACCGGCCTCGGCCTGTCCATCGTGGCCGCCATCGCAGCGGCCCACCACGGCACCGCGTCGGTCGACGAAACTCCTGGCGGCGGAGCCACGTTCACTCTCCGTCTGCCCTCCGGCCGCACAGCGGATCCACAGACAGACCAGGCCCGGTCAACCGATGCGCACCCACCGCCCACGACCCACTAACCTCGGTTCGAAGAAGGACCACGCGACAGCAGGAGTCTCGACATGCCCGACCACCCGAACGCCACACCAGACCGCCCGGACGGCGGGATGCGGCGCCCGCTGCCCGGTCAGCATCAGGCTCCTGCCACCGGCGCTTCCGACTCGGGCCGTCCCGGCCAGGGTGACACCTCCACTCCCTCGGAAGGCTCGCGCCCCGTCGACGCCACGCAGGAGATCCGTCCCGAACCGGCACGTCCGTACGGCCCCGGTGACCACCCGAACACCCAGGGCACGGACGGACACCCCGTGCCGCAGCCACGCCAGCAGCCGGCGCAGGCTCCGAACCCCCAACAGCAAGCGCCCTGGGGCGCTCCGGCGGGCGGGTACGCCGCGATGAACGCCCACCCCGGCGGTCCGGCGGCACAGGGCCCCGCGGCCTCGGCGTTCTCGACGACCGACCAGGAGAAGGCGAAGAGCCGCAAGGGCCTGTTCGCTGCGGTCGGCGCCACCGCCGTCCTCGCAGCGGCGCTCGCCTCCGCAGGCACCTACGGCGTCGTGAAGGCAGGCGACGACGGCACCGGCTACACGAGCGGTAACTCCACCGTCATCAAGGCCGACCCGAAGGACTTCGCCGACGCGGGCACCGTCAACTGGTCGGCGACGGCGGCCAAGGTGAACCCGAGCGTCGTCTCGATCTCGGTCCGTTCCGGCGACAACGGCGGGCAGGGCTCGGGCGTCATCCTCGACAAGCAGGGCAACATCGTCACGAACAACCACGTCGTCGCGGGCGGCGACCGCGGGGACGACGCCGAGGTGCAGGTGACGCTGCACAACAACCGCACCTACAAGGCCGACATCGTGGGCACCGACCCGTCCACCGACCTCGCCGTCATCCGTATCAAGGACGTGCCGTCGCTCACCCCGGTGGAGATCGGCGACGACAAGAAGCTCGTCGTCGGCCAGCCCGTCATGGCCGTCGGTAACCCCCTCGGCCTCGCGGGCACCGTGACGACGGGCATCGTCTCCGCGATGAACCGTCCTGTGACGACGAGCGGCGGAAACTCCGGGGGGTCGTCGACGTCGAACGACACCGTCGTGACGAACGCGATCCAGACCTCGGCCGCCATCAACCCGGGCAACTCCGGTGGTGCGCTCGTCGACGGCAGCGGCCGTCTCATCGGCATCAACTCCTCGATCGCGTCGCTGAGTTCCGGCGGCGGCTCCGGCCAGAGCGGCAACATCGGCATCGGCTTCGCCATCCCGATGAGCGTCGTGAAGAACATCTCCGACCAGCTCATCGACAAGGGCGAGGCCGAGCACGCACTGCTCGGCATCTCCACTCAGCCCACAGAGGTGAGCAACGGAAAGGCCACGCTCACCGCGGCGAAGGTCTCGTCCGTGAGCAAGGGCAGCGGCGCCGAGAAGGCCGGCCTGCGTGAGAACGACGCCATCATCGAGCTCGACGGTCAGCCCATCACGTCGGCGAACGCGCTCGTCGCGCAGGTGCGCTCACGCACGGTGGGCAGCACGGTGAAACTGACGATCATCCGCGACGGCAAGCAGCAGAACGTCCAGGTCACGCTCGGAGCCCAGCCCGCCAAGAAGTGACCCGAGGACGCGTCAGTTCGCAGCGCCCATCCCGGCAACATCGGGGTGGGCCGTGCGCGTCGACAGCGGCACCGAGCAGTGCGGCCGAGCCCGCTATTGTTGGCTCTCCCCCGCCGCTCGCGACCCGAGGTGAGTCACCCATGCCCGCACCCACGTCGGACGCCGTCCTCACCCACGAACGCGAACACCTCGCCCGGGCGCGCGCCAACCTCGCCCGGATGCGGGAGGCGACACTGGCCCTGGATGCGTCGAAGGCGAGCGACGCCGTCAGCGGTGAGGCCCTCGGAGCGACGCTTGCCCGGCGCGTGGCGGCCCTGACCGACGACCCGTCGACAACCCTCTTCTTCGGTCGCATCGACTACACCGACCCGACGCAGGCCACGGCCCACGAGGAACAGCTCTACGTCGGGCGCCGACACGTCTCCGACGAGGACGGCGACCCGCTCGTCATCGACTGGCGCGCACCGGTTTCGACGGCGTTCTACCGGGCCTCGCCCGCCGAGCCCATGGGCGTCAGCCTGCGGCGACGATTCGGCGTCGAGCGCGGCGAACTGACCGCCTACGAGGACGAGCACCTCAGCCGCCCCAACGAAGGCGACGGCGTCGACGGCGACCTGCGCAGCGCGATCCTCGCCGAAGAGATCGAGCGACCGCGCTCCGGCCCGATGCGCGACATCGTCTCGACCATCCAGCCCGAGCAGGACGCTCTCGTGCGCGCGGACGTGACGACCACCGTCTGCATCCAGGGAGCGCCCGGCACCGGTAAGACCGCCGTCGGTCTGCACCGCGCCGCGTGGTTGCTCTACACCTTCCGGGCACGGCTCGATCGCGCCGGCGTCCTCGTCGTCGGCCCGAACGCGGCGTTCCTCGACCACATCTCCGCCGTGCTCCCGTCGCTCGGCGAGGCGCGGGTACGCCACGCGACGATCGCGACCCTCCTCTCGGGCGACGCCGACCCCGAAACCCCGAAGGAACGCCGCTGGGTCGTGCGTGACACCGATGACGTGGCTGTCGCCGTGCTCAAGGGGGACGCGCGCTGGGCGCCCGTGATCCACCGTGCCGTCTGGGCACACGTCGGCGAACCGACCGAAGCGCTCGTCGTGCCGCGCGGCTCCCGTCGGTGGCGCGTGGCCGCCTACGAAGTGGCGGAGATCGTCGACGAACTGCGCACGCGGGGTGTGCGTTACGAAGCGGCCCGCGCGATGTTGGCGCAGCGGCTGGCGCACGCCGTCATGGTGAAGCTCGAAGCGTCGGGCGACTCGCCGGACGACCGGGTGCAGGACGCCATCGCGCGCAGCGCCCCGGTGAAGGCGTACGTCAAGGCGCTGTGGCCCAAGATCGACGCGGCCGGCGTCGTCCATCGGCTCCTGTCCGACGCCGACTTCCTCAGCGAGTGCGCGCGCGAGGACCTCGACGCCGACGAGCAGGCTCTCGCCCCGTGGGCGAAGCCGCCGCGGGCCAAGGGCTCGGCGCGGTGGAGCGTCGCGGACCTCGGGCTGCTCGACGAAGCCGCGGACGCGATCGAGCGCACGACGAGCCTCGGGCACGTCATCGTCGACGAGGCCCAGGACCTCTCGGCCATGCAGTTGCGCGCCGTCGGCCGTCGCTGTTCGACGGGCTCGGCCACCGTGCTCGGCGACATCGCGCAGGCGACGACGCCGTGGGCGCCCGGCTCGTGGGACGCCTCGATGGGTCACCTCGGCAAGCCCGAGTTCCACCTCGAGGAACTGCGTCAGGGATTCCGTGTGCCGGCGGCCGTCATCGAGTTCGCAGCGCTCCTCCTGCCGACGATCGCGACGGGGCTCGCAGCGCCGGAGTCGGTGCGTTCCAACCGTGGACGCCTCGAGCACCTCAAGGTCGACGGCGCGCAGGCCCTCCCCGCAGGAACGCTGGACGCGATCCGCAGCGCGGCCAATGAGCCGGGATCGGTTGGCGTCATCGCCGTCGGATCGACGCTCGACGCACTCGAATCAGCGCTGCGTGAGGCAGGGCTGGCCTACGGACGACTGGGCAGCGATCACGGCGATGCTGAGGATCACCAGATCGAACTCGTGCCCTCCGACGTGGCGAAGGGCCTCGAGTTCGACCGCGTTGTCGTGGTGGAGCCGGCCGACATCGTGGCTGCCGAAGCCGACGAGCTGACGGGGCTACGGCGCCTCTACGTCGTCCTGACGCGTGCCGTCAGCGCCCTGACGATCGTGCACGCCCAAGGGCTGCCGCCGCAGCTCAGTTCGAGCGCGGCGCCCGCAGGTGAGCCCGCTCGGCCAGTTCTTCGTCGCTGACGGGAACGAGCAGGTCGGCGCCCGGCGGCAGCACTGCCGTGACGGTGAAGACGGTCTCGGCGTCGTCGAGGTTGTCGCGTCCTGGTAGTGGATGAGGTCGCCGCCCGGCTCCCAGAACGCCTCCCCCGCGCGGATGATGCGCTCGGGTTCACCCTCGACCTCGAAGCGCATCTCACCGGAGATGAGGTAGCCGAAGACGGGGTCGGGGTGGCGGTGCGGCGGGCTGCCCGCGCTGCCGGGCGGGAGCGTGACGAGCACCGTCGTCACGTCTGCGGGGCCGGGCACGTGTTCGACGTTCGCCTGGGACAGAACATCGATCCTGGGGTCGGTGTCGCTCACGGCCTTCTCCTTCGATTGATCACTCTGTGGCGATGGCGGACAGGATGTTGAGCTTCGACGCGCGTCGGGCCGGCCACCACGCGGCGAGCACACCCACGAGGGCCGCGAGCACGAGGAAGAGCGCGAGGCGCCCGTACGGAATGACGAGGACGTCAACACCCGAATCGGCCTGCGTGCGCTGGAACAGCACCCCGAAGATCGTGCCGAGGACAACGCCGATGAGAGCACCGATGAGCGAGATCGTCACGGCCTCGAGGCGCACCATCGAGCGCAGCTGACGGCGGCTCAGACCGACCGCCCGTAGCAGCCCGATCTCGCGGGTGCGCTCGATGACGGACAGCGCGAGCGTGTTGATGATGCCGAGCACGGCGATGACGATGGCGAGACCGAGCAGGCCGTAGATGAGGGTGAGCATCGAGTCGATCGGCGCGCGCTGCTCGGCCGCGTAGCCCTCCTGGTCCTTCACCGTGATCGTCGGGATGTCCTTGACGACACCTTCGAGCCCGGCCTGCACCTTCTTCCGGTCGGCGCTGTCGGCTGCGAGGACGTGGAGCATGTTGTCCTTCTTCGCGCCGCCGATTGCTTCGAACGTCGGGATGGTGACGACGTAGTCGTCCTGACGGTCGTTGTCCTCCTTGTCGAAGACACCCGCGACGTTGACCGTGCGGGTGCGCGAGCCGTCGACCGTGATGCGCACCTGAGTGCCCGGCTTCCAGCTGAAGGCCTTCGCGACGTCCGTCGAGACGAGGAGCTTCGAGTCGTCGAGCGCATGCGAACCCTGCGTCACCGTGATCGGCGCAACGTCGTCGAGCGATGCCGCGTCGACGGCCAGGAAGGTGGCAGGAGCGTCGTTGGCCGTGCCGTCGCCGTAGCGCTGGCGTGAGACCTCACGGACGCCGTCGACCTTCTTCATCGACGGCGCGATGCTCTGCGACATCGGCTCCGAGCGCTGGCCGCTCACGACGAAGTCGCCGCGGAAACTCTTGGCGATGAGGGCATCGATGCTGCCCGAGGCCGAGGCGCCGAACACCGTCATCATCGACACGAGCGCGAGCCCGATCATGAGCGCCGATGTCGTGGCCGCGGTGCGGCGCGGGTTACGCAGCGAGTTCTCCTCGGCGAGGCGTGCCACGACGCCCTGACGCCGGGCGAGGGCACCGATGCCGCGTACCACCGGGCGCGCCAGCACGGGTGTGGCCGCGATGGTGCCGAAGAGCATGAGCACCATGCCGGTGACGAACACCCAAATGCTCGAGTCGGTGATGAGCTGCGCGACGACGAGCGCGACGCCGATGACGAACAGGAGCGCACCGAACCACGCGCGACGGGAGACCGTCTGCTCGGGCTCGACCTGGTCGTCGCGCATGGCAGCGATCGGTGAGATGAGGGAGGCACGGCGGGCCGGAAGCCAGGCCGCGAGCGTCGTGACGCCGAGGCCGATGACGAGCGACACGATAATGGTGCGGGGCTCGAGTGTGAGGCCACCGGTGTCGATCTCGGCGCCGAGACGAGCGAGCAGGGCCGAGATGCCCTTGGCGAGCAGGACGCCGACGCCGATGCCGAGCACCGAACCGATGAAACCGACGACGAGCGCTTCGATGACGACGCCGCCGAAGACCTGACGCCGCGACGCGCCGAGCGCGCGCATGAGCGCCAATTCCTTGCTGCGCTGCGCGACGAGGATGCCGAACGTGTTAACGATGAGGAACGAGCCGACGAGCAGCGCGACGCCCGCGAAGACGAGGAGGAAGGTCGTGATGAACGACAGCGCGTCCTGGATTCCGGAGGCCGCCTCGTCTGAGGCCTGCTTGCCGGTGACGACCTCGAAGCCCTCCGGAACGGTGGGTTTGAGGGCCTTGACGACGTCGTCCTGGGACGTGCCGGGCTCGGCCTCGACCCACAGCGAGGTGTAGCCGTCGCGCCCGTCGAGGAAGAGCTTCTGGGAGGTCTTCGTGTCGACGACGGCGAGCGTCGTGCCGACCATCGAGCCGTTGGCGTAGGAGGCGAAGCCGACGAGTTTGCCGGAGTAGCGCGGCGTCTCACCGGTGGTGAGGATGCTCACGGTGTCGCCGATTCGGTAGCCGCCGCGCTCTGCCGTTTTCGGATCGAGCGCGATCTCACCGTTCTTCGCCGGTGCCCGGCCCCCGGTGATGTGGAGGCCCTCGGCGCCCTCGGCGGCCTTGGCTGTGTGGAAGTTGACGCCGAACGCAGGCGCCCCCTGCCCGCCGATGACCTTGCCGTCCTGGGCCAGGACGGTGGCCGAAATGGAGGTGACGACTCCGTCGACCTGCTTGACGCCGTCGGCGGCTCGGGCCTTCTCGAGCGCGCTCGGCGGGATGATGCGAGCGCCGAGGCGCGAGCCGTGGCCGCCGTTCTCCTGGGCGAGGCGGACGTTGGCGTCACCGACGGTGCCGTTCATGATGCCGGTGAAGGCCTTGCCGAGGGAGTCGGTGAACATGAGCGAGCCGGCGACGAAGGCGACGCCGAGCACGATGGCGAACGTGCTCAACAGCAGGCGCAGTTTGCGCGCCCACACCGTCTTGAGCGAGGTGGCGAGCACCCTTATCGCCGCCCGGCGCGGGACTCGAATTGCTTCATGCGGTCGAGCACGCGCTCCGACGTGGGGTCGCGCATCTCGTCGACGACGCGGCCGTCGGCGAGAAAGACGACTCGGTCGGTGAAGCCGGCGGCGAACGCGTCGTGGGTGACCATGACGATGGTCTGCCCGAGCCGGTCGACGCTGCGACGAAGGAAGCTCAGGACCTCCTCGCCGGAGCGGGAGTCGAGGTTGCCGGTGGGTTCGTCGGCGAAGATGATGTCGGGTTGCGTGACGAGGGCGCGCGCACACGCGACGCGTTGCTGCTGGCCGCCGGAGAGCTGGCTGGGGCGATGCCCGAGTCGCGATTCGAGCCCGACGGCGTGAATGACGTCGTCGAACAGTTCCTGGTCGACTTTGCGCCCGGCGATCGAGGCGGGCAGCAGGATGTTCTCGCGGGCCGTGAGCGTCGGCACGAGGTTGAACGACTGGAAGATGAAGCCGATGCGGTCGCGGCGCAGCGCGGTGAGGCGCTTGTCGTCGAGGCCGCTGACCTCGGCGTCACCGATGTAGACCTTGCCGTCGGTGGGCGTCTCGAGCGCAGCGAGGCAGTGCATGAGGGTGGATTTGCCCGATCCGCTCGGGCCCATGACGGCGGTGAACTCGCCCTCGTAAAGATCGAGGCTCACCCCGTCGAGCGCGAGGACACGCGCGTCGCCCTCGCCGTACGCCATCGTCAGGCCGTCGGCCTCGGCCGCGATCGTGCGTTCGCTCATGCCGCCAACCTAGCGCGCCGCACTGACAAGGGGTGGAAACGGCCGCGCCGTCGAGACCACGAGCCGGCGGTGGTCACAGACAAGGCAATGGGCTACGGCATCAACGGGATACCCGGGGCAAGGGAAGGTAGGGGCAGTCACGTGTCGGGGGTGCGCACCGTCCACAGGTGTGACGGCTGGGCGCGCCTGTGGATGACCGAACGCACCGCTTGAAGCGTCCTGTCTACCGTCGAACTCGAGGAGACGAACCCCCTCGCCTCCCCCGTTCGAAAGGCAGCACCATGGCATCGCAGTACACCGTCGATTCCGACGCGATCTCCACCCACGGCACCGACACGGCTACCCTCGTCACCGAGCTCGAGACGTCCCTGACGAACCTCAACACGAAGCTGACGACCCTGCAGACGCAGTGGAAGGGCTCGGCGTCGACCAACTTCTCGTCCCTCATGACGACGTGGCACACCGACATGACGAAGCTCAAGGGCACCCTCAGCTCGATCAGCTCGACGCTTCACCTCACGAGCAACGAGTACTCGACGGCCGAGGACACCAACATGCGTCGCTGGATCAGCGCCTGACAGCCCACTCACGCACGAAGCGCGCCCGCGCGAACCTCCACGACCTAGCGTGGAAGAACGTGCGGGCGCGCTTCGGACCTGCAGGCTCACAAGGCGGCGGCAACCTCCGTCGCCTGCTTGATGGCACGCTTCGCGTCGAGCTCGGCGGCCACATCGGCGCCGCCGATGACGGTCACCTTGCTCTCGTCGAGGCCTGGGATGAGGTCGCGCACCGACTCCTGGCCGGCGCAGATGACGACGGTGTCGACGTCGAGCACCCGCGTGACCGGCTCGGCGGCGTCGAACTTCTCCTGCGCCTCGCTCGACACCTTGCCCAGACGCTTGTCGAGCGCCTTGAGCTGCGGCACCATGCCGAGCGGCAGGCCGGTTTTCTTCGACAGCTTCGTCACCGGGCCCACGGGGCGCGGCGGCGCGGCGGTGAGCGTCAGGTGGAGGCCGTCATCGTCGATGCGGTCGTACGTGGCGCCGCCGATGAACTCGACCTTCGAGTCCTTGAGCGTCTGCCGGTGCACCCAACCGGTCGTCTTGCCGAGGCCCTTGCCCAGCGCCGTGTGCTTGCGCTGCACGAGGTAGACCTGGCGGCGCGGATCCTCCATCACCTTCTCGGTGATGTTGCCCGGCACCGTTTCGGAGTCGGTGACGCCCCAGCGCTCCATCCAGTGCTTGAGCGTCTCGTGCGGCTCGTGCAGGAGGAACTCGCTCACGTCGAAACCGATGCCTCCGGCGCCGACCACGGCGACGCTCGCGCCGGCCGCCTTCTCGCCGCGCAACAGTTCGTCGTACATGATGACCTTCGGGTGGTCGAGGCCCTCGATCTGCGGGCGACGCGGCACGACGCCCGTGGCGAGCACGACGTGGTCGAACTCGGCCAGCACGTCGGCGTCGGCCTTCGTGCCGAGGCGCACCTCGACCTTGAGCTCCTCGAGGCGACGCGTGAAGTAGCGCAGGGTCTCGGCGAACTCCTCCTTGCCGGGGATGTTCATCGCGAGACGGAACTGGCCACCGAGGTGATCGCGCGTCTCGAACAGCGTGACGGCATGGCCGCGCTCGGCGAGGTTCGTCGCGGCGGCGAGACCGGCGGGGCCGGCGCCGACGACGGCAACGCTCTTGGTGCGCTGCTTCGGCACCGGCAGGAGCACGAGCTCACCCTCGCGCCCGGCCTGCGGGTTGACGAGGCAGCTCACCTTCTTGCCGCCGAAGGTGTGGTCGAGGCAGGCCTGGTTGCAAGCGATGCAGGTGTTGATGAGGTCGGTACGCCCGGCCTCGGTCTTCTTGACGAAGTCCGGGTCGGCGAGCAGCGGGCGCGCCATCGAGACCATGTCGGCCAGGCCGTCGGCGAGCAGCTGCTCGGCCACCTCGGGCGTGTTGATGCGGTTGCTCGCGATGACGGGGATGTCGACCTCGGCGCGCAGCTTGCCGGTGGCCCACGCGAACGCGGCGCGCGGCACCGACGTCACGATCGTCGGGATGCGAGCCTCGTGCCAGCCGATGCCCGAGTTGAACATCGACGCGCCGTCGGCCTGCAGGTGCTGCGCGAGCGTCGCGATCTCCTCGAACGTCTGCGAGTTGCCCACGAGGTCCGCCACCGAGATGCGGTACAGCACGATGAAGTCCTCACCCGCGGCGTCACGCACGGCACGGACGATCTCGCGCGGCAGGGTCATACGCGCCTCGGCGCTGCCACCGAAGCGGTCCGTGCGGTCGTTCGTGCGCGCGGCGAGGAACTGGTTGATGAGGTAGCCCTCGGAACCCATGATCTCGACGCCGTCGTAGCCGGCTTCCTTCGCCAGGCGCGCCGACGTCGCGTAGTCGCGGATCGTGCGCTCGACGTCCTTGGTCGTCATCGCCTTGGGGCGGAACGGCGTGATCGGCGACTTCTTGTTCGACGCGCTCTTGCTCCAGGGCGTGTAGCCGTAACGACCCGCGTGGAGGATCTGCATGAGGATGCGGCTGTCGTGCTCGTGCACCGCGTCGGTGACTATCTTGTGGCGATCGACCTGACGCTTTCCGGTGAGCATCGACCCGAACGGGCTGAGCTGACCGGTCGTGTTCGGCGCGAACCCACCCGTCACCATGAGCGCGGTGCCGCCCTCGGCGCGGGCGGCGAAGTAGCGTGCCAGCTGCGGGAAGTCACGCTTCTTGTCCTCGAAGCCGGTGTGCATCGAGCCCATCATGACGCGGTTCTTCAGCGTCACGCCGCTCACCTCGAGCGGGCTGAGCAGGTGCTCGTAACTCATGCGGTTCTCCTCGATGTACGTGACGCCTCGGGCGCCTCGGTGGTCTCGTGTCGGATGGCAGTCGGTGGGGTGTCGGCAGCGGGTGCGGCGGAGGCTCCGAACAGATCGAGCATCTCGTCGCACCAGGCGAGCAGGGACTGCTCGGTGAGGATGCCGCCGCGCAGCACCGCGTACAGCGGACGCTCCTCGTCGGTGAGCGCTTCGACGTCCGGGTAGTGCTTGGCACGGTTCGCCTCGAAGTAGGCGAGCTGTTCGGCGTGCTCGGCGCGCCGGCGTCGAATGTCGGCGACGACGGCGTCCTCGTCACCGAAGCCCATGCCGCGGATCTTGACGGCGAACTCCGAGCGCAGCTGTTCGCTCGGAGTGGGCTCCCGAGTCCAGCGCAGCAACTCTTCGCGACCGAGATCGGTGACGGCGTAAACCCGTCGATCCGGGCGCCCCTCCCCCGGTTCGATGCGGACGGCGAGCAGGCCGTCCTCGGCCATGCGCCCGAGCACGCGGTAGATCTGTTGGTGCGTGGCTCGCCAGAAGAAGCCGAGCGAGCGGTCGAAGCGACGCGTCAGGTCGTACCCTGTGGCCTCCTGCTCCGCGAGGGAGACGAGGAGCGCGTGCTGCAACGACATGCACTTAGTTTCATATGCGCACAGGTGCATGTCAACGCGGGCAGCGTGAAGCCACCCAGGGCTGGGTTGAAGGGTTCAGCGACTCACGCCGAGAGCGTGCGGCCCCCTGCGTCGAGGGCGTAGCGGTACTCGGCGAGCGACGCGGCGAGGGCGTGATCGTGCGTGACGAGCAGGATGCCCAACCCGTCAGCCGCGCGGCGCCGGAGAGCGTCAGCGATGGCCGTCGACGTGATCGGGTCGAGGTGGGCCGTGGCCTCGTCGGCGAGGAGGTAGCGCGGCCCCTGAGCGAGGGCTCGGGCGAGAAGCAGCCGCTGGAGCTGCCCGCCGGAAACCTCACGCGGCAACCGGTCGAGCACCGAGCCGTCGAGGCCCACCTCCTCCGCGAGCGCCACGGCATCGACCTGCCGACCGCGCAGACGGGCCGCCAGCTGGATCGCGTCGCCAAGGCGCATGCGCGGATCGGCCGCCGCGAGCGGGTGTTGGGTGAGCAGAGCGGTGTGGCCACTCAACCGCCCCCCGGAACGCACGGGTTCGTCGTCGCAGCGCACCTCACCGGCGCTCGGGGCGAGGAGCCCGGCGAGCAGTCGCGTGAGTGTCGACTTACCGCTACCCGAGGGGCCCACGAGGGCCGTGACGGTGCCCGGGAGCACCTCGAGGTTGAGCGGACCGACCTGCGCGCCGTTCGCGCCCGGGTAGGTGTACGCCACCTGGCGTGCCACGAGACTCATCGCTCCCCCTGCCCGACGCGCGCCGCCGTCGCCGTGAGTGCCCGCAGGTAGTCGTCGGACGTCTCGGCGGCCAACGCTTCAGGCTCGGTGTGCGCCACGAGGACGCCGTCACGCAGCACCGCCACGCGGTCGACAAGGTCGCCGCTCAGCACGGCGTCGATCTCGTGCGTCACGACGAGGACGGCGACGCCGGCGTCGTCCGCAATGCCGCGCAGCACGGCGAGCAACTGCGAGGCGAGTTCGGGGTCGAGGCCGGCCGTCGGTTCGTCGGCCACGAGCACCCGCGGTTCGGAGGCGAGCGCTGCGACGAGCGCCGCGCGGGCCAGCTGACCGCCGGAGAGCTGGTGCGGAAAGCGTTCGAGCAGGTTCTCGTCGAGGTGCGCGAGCTCGCAGAGCTCGGCCAGGGCGCGTGCACCGTCATGACGGCGGTGCACCTCCTCGATCTGCCCGCGAAGGCGCCGGGTCGGGGTGAACGCGTCCGAGACGTCCTGCGGAACGTGGCCCACCTGCGCGGAGGCCGAACCCGGACGGTGCGGGTCGACGACGATGTCGCCCGCGACGATGCGCCCCTCGACGCGCGCGTCACGCGGCACCAAACCGCAGCAGGCCGCCACGAGCGTCGACTTGCCAGCACCGGACTCACCGACGAGGGCCGTCACCTCCCCCGCCGCGATCGCGAAGCTGATGTCGTCGCACGCGAGCGTCGTCTGCTCGCCGCGGCTACGGCGCACGCTGACGTGCTCGAGGCGCAGCGCAGCGCGGTGGCCTGAATCGCGAGCGCCGGACGCCTCGTCAGAAGGCTCTTCCGACCCGGCCTGCTCGGCCTCGACCAGAGCGGGCGGCGCAGAAGCCCGACGTGTGCGCTTCGCGTACAACGACGACAGCGCCAACGTCAGCACGACGAGGAAGATCGACGGGAAGACGAGCGGCCACCACTGCCCGGTGAGCAGCCCCGCGCGCGAGGTCGCGATGAGCGTGCCGAGGCTGGCCTGTTCGGGGCGCAGACCGATGCCGAGGAACGACAGGGTCGACTCGTGCCAGATCGCGTGCGGCACGAGCATCGTCACGGCGAGCGCCGTCTGCGGGGCCACCGCGGAGAGCACGTGGTGGCGCACGATCTGCGTCGACGATGCTCCGGCGACGCGGGAGCACGCGACGTAGTCGGACGCGAGCACGGCCTGGGTCTCGGCCCGCACCACGCGGGCGACGGTGGGCCAGTGCGTCAGCGCGAGCGCGATGAGGATGGCCGTGACGGAGCCACGGAACATGGCGACGACGACGATCGCCGCAAGAAGGTGCGGCACGGAGGCCACGGCGTCGGTGACGCGCATGAGCAGACGATCCGCCCGCCCGCCGAGGCTGGCCGCCGCCGTCCCGACGGCAAGACCGAGCACTGTCGCGACGAGCGCCGCACCCAGCGCGACGACGAGCGAGACCCGCAGCGCCTCGGCCACCTGGACCGACACGTCGAAACCGAGCGTGTCGGTGCCCATGACGTGCGGCCAGCCGGGGGCCGTGCGGGCGGTGTCGTAGTTCGACTCGCGCATCCCCGACGACGCGAGCAGCGGCCACAGCACGGCGTAGGCCGCGATGAGGGCGAGAACGATCGCCGGGCCGCGCCGTGGCCGCAAACCAGCAGAGACGCTTCGGGGGCTCATCGCTCCACCTGCGCTCGCGGGTCGACGACGAGCAGGGCACAGTCCGAGAGCCACGAGCCGAGCATCATGACGAGCGTCGTGGCAGCGGTGACCGCGGCGAGCAACGCGAAGTCGGCCGTCAGGGCCGCCTCCACGGTGGCGTCGGCGAGGCCGGGCCAGCTGAAGACCTCCTCGACGACGAGGGCGCCGACGACGAGCTCGGGCAGCCGCGCCCCCATGAGGGCGATGAGAGCGGCCGCAGAGACCGGGGCGATGTGGCCGCGCAGCACCTCACCGCGCGAGAGGCCGCGCACCTGGGCCTCACGTACGGCGCCGCTCCCGAGCGCCTCACGCACGGACTCGCGCAGGGCCAGGGCGAACCAGGGCACCTGGCTCAGGGCGAGCACGACCGCGGGCATGACGATGTGGTGCACCACGCCGCCGAACGTCACCGGCTGCCCGGGCTCGGTGAGCCCGCCGACCGGGAACCAGCGCAGGGTCACCGCGAACAGCGCGACGGCGAGCAGACCGATGACGAACGGGGGCATTCCGGTGAGGGCGAGCGTCACCCGTCCGAGCGCGCGATCGAGCAGACCGTCGGGGCGCAACGCGGCGACAGCGGCGACGCCGAACGCGACGAGCAGCGCGATGACGAGCGCGACGACCGACAGGCCCAGCGTCCACGGCAAGCGCTCGGCGAACACCGTCGTCACGGGCTGTTTGAGGCTGTGGCTCGCACCGAAGTCGCCGGTGAAGGCGTTCGCCATCCAGTTCCACCACGTCTGCCAGAACGGCACGTCAAGCCCGAGCGAGTCGCTGATCGCGTCGCGCTCGGCGCGACCCGTGTGCTCAAAGCCGTCCCCGAGGTAGGTGACGAGCGGGTCGAGCGGCGAGAGCGCCGCGAGCGCGAAAGTTGCCAGCGTCACCGCGGGCACGACGAACAGCGTCGCGAGGGCACGGCGTGCCGTGAGCACGCCGATCTCGTGACGCCGTTCCCCGAACCGACGACGAAGTTCCTTCACGCGATCAGTTCTTCTTCCACGCGCCCAGCGACCACCACGGGCCCCACGTCGTGCCGTGAGAGTGCGGCTCGACGATCGGCGCCGGGCCGGAGAAACCCTTGTCGCGCGAGGCGTACGTGTGGTGCAGCGTGGCGAGCACGACGTACGCCGGGTCCTTGACGTACTCGTCCTGCGCGGCGCGGTACTGCTTCGTCGCTTCGGTCTCGTCGGAGGTCGACTGTGCCGCCTCCAGAGCTGCGTCGACCTTCGCGTTCTTGTAGTTGCCGGGGTTGTCGAACGGCCCGGACGCGGAACCGCGCGAGTGCAGCGCGCGGTGGGCCTGGGTGTCGACGGTGTACGGGTTGTCGCCACCACCGAGCATGACGGCCGTCGTGCGCATCTTGGGTTCGATGTCGTCCCAGCTGCCGCCCCACAGCTTCACGTTGACGCCGAGGCCGCGCAACTGGTCGGCGAAGGCGGAGGCCAGTTCGCGGCGCAGGGTGTCGGACGCGGGGTAGGCGAGCGTCAGCTCGGCGCGCTTGCCGTCCTTCGTGCGGACACCGTCGGCGCCCTTCTTCCACCCCGCCTCGTCGAGGAGTTTCTCGGCCTCGGCCTTGCGGGCTGCACCCTTGGCCTTCGTGAAGTCGACGTCGGCGTGCTGGGGGAAGACCTTCGTGATGGGGCTGACCTCCGGGGTGCCGCGCCCGGCGAGCACCTTCTCGACGAGCGCCTCGCGGTCCACCCCGATGTTGAGCGCACGGCGCGTCTCGGGCTGGGAGGTGATCGGCACGGACACCGGCAGCGAAACCCCACGCCAGTCGGCGGAGCGCACACCGGTGACCTTGAGGCCGTCACGCCCCTCGACGCTCTTGGCCAGGCGCGGCGGCAGCGCGGAGCCGTCGACCTGCCCGGAGACGACCTGCTGCATGCGGGCGTTGTCGTCCTCGACGTGACGGATGACGACCTTGTCCACCTCGGGCTTGCCGCTGCGGTACTTGTCGTTGGCCACGAACGTGGCCTCGTTCGGCGCGAGCTTCTGGAGCTTGAACGGGCCCGTGCCGACGGGCTTGGTGTTGAGCTCGGAGTTCGCCGCGTCACCCGAGGTGACCTTCTCGCTCGGCGCGATGCCGAGGAGCAGGCGCGAGGCGAAGCCGCCGTTCGGCGCCTTGAGGCGGAAGACGACCGTGGAGGCGTCCGGCGTCTCCACCTTGTCGATGAGGCGGTAGTCGTCGGCGATCGGCGACGCGGACTTCGGGTCGAGCACCGCGCGGTAGGTGGCCGCAACGTCCTTGGAGTCGAAGGCGCTGCCGTCGTGGAACGTCACGCCCTTCTTGAGGCGCACCGTCCACGTCTTGCCGCCGTCGCTCACCTTCGGCTTCGACTCGGCCAGCGCGGGCGCGAGGTCGGGAAGTTCCTTGTCGTTCGGCGCCGACGGACGCAGGAGACCCTCGAACACAGGTGAAACGCCCGTCGCGCCGTAACCGGCTACCGGGTAGTACTGACCGACCGGCTCGGCATCTGCCAGCGTGATCTGGTTCGTCGACGACGACGCCTTGTCACCGTCGGAGCCCCCGGGCGCCGAGCACCCCGCCAGAGCCACTCCGAGCGCGGCCGCAGCCGCAGCGATGGTCGTCCTGTTCGCCGTGCGAACCATGTGCGTACTCCTTGTGATCCAGAATCCCCAGCGCCGAGGCGCAGGCCTACCCTAACGCCCTGGTGCGACGACGTCGCACATAGGCTGTGAGGCACGCGTCACTGTGCCGCCACCACGCCGGTCGACGCGCACAGCGAAGCGGGCGACCACCCGAAGGTGATCGCCCGCTTCGTCAGAGATGAGCCCGGCAGGTGTCAGAAGCCATTCCTTCTCGGGCTTCTGACACCTGCCGGGGCTGAGCTCGCTTCGCTCGCCGAGCCCCAAGCTTCGCCTCCCAGGGTCAGAAGCCCATGTCTATCTGGGCTTCTTCCTCGCACTCCGCTACGGCCGAGGGCCGCCCTCGCATTCGCTCGGACGACCCTCAACCTACGCATGCGCGCTTCGTCAGAAGCCCATGCCACCCATGCCGTCCATACCCGCACCCGCAGCGTCGCCGCCGGCGTTCTTCTCGGGCTTGTCGGCGATGACGGCCTCGGTCGTGAGGAACAGCGCCGCGATGGACGCAGCGTTCTCCAGAGCCGAACGCGTCACCTTGGCGGGGTCGATGATGCCCGAGGAGATCATGTCGACGTACTCGCCCGTGGCGGCGTTGAGACCGTGGCCCGGCGTCAGACCGCGCACCTTCTCGACGATGACGCCCGGCTCGAGACCCGCGTTGAGCGAGATCTGCTTGAGCGGAGCCTCAGCGGCGACGCGCACGATGTTCGCACCCGTGGCCTCGTCACCCTCGAGACCGGCGAAGGCCGACTCGGCGTCCTTCGTGGCCTGGATGAGCGCGACGCCACCACCGGCGACGATGCCCTCCTCGACGGCGGCCTTCGCGTTGCGAACGGCGTCCTCGATGCGGTGCTTACGCTCCTTGAGCTCAACCTCCGTCGCGGCACCGGCCTTGATGACGGCGACGCCACCGGCCAGCTTCGCGAGGCGCTCCTGGAGCTTCTCGCGGTCGTAGTCGGAGTCGGAGTTCTCGATCTCGGCGCGGATCTGAGCAACACGGCCCTTGATCTGCTCGTCGTCGCCGGCGCCCTCGACGATCGTCGTCTCGTCCTTCGTGACGACGACCTTGCGGGCGCGGCCGAGCATGTCGAGCTCGGTGGTCTCGAGCTTGAGGCCGACCTCCTCGGAGATGACCTGGCCGCCCGTGAGGATGGCGATGTCGCCGAGCATGGCCTTGCGGCGGTCACCGAAGCCCGGAGCCTTGACGGCAACGGCCTTGAACGTGCCGCGGATCTTGTTGACCACGAGCGTCGACAGGGCCTCGCCCTCGACGTCCTCGGCGATGATCATGAGGGGCTTGCCCGACTGCATGACCTTCTCGAGAACCGGCAGCAGGTCCTTGATGTTCGAGATCTTCGAGTTGACGACGAGGATGTACGGGTCGTCGAGGACGGCCTCCATACGCTCGGTGTCGGTGACGAAGTAACCCGAGATGTAGCCCTTGTCGAAGCGCATACCCTCGGTGAGCTCGAGGTCGAGGCCGAACGTGTTCGACTCCTCGACGGTGATGACGCCTTCCTTGCCGACCTTGTCCATGGCCTCGGCGATGAGCTCACCGATCTGCGGGTCAGCGGCGGAGATGGACGCGGTAGCAGCGATCTGCTCCTTCGTCTCGATCTCCTTGGCGTGGTCGAGCAGCTGCTTGCTCACGGCGTCGACGGCCTGCTGGATGCCGCGCTTGAGCGCCATCGGGTTGGCGCCGGCCGCAACGTTGCGCAGGCCCTCCTTCACCATGGCCTGCGCGAGGACGGTGGCCGTCGTCGTGCCGTCACCGGCGACGTCGTCGGTCTTCTTGGCGACCTCCTTGACGAGCTCCGCGCCGATCTTCTCGTACGGGTCGTCGAGCTCGATCTCCTTGGCGATGGAGACACCGTCGTTGGTGATCGTGGGTGCGCCCCACTTCTTCTCGAGGACGACGTTGCGGCCCTTGGGGCCGAGCGTCACCTTCACCGCGTCGGCAAGGGTGTTCATGCCGCGCTCGAGGCCGCGACGGGCCTCCTCGTCGAAAGCAATGGTCTTGGCCATGTGCGTGGCTCCTCCACGTGACGTACGTAGTGACCGCACCAGCGCCCGCGACGGACGAGCCCGATCGTTCGCGCGGTCATGTCGCGCGAGCCCCGAACCCTCACTCATGCAGTCAGGTCTTTGTCACTCTCATGTTCAGAGTGCTAAGGCCATGATTAGCACTCGCCCCCTGCGAGTGCAAACGGCGACGGGGCTGCGACCGCCGTGTTCGCTCACAGCGGCAGACGCACGTCGGGGTGGGCGCTCAGCTCGTGCGACGGCGTGAGGCGCGACGGCGCTGGATGCGCTTGACGAGCAGAGGGTCGGCCGCGAGCGCCTCGGCCGTGTCGGCGAGGGCGTTGAGTTGCTGGTAGTACTGCGTCGCGCTCATGCCGAAGCGCTCCTTGATGGCGGCTTCCTTGGCGCCGGGCAGCTTCCACCACTCGCGCTCGAAGGCGAGCATGGCGCGGTCTCGTTCACTCAGCCCGGGCGCCTCGTCGTCACCGGGGACGCGGGCACCTGCAGGGGTCTCGATGACGGGCATGCGACCAGGGTAGATCGTCGCCTCCTGCCCGCCCGAACACGAGGGCCAGGACAAAGGCGCGTGGATGGCGGGTTTGGCTGAAGATGACGCCGACGTCGCGCGCATCTTCACCCAAACCGACCATCCACGTGCAAGACGCTCGAGCCTCCGGCCCGTTCGGAGCACGCCGCGCGGTGAATCGACTCGCGATAGATTTGGCGGCATGCCGCAGCCGTATGACGAACTCGTACATCCCAGCTGGGTGGAACCCCTCGCGCCGGTCGCCGACCACATCGCCACTGCCGGGCAGTTCCTGCGCGACGAAGTGGCCGCCGGGCGCGGGTACCTGCCGGCGGGCGAGAACGTCCTGCGAGCGTTCACCCAGCCGTTCGAGGACGTGCGCGTCCTCATCGTCGGCCAGGACCCGTACCCGACGCCGGGGCACCCGATCGGGCTCAGCTTCGCCGTCGATGCGCACGTCCGCCCGATCCCGCGCAGCCTGCAGAACATCTACGCGGAACTCAAGGACGACCTCGGCATCGAGCCGCCGGAACACGGTGACCTGAGCGCGTGGACCGACCAGGGCGTGCTCCTGCTCAACCGCTGCCTCACCGTTCAGCCCGGCAAGCCCGCAAGCCACCGCGGTCACGGCTGGGAGAACGTCACGGCGCAGGCCATCACGGCGCTCGTCGAGCGCAAGCAGCCCCTCGTCGCCATTCTCTGGGGTCGCGACGCCCGCTCACTCGCCCCGCACCTCGGCGACACCCCGACCGTCGAATCCGCGCATCCCTCACCGCTTTCCGCGCGCAGCGGCTTCTTCGGCAGCAAGCCCTTCAGCCGCACGAACGAGCTGTTGGAGCAGCTCGGAACCCACACGATCGATTGGCGTATTGCATGACGAACGACCTCCCCGCGCCCGGGGCTCAGGCATCCGAACAGACGCACCACGGTCTGCTCTGGCACCGGTACGTCGCCATCGGTGACTCCTTCACCGAGGGCATGAGCGACCACGACCCCCGCGAGGACGACGCCTACCTCGGGTGGGCTGATCGCCTCGCCGTCGACATCGCGATGCAGCAGGAGGAGCGGGGCGCGAAGCTCGAGTACGCCAATCTCGCGGTGCGCGGCAGACTACTCGCGGACGTCATCGGCCCCCAGCTCGACGCGGCCCTCGCGATGAAGCCCGACCTCGTGAGCATGGTGGGTGGCGGCAACGACATCATGCGCCCGTCGGTCAACCTCGACGATCTCGCGGCCGGCATCGAGGACGCCGTCGTCCGCCTCAAGGAGGCCGGCTCCGACGTCCTGCTGGCGACGCTCGTCAACCCCGCCGCGTCGAAGATCATGACGCGCCTGCGCCCGCGCATCACGTGGCACCTTGCGAACCTGTGGGGTATCGCGCAGCGGCACGACTGCTACGTGCTCGATCTGTGGTCGATGACCCCCCTGCGCGATCCGCGCATGTGGTCCGTCGACCGTCTGCACCTTTCCGCCGAAGGCCACAAGCGCGTCGCGCAGCAGGCGGCATGGACGCTCGGGCTTCCGACGACCGGCGAGTGGCTCGCCCACCTGCCGGCGCAGGCTCCGAAGCCGGTGCGCCAGCGCGTCGCCGAGGACGCCGAGTGGGCGCGTCAGTACCTCGCGCCGTGGGTGGAACGTCGTATCAAGGGCACGAGTTCCGGTGACGGTCGCCTCCCGAAGCGTCCCGAACTCACGCCCGTGGATCTTCTGACGGCCCGCTCGTTGATGGTCGACGACGAGGCGTGACGGCACGGGCATGGCGCCTCATGAGTGTGCCGGTTGCAGCAGCGCTCGCCATGGGTGCCGGCGGCTGCCGTGCGTCGGAGGGCGACGACAAGACCGTCACGGTGCTTGCCGCCGCGTCGCTCACGGAGTCGTTCACGACGTTGGCGCGCGCCTACGAGAAGGCCCACCCCGGCACCCACGTCGAGGTGAGCTTCGCGGCCAGTTCGACGATCGTCACCCAGCTCTCCCACGACGCCCCGGCCGACGTGGTGGCTCTCGCCGACACCGAGGCACCGAAGAAGCTGCCGAAGGATCTGGCCGAGGGCAAGGCGTGGACGCCGTTCGCCACGAACCGCCTCGAGATCGTCACGCCCCGCGGGAACCCAGCGCACGTCACGGGTCTCGCCGACCTCGCGAAGGTCGACACCGTTCTGTGCGCCAAGGAGGTGCCGTGCGGGCGCGCTGCCCACAAGGCCCTCACCAAGGCGAAGGTCGCGCCACACATCGTCAGCTACGAGAAGGACGTCAAGGCAACGCTCGCCAAGGTCGTCGCCGGTGACGCAGAGGCGGCGCTCGTGTACGCCACCGACGCCTCGAGCGCACGCTCGAAGGTGAGCGGCGTCGAGGTACCGACGGCCTCGAACGTCACGACGACACTGCCGATCACGGCGTGGAGCGACACTGCCGACGCGAAGGGTTTCGCGCAGTTCGTGCGCAGCGACGAAGGTCGACGAGTCCTGCAGGGCAACGGCTTCGGCCTGCCCGGCTGACGACGATGAGCGACGAGACGGCAAGCGCTCCCCCGCCTGCACGCAGGAGCGCAGGCACGGGTGACCGCGGCGGGATCGTGCTCGTGACACTCGCCGTCGTCGCTCTGCTCTTCATCGTCCTCCCCCTCGTCGCGCTGCTCACGCAGGTGCGCTGGGGCAGCCTCCTCGACGACCTCACGACTGCCGGTGCCCGCGAGGCTTTGTGGCTTTCGCTACGCACCACCGTGACGTCGGCGCTGCTCGCTGCCTTCTTCGGCACTCCGCTCGCCTGGTGGCTCTCCCGCCTGCGTGGCCGCGCCGCCGCCTGGACGCGGGCCGTCGTCACCGTGCCCCTCGTGTTGCCGCCGGTCGTCGCGGGCGTTGCCTTGCTCGATGCGTGGGGGCGCTCGGGGCTGCTCGGGCGCGCCGTGACGGCTGTGACGGGCGAGCCGGTGCCCTATTCGTGGGTCCGCGTCGTCATGGCGGAAACGTTCGTCGCGATGCCGTTCTTCGTCCTCGCCGCCGAGGGCGCGTTCCGCGGCCTCGACGCGCGCTGGAGCCGCACCGCCGAAGTGCTCGGCGCCTCCCGCTGGTTCACGCTGCGCCACGTCCTCGTGCCGATGACGCTGCCCGGCCTCCTCGCCGGACTGACGCTCGCGTGGGCGCGCGCGTTCGGCGAGTTCGGGGCCACGATCACGTTTGCGGGCAGTTACCCCGGGCGCACTCAGACGGGGCCGCTCGCCGTCTACCAAGCCCTCGACATCAGCCAGGACGCCGCGACGGCGCTCGCGGCGCTCATGCTCGCCCTCTGCGTTGTCCTGCTCGCCCTGCTGCGGGGTCACTGGGTGGGCGCGGGAGGTGAGCGCCGATGACCGGCCTCTCGCTTGCCGGCACCACCCGTCGCGGCAACTTCGTCCTCCACGCTGCGCTCGACGCCGCACCCGGTGAGGTCATCGGTGTTCTCGGGCCGAACGGCAGCGGCAAGACGACGCTGCTCGAGGTGCTCGCCGGACTCACGCCCCTCGCCGAGGGCGCCCTCCACGTCGGCGGCGAGCGTTGGGACGACGGCGCACGGCACCTTCCGCCACGCGCCCGCCGCGTCGGGATGATGACGGCTCGCGGTGACCTGTTCCCCCACCTCAGCGCCCTCGACAACGTCGCGTTCGGGCTGCGGGCCCGCTGGGCCTCGAAAGAGGCTGCGCGAGCGAGAGCGCGTGAAGAACTCAGCCGCGTCGGCCTTGCCGCTGACCTCGCCGGGCGACGTCCGGACGCACTCTCCTCCGGCCAAGCCCAGCGAGTCGCGCTCGCGCGTGCTCTGGCGCTCGACCCGAGCGTCCTCCTGCTCGACGAACCGCTGTCCGCCATCGACGCACGGGGCCGCGACGACCTACGGGCGCTCCTCGGCGAGCGCCTGCGCGACCAACAGGAAGTCGTGACCCTTCTCGTCACGCACGACGCCGTCGAAGCGCTCACCCTCGCCGATCGCCTCGTCTTCCTCGACGGCGGTCACCTCAGCGACGGCGGCACGCCGAGCGAGGTCGTGCGCCGTCCGCGCAGCCCGTTCGCTGCGCGCCTCGTGGGGCTCAACCTGTGGCGTGGGCGCGTCGTCGACGGCGCGGCGCTCGTCACCGCTGACGGTGCACGCATCACGGCCGCCGGGGGCGAGCACCCCCCGGCAGGCGATCTTGAGCACCTCGCCGCATTCGCACCGAGCTCCGTGTCTCTGTGGCCGAGCCGTCCCGAGGGTTCCCCGCGCAACACGTGGGCGGTGCGCGTCGCGCAGATCGAGCACACCGGCACCTCGGCGCGCGTGCACCTCACGGGGGACGCGGACCTCGTCGCGGACGTGACGCTCGACGCCGTCGCCGACCTCTCACTCGCACCCGGAGTACCCGTCCACGCCACGGTGAAGGCCACCGAGGTGACCCTCTACCACTGAGGTTCGGGCGGGCGTGACGCAGCCCACAAAGCCGCTTCGCCAGTCGATAGGGTTCGAGGCATGAACATCACGCAGAACACCGTCGCCCTCGTCACCGGTGGCGGCTCGGGCCTCGGGGAGGCCACCGCCCGCCGCCTGCACGACGCCGGAGCGGGCGTCGTCATCGTCGACCTGCCCTCGTCGAAGGGCGAAGCACTCGCCGCAGAGTTGGGCGAGCGCGTCCGCTTCGTCGCCACCGACGTGCGCGACGAGGCTCAGGTTCAGGCCGCCGTCACCGCCGCCACCGAGCTCGGTGAACTGCGCATCACCGTGGCCTGCGCCGGCGTGGCCACGCCGGGCCGCATCCTGGGCCGCAAGGGCGTGCACGCACTCGAGCAGTACAAGACGGTCATCGACATCAACCTCGTCGGCACGTTCAACGTGCTTCGCCTCTCCGCCGAGGCGATGGCGAAGAACGAGCCGGTCGACGGCGACCGCGGCGTCGTCGTCATGACGGCGAGCGCCGCCGCCTACGACGGCCAGATCGGCCAGGCGGCCTACGCCTCGAGCAAGGGCGGCGTCGTCGGCCTCACGCTGCCGGCCGCGCGCGACCTCGCCGGCCTCGGTGTGCGCGTCATGACGATCGCGCCCGGCACGATGGAGACGCCGATGCTCGCCGGGCTGCCGGAGGCCGCGCGCGAGGTGCTCGGTCAGGCCGTGCCGCACCCGTCGCGTCTGGGCCGCCCGGACGAGTACGCCTCGCTCGTGGCCCACATCGTCGATAACGGGCTGCTCAACGGCGAGGTCATCCGCCTCGACGGGGCTCTGCGGATGCCCCCGAAGTAGCGACGCCGGCGTCAGCTGTGACTGCTGGCGCAACGACACCAACCCGACTGTCGGCGTCGTCGCGCCAGATCCGCTCCTCGGCGCCCTTGACCACCCGGACGATGACGAGGGCGATGAGGAACAGCGCGACGCCGCCGACGATATCGAGCACGAAGTGGTTGCCCGTGGCCATGACGTTCCAGTAGGTCATGGCGGGGAACAGCCACGCGAGGCGCGCCCACGTCGGACGGGTGTGACGCCACGTCTCCCACAGCGCGTAGGCCACCCAGGTCGACCACGCGCAGTGCAGGCTGGGCATGGCCGCGTAGAGGTTGGCCGAGCGTGACGGGTCGCGCGCGAGCGCTCCCCCGAGGATGTTGTAGACGGCGTTGATGTCGACGACGCCGGGCACCGCGAAGCGCGGCGGCGCCATGGGCAGGAGCCAGAAGACGAGCAGGCTGGGCAGCGTCGTCGCGATGAGAAGTCTGCGCAGTCTTCGGAAGCCCTGGGGGTTGAACCACCAGACGAGCGCCAGGGTGATGGGCACGGTGGCGAGCACCATGCCGTAGTAGTAGCCCGCGGCGATGGCGAGCGGCGGCACGGCGGCGAGGCCGGCGTTGAGCCAGAGTTCGACGTCGATGTGGAGCGTCTTCTCCAGATCGAACAGTTCGTGCGCGTGGCGCACGGACTCGATCGGGCCTCCGCGGATGTGCTCCTGCGCGTAGCTGAAGTACTGGAAGAACATCCAGAAGATGAACAGCTCGAGCAGCAGCGCAGGACGCCCACCGACGGGCTTCGCGAGGTTGCGCACCCAGCGTGGCGGTGCGGCGGTGTCCTCGCCGAGCAGTTCGTCGTCCGAGGCCCCGATGCGCTCGCGGGGGGAGGCGGATGCCTCCGACGAGGGGCGCTCGGCACTCACGTGGGCACCTCCTCGTGCCGGAGAACGGATCGCCCGAGTCTATCGGGCAGGGTCACGACGAGCCGCCCGCATCGCGTCAACAGACGGTGCGGGCGGCGCGTGCGCACGGGTATCAGCTGCGGTCGACGAGGGCGTACGACGCAGCGGCGGAGGCCGCCGCAACACCGAGGACGGACGGCCAGGCGCCAACCTTCTTGGCGAGGGGGTGGGACGCACCGAAACCGCCGAGGTACACGGCGCCGAGGGCGGCGGCCTTGGCGGCACCGGCCTTGGCGACCCAGGTGCGTCCGGCGTAAGCACCGGCGAGGGCGAGGACCACGCCACCGAGCGGGCGGATCTGCGTCTCGCGGGCGGTGACGTAGCCCCCGAGGAGGCCGAGCGCTGCGAGGGGTGCGGTCTGGACGTCTGCTGCGGGCTTGAGGTTCATGACGACATCGTAGGAAACGAGTCTGAACCGTGCCTTGACGCCCCCAGCTCACCAGAAGGCACGCGTCACCCGGAGGATCTCGCGGACATGGGCACACCGATGGGCACACTGCGAGCGGAATTCACAGAGCTGGAGATGGGACTCGAACCCACAACCACCTGTTTACAAGACAGGTGCGCTACCAATTGCGCCACTCCAGCACGCCGCCCGTGCCGGGCGACCACGCGATCCTACCGAACCTGCACGGGGCCCGCCCGCCAGGCCACGACCAGGCCCGCTCTCCAGTGCAATTCGGTGGTCCCGGTGACGAAACATCGCGGCCAGATCGACAGATCTGCATCAGGAAACGCCGACAGGCCCCGCCGCTCGAAAGCGGCGGGGCCCGTCAGCCCTGGATCAACCGATCAGTGGTTGTTCAGGTAAGCCTGCAGAGCGCGAACCGTGCGGGCGTTGAGGTAGCTGGCGCCGTCGCGCGAGATGCCGACCTTCGTCTGGAGCGCAGCAACGGTGCGCGGGCCGACGATGCCGTCGGCATACACGCCGACCTTGCGCTGCAGGGCCTTCTTCGTCTGGACGCCGACGACACCGTCGCGGAACGTGCCGACCCAGGCCTGGAGCTCACGGGCCGTGCGCGGGCCGAGAACACCGTCGACGGCGAGCTTGCCGCCCTGCGACGCGGCCGGGGCCGAGTACTTCACGGCCGGACGGGCGGCGGCGCGCGAAACCGGGGCAGCGGCAGCAGCGCCACCGTTGGCGCGGGTCAGACCGGCGCGAACCGAGCAGACCGGCCATGCGCCGGGGCCCTGCACGCGCAGTACCTTCTGGGCGATCGCAATCTGCTGCTCGCGTGTGGCGAGGTGAGCGGACGAGGCGTACTGACCGCCGCCGAAGCCACGCCACGTCTGCTGCGTGAACTGGAGGCCGCCGTAGAAGCCGTTACCCGTGTTGATGTGCCAGTTGCCCGTCGACTCACAGTGAGCGACGCGGTCCCAGACCGAGGCGGCGGAGGCCGAGGAGGCCTGGGTGAGACCGGCACCGACGGTGGCGGCACCGGCGAGAGCCACGCCGGCGACCTTGCGGCCGGTGGTGCTTTCGGAAGCAGCGACGTGCTTGGGGGTGTAACCCATGGAGAGTGTCCTTTCCTGACGTACGCCTGTGAGGTGAGCTGTCGGGTTCGGGCAGTCAGGTGCCCGGCCGGCGAGGACCGGCTTCACCCCGAGACGCTCACCGTGCGGCGAGCGTCGGAAGTGGGTCCCCCACCCTCGTCTTCAGCCCGCGATCTGCGGGTGAAACGGCGGTGCCAGACGAGGTTTGGCGTGTGCACCGCCCACTGAATAAGTGGTTGTGTTGAGTTCTCATGTCGCCGTGACGACACGAGAAATACATCGTGCACAGCGAAGGGAACGTTACGGGACGAGAGACCTGCGTAACAATCAGGTCGCGGTAACTTCTTGACAGATCAGGCCTTTCGGGCCTGAAATGTGATGCAGATCACACAAAATCGGTGATGTCAGCGCCGGCGGGCTCGTCGACGGCGTACCAGCGGCTTGTCGAGCGGGGCCGAGAGCACGTCGCCGAGCACCAGTCCGGTGCTGATCGCGAGGGCCACTCCGACGGCGCCGAGCATCGTCGTCACACCCACGCCGGACTGGGCCACCTTGGTGGCGCCGATGACCGACCCGGAGACCGACTCGTACATGCCCCGGAAGATCCGCAGGCCCGGCAGCAGCGGCGAGACCGCCGGCATGACGATGACGAGGGCGGGCGCACCGAGGCGCAGCGCCACGAGCCGCGCGGAGAACCCGACGCTGACGGCAGCGACCGCCGTGGCCGTCGTCGCCCCGATCCCGACATAACGCGTCAACAGCGCAACCCCGACGACGCCGAGGGCTCCCGCCGCAGCTGTCGGCAGGAGCATCCGCACGCGGGAGCGCATCGTGACGGCGGCACACGCCGCACCGATGGCACCGCACGCCACCTGCAGGAGCAGGGCCGTGGGCGGCATGTCGAAGCGCAGGGAGCCGGGCGATTGGAGGCTGAGGTCGAGCGCCCGGTCGAGGTTCAGTGTCAGCGCCAGGCCGGCACCGACACCGACCGTGATGCCCGCGCAGTCGAGGATGACGGTGAGCACACGCCCCGACGCCGTCACGGGATAACCCGTCACCGCGTCCTCGACCGCGGACGCCATCTGACGACCGGGCAGGAGCGCCACGATGCCGCCGGAGATCGCGTACGCGAAGTCGGCCGTCGACATCGTGCCGGGCAGGTTGTGGGCGACGAACTCCCCCACGACGCGGCTTTGGTGCGACATGTACGCGAACCACGCGAGCGCCGTCGAGATGAGACCGCCGGCGGCGGCGCCGTAGAACGCGGGAACGCCGGCGTTGCTCAGGCGGCGGCCCACGCGGTCGACGAGCACGGCCGAGACCAAGGCGACGACGACGGCCATCCACCCGCCGCCGAGGATCGTCGCGACGGATGCCGCGAGACCACCGAAGGCTACCGAGACGACCCACCGCGGGTAGAGGCGCGGCATCCTCTGGATGCGCTTCAGTTCCTTCGTCGCCTCGTCGAGATCCAGGCCACCGGACACGAGCGACTCGACGAACTGGTGCACGGCCATGAGCCGAGAGAAGTCGCGCGTCGAGGAGCGCACGACACGCAACATCGTGAGGGGCTGACGGCCGTTCGTCGACGGGCTCTGCAACAACAAGGACTGGTTCGTGATGTCGACCTCGAGGCGGCGCAGGCCCGCGGACGCCGCGACGGCGACGACGCTCGCCTCGACGTCACGCGTGCTCGCGCCACAGCGGAGAAGCAACTCGCCCACACGGGCGGCGATGTCGAGCGCCTTCTGCTGCTCGGTGTCGTCGTCCGGCCCGCCCATGACGTTCGGGTCGCGATAGGGCGTGCGCTTGAGCGCGTCGGCGATGGGCAGCGGCTCGGTGACCGGCTCGCTGCGCAGGAAGCGCATCCGTGGCGGCAACCCCGGGGTCGGCGTGCTGGACGAGTCACTCGAGGGGTTGGGCCCCGTGCTCGACTGATCCCGTCCGTACTGCGCCATGCCTCGAAGAATAGTTCGTGGGCCTCGACCGACCGTGGGCCCGCGCTGTGGGTGGGCTGTGGAACGGGGCCCGAAGCGTCAACGGATCAGTTGCCGAGGCCGGACGCCGGCAGGTACTCCGCGAGCGGATCGGTGATGCCGCCGGTGAGCGGAACCCAGGAGATGTCGCCGCCTTGCATGAACGAGCCGACGAGCATGAACAGGCCGAGACCGGCGAGCGCGGGCGCCACGATCCTGCCGGCCGACTCCGGGACGAGCGCCCGCACGACCGAACGTGAACCCCGGCGATAGCCGACGGACCCGGCGCCGCGCCACATCGTCCACTGACCCGCCACGGTCCCCGCGACGATGGGCAGTGCCCACCACGCCCGTGCGACGCCGTCACCGCGCACCATGGCCCAGCCGATGGCCACGAGCGAACCGACGCACGCGAAGACGAGTGCGGGGAGCACGAGGGCCGCGAGCGTCGAGACGAGAGCGCGCAGCAGGTGCCACGGCGAACTGGCCACGGCGACGGCGCCGTCGCTCTTTCGTCGCCCGGCCTCGTAGCGGCGAAGGACCGTCTGCGTGATCGTCGAGTCGCTGAAACGCGCCGCGACGTTCCACACGATGAGCAGGACGAGTCCGACGACGGGCACGAGCGCCGTGAGGCCGACCCAGAGCAGGAACATCGCCTGCAGCGTGCCCGAGCGGTGTGGCAGGTTGATCCGCGGATCGTGCTCGCCGGGGCGGCTCTGCGCCTTGACCGCCGAACCCGGGCGGTAGGGGCGCGCACCGTTCTGCGGCGCGCCGCCGTACGGGCCCTGCTGCGGCGGCACGGCCCGCGCCGGTTGCGGCTGCCCGTTCGCGCCACGCGACTGACCGAACTGGCCGTAGGCAGGCGCCGCCTGGGGCGCCCCGCCCGAACGCTGCGTCGGGCCGTCGTACGCCAACTGCTGCGGTCGCGATGCGACGGGGCGCTCGCTCACGGGAGCGACACGGGTAGCGTCGACGACCGGCATGACGGAGGTGGCGGCCGGGCCTGGGGCGGCGGGCGCCGGGGCTGCGGGCTCGCGCACAGGAACCACGGTCGTCGGTTCGCCGCGGGCGTAGCGCTCCATCTGGTCGACGACCTGGCCGGCCGAGGGTCGCTCCCCCGGCACGGGGCTGAGTGCGGCCGCGAGCAGCGGCCTAAGACGCGCGTCGACGCCGATGAGGTTGGCCTGCCCCCGCGTCACGCGGTCGAGGACGGCCGGCATCGGCCCGCGCCCGAAGGGCGGCTCCCCCTGGGCGGCGAAGGCGAGCGTTGCCGCCCACCCCCACCAGTCCGTGGACGTGGAGACCGGGGCGCCCTCGACGAGCTCCGGCGAGAGGTAGCCGGGGGTACCCATGACGAGGCCGGTCGAGGTGAGGCGCGCATCGTCGGCGATGTGCGCGATGCCGAAGTCGATGAGCACGGGGCGTCGACCCACCATGAGCACGTTGCTCGGCTTGAGGTCGCGGTGGACGACACCTGCGGCGTGGATGGCGCGAATGGCGTCGGCGAGGCTGCGCCCGAGGTCGGCCATCTCCTCCGCGCCCAGGGGACCGCGCTCGTCGACCACCTTGTCGAGGGGGTCACCGGGTACGTACTCGGTGGCGATGTAGGGACGCTCGCCGTGCGGATCGGCGGTGATGACGGCAGCGACGTTGGGGTGGTGGACGCGCTCGAGCGTGTCGACCTCGCGCGCGAGACGCGTGCGCGCATCGGGGTCGTAGGCGATGTGCGGGCGAAGAACCTTGACGGCGACCTCACGACGACGCGGGTCGGCGGTGTCGATCGCTCGGTACACGACGCCCATGCCGCCCTCACCGATCTTCTCCGCGAGCTCGAAGCGCCCCACCATCCGGTCGTTCCCCTCCGGGCGGCGTGAACTGACGTGGGTGGCCTCGTCGTCACGATCGCGCGGCGGCGCCGCCCGCGTGGCGTCGCCATCCGCTGCTGCTCCCCACGTGGTGCGCTGGGTCGACTCGTCGGCTTCGGCGCGGCGCGGACGGGGCAGACGGTGCCCGCCGCGTCGGGCGTCACCAGCGTTGTCGAGAGGCGTCATGACCCCACCGTAGGGCGCCTCCTTGAACTTCCGCTGTATCGGCGTGCCCGTGTCACGCGGTGGCAACCCGTTCGTCACCGAGGCGCGATAACCTCGAATCACCGGTGATCGAGCGGGAGTTCGTCGCCGGGCGAGCACCAGCGAACACGGGGAGCCAGCAATCCGATGAGCCACACGTACGACTTCGTCGTCGCCGCCAACCGCCTACCCGTCGACCGCGTCACCGGCGAGGACGGAAACGAGGAGTGGCGCCGTTCGCCGGGCGGTCTCGTCACCGCCATGGACGCCGTGATGCGCGGGCGTGAAGGCGCCTGGGTCGGCTGGGCGGGTGACCCAGGCGAGGCTCCGGAGCCCTTCGACGACGCCGGCATGCACCTGCACCCCGTGCCGCTGTCGGAGCAGGAGATCGCCGAGTACTACGAAGGGCACAGCAACGACACGCTGTGGCCCGTCTACCACGACGTCATCGTCACGCCGACGTTCAAGCGGAGCTGGCGTTCGGCCTACCGCACGGTGAACAAGCGCTTCGCCCAGGCGTGCGCCGACGTGGCCGCCGAAGGCGCCACCGTGTGGGTGCACGACTACCAGCTCCAGCTCGTGCCGCAGATGCTGCGTGAGCTGCGCCCCGACCTGCGCATCGGGTGGTTCAACCACATCCCCTTCCCCGCCGTCGAACTGTTCGCGCAGCTGCCGGGGCGCGCGGAGATCCTCGAGGGCCTGCTCGGTGCCGACTTCCTCGGGTTCCAGCGCACCGAGGACGCGGGCAACTTCCTGCGCGCCGTGCGTCAGTACCTCGAGCTCGAGGTCACCGGTGGCGTCGTCGACCTCGGTGACCGTGCGGTGCGCGCCACGGCGGTGCCGATCTCGATCGACACCGCGGGCCTGCGCGAGGTGCTCGAGAGCGACGAGGTGCAGGCACGCGCCCGCGAGATCCGCGAACAGCTCGGCAACCCGGACAAGATCCTGCTCGGCGTCGACCGCCTCGACTACACGAAGGGCATCCGTCATCGCCTCAAGGCCTTCGGCGAGCTGCTCGCCGACGGTCAGCTCGACCCGAAGCGTCACAAGCTCATCCAAGTCGCGACGCCGAGCCGTGAGCGGGTCAAGGCGTACATGGATCTGCGCGATCAGGTCGAACTCACCGTCGGGCGCATCAACGGTGACTTCTCGAGCATCGGCGCCACGGCGCTCACCTACATGCACCAGTCGTTCGACCGCGCCGAGATGGCCGCGATGTTCGCCGCTGCCGACGTCATGCTCGTCACGCCGCTGCGCGACGGCATGAACCTCGTCGCGAAGGAGTACGTCACGTGCTGCCCCGCCGACGGCGCACTCGTGCTCTCGGAGTTCACCGGCGCGGCAACCGAACTGAGCGAGGCCTACACGTGCAACCCGCACGATCTGGCCGGCCTCAAGCAGGTCATCATGCGGGCCATCACGGCGACGGAGGAGGACCGCGAGCGCCGCATGGACGCGTTGCGTTCGACCGTGTCCACCGCCACGGTGCAGGAGTGGGCCAAGCACTACCTCGCGGCTCTCGAGGCCGCACCAGCGCGGCCCGAGGACGAGAGCGACAACTCGTGAGCGAGTCGACGCCCCCGATCAAGGATCAGCGGTCCGACGCCGGGCTGCCCGCCGACCTGCGCGCGGCGATCGAGCACTTCGCGCGAGAGCCTCGAGTGCTCGTGGCCTCGGACTTCGACGGCGTGCTCGCCCCCCTCGTCCTCGACCCGATGAGTTCGCGCCCGCAGCCGGGCACCGTCGAAGCATTACGCGCGCTGGCGGAGCTGCCCGAGGTTGACGTGGCCGTCGTCTCGGGGCGCGACCTCGCAACGCTGGGCGAGCTGACGGGGCTCGCGGCGTCTGACGGGATCGTGCTCGTCGGAAGCCACGGTGGCGAGTCGAGCGAGCCGCTCACCGACGGCTCGTCGACGCCGTCCTCCGGCCTGGGCGAGGCCGAGCAAGCGGCACTCGAGGGTGCCACCCACGCGTTGGAGGCCGTCGTCGAGCGGTTCGGCGACGCGCGCGTCGAGCACAAGCCCGCCGGCGTCGTGCTGCACACGCGCGGCATGGACGACGCCGAAGCTGCTCGCGCCACCGCCGCTGCGCTGGCCGTGCCCGAGGACGTGCCCGGCGTGCGGGCCATGCGCGGCAAGTCGGTCGTAGAACTGTCGGTGCTCGACGTGACGAAGGGCAGCGCACTGGCCGCACTGGCCCAGAAGGTGGGCGCGGACGCCGTCGCATACTTCGGTGACGACGTCACGGACGAAACGGTCTTCGAGGCACTCGACGCAGCCGAGGGCCACGTCACGGTCAAGGTGGGTGAGGGCGATACGGCCGCCACCCACCGCGTCGAGACGTGCGAGGTCATGCCGACGCTGTTGGACACACTGCTTGCAGCCCTCAGCGCCCGCTGAGGCGCCTTGCGTCCGCGTGGCGACTGGTTCTGGACTGCCACCGGCTGGACCGGCGACCCCCACATCTCCGAACCCAACAAATGCGTCGGCTTGCAGTGGTATGACCTCAGCAACCTCCCACCGGACATCCCCGGCTACGAGAGCTTCGTCCTTCAGCGCTGGCACAACAACACACTCCCACCGAGCACCACGCACGGATTCGCTGGAGCGCGGGTCTGACGGTCACGCGTGTAGCCAACTCACCCTTGACGTAGCCGCCCGCGCACGCCCACCGGAGCGGCCAGTTCACTTACGGACAGCCAGGAGACAACAGCGGCGACCCGGATACTCCGCCTTCGGTATCGGGTCGCGCTCAACGCGCTTACGCACTGTGAAACCGGCCGACTGCACCTCCTCGGCCAGATCGTCACCGTCGATGACGCATCACTGTGGCGGTCGCCTGGTCGCGAGGAAGTGCAGTTGGGAGCCAAAGGCGCGGTAGGGATCCCGGCGACCAGCTTCGACCTCGGCCGCCAGGCATGCATCCAGGTCGACCTCGCCGGCTGTGGTGTCGGCGGGAACCCCATCGGTCAGGACTCGCACGCCGTACCACGCCGTGATCGCCAGGCCAGCGCGAACGCACCACTGTTCGATCTGGGTGCGCGAGTGCGCCGCCGCGTCGACGCCAAGTTCGCTGCGGTAGCGGTCTCCGCCTTCGAAAGCTGCAAGGGCAGCGCGATACTCACCGCGGATCCCCGGACGATACGCCAGCGCATCGCCATTCCGAATGGTGAACGACAGCACGCCACCGTCGACCAGCCGTTCGGCCAACGTCTTGATCGCTGCAGCAGCGTCAGGCAGGTACATCAACAGCCCGTGCGCGCAGACGAGGTCGAACTGCTCGTCGTCGATTACATCATCGAGGTCGTCGATCGTGCCCTGGACAGCTCGAACTGGCTGTCCTGCGGCCTCAGCGGCTGTCGTCATCTGGGCCAGCAGGTCGGACGAAGGATCCACCCCGGTCACAGCCATCCCACGCCGAGCGAGCTGGATCGTTTGGGTGCCTTGGCCGCAACCGACATCGAGCGCGGTCCGCGCGGTGCCGAGGTGTTCGGCCAGCTGATGGGCAATCACATGTTGGCGGACGACGTTGCGCAAGTTGCCCAGCCGCTCAGCCCAAACTGCCTCGAAACCCGTGAAGGTGCTCATGCCCGTCACCATAGATGGCACGACATAAGAAGAGAGCGCACTGTCTGTCGAGAGTTGACCTTCTTCGACAACGCGACGATTCGCCGGGTTCCGTGCCTTCCCAAGTTGGTTCACCCACAACCGTCGCGAACCCACCCGTGTTCTCCTTAACGATCCTTCAGTGTCCGTGAACTCTCGGGGTTCCGTGTCGTGGAAGAAAGTTGGGTGGCAGTGGCTCGCTATGGTCGTCATCGTCGTTGAAACCGACGCCGGCGACCCGGTGATCGTGCAGCGGTGGGTACCCGCCGAGAGCGTGCGTCCCGTTCCAGCTGACCCCAATCGCGCCTTCGGGAACCGGTGACCGTGCGCTCAAAAGGGCTACTTTGCCGTCAGGATTGACTCGTTATCCTCTTGCCGTTCGGTCCGCGACGTCGCACGCCCAGGCGACAGCGACTGCTGAACACCCCACCGAGCCCTGTAAGCCGCCCACGACGCCACGTACGCAGCCTGCAAAGGTTCAGGCAGGTGCCGAAACTCCGCGGCACGCCGGGCCGATCGTTCCTCGAGTACCCGCGAAGGCGTGTCACGAAGCCATTGTCGACGCCGTTGCTCGGGGTGCCTGCCCGCAGCCAGAGATCGCGCCGCAAGCTCATTCCGGATCCGGTCCTGCTCGACCAGGGGCAGGGACGCGAAACGCGTCGACCATGCCTGCTGCCGTGCTTCCCGCTCAGCCCCAGACAGACTGTCCCACCACGCCTGCTGCCTGACCTTGTCGCGCTTTGTCGCCGCCGCCCGTGCGGCGTCCCAGCTGGTGCACCGCCGCGAACGCCATGCTGCGCGCTCAGCTTCGATCCTGGACCGCAGGTTGTCTTGTGCCTGTTGGTCAGCCGTCAGCACCTCTCGAGGGACCGAGGCAGCAGTCCGGCGCCACCGGCCGTCGGCTTGGCACTCTGCTAGTCCCAGGGACTGGAGGTGGGTGAGGGCCGCTTGCAGGGTGCGCAGCTGGCGGCGGGTCGGGCTGGCCGTGGGGGAGGAGGTTAGGAGGGCTAGGTGGCAGAGCCGGTGCAACTTGGTGGCTGTGTGGGGGAGGTGGCGCAGGAGGGTGCCGGTCACGCGGGGGGCAGAGGTCAGCCGGGTGGTCACGCCGTGCCAGGGGGTGTGCGCAGTCCGGTTCGCGTGATGCGGTCTGAGCTGACTCGAAGTGCGTCAGGCGCCCCCCCTGCGTCAGGTGCTCGAGTGAACCCTCACGGCGCCCGTGTGCGGACCTGTCGAGGCGCGCACGACGAGTTCGGGGGCGAACACCACCTCGTCGTGTTCGCTCGCCTGCCCCTTGATCTGCTGCACGAGGATGTCGACGGCGCCCGCTGCCAGTGCGGCGACGTTCTGGCGCACCGTCGTCAGCGGCGGTGCGGTGTGTTCGCACATCATCGAACCGTCGTAGCCGACGACCGACAGGTCACCGGGGACGTCGAGACCCTCGAGGCGTGCCGCTCGGATGGCACCCAGCGCCATGAGGTCCGAACCGCAGATGATCGCGCTGACCCCGCGCGCGACGAGCCGACGAGTCGCCAGTTCACCGCCTTCCAGCGTGAACCACGTGTGCTCGACGAGCGCCTCGAAAGTCTGGGCGGCCGCGATCTCACGGAAGGCCTGCGTCTTGCGGATCGAGGGAATGTAGCGAGCCGGCCCGACGGCCAACCCGATGCGGTCGTGGCCGAGGCGACGCAGGTGTTCGACGGCGAGATGGATCGCCGCGCCGTCGTCGGTCGAGAGCGACGGCGCCGGCAGATCCTCGCGGTGTCCGTTGATGAGCACGAGCGGCAGACCGGCCTCGAGCATCTCGCGCTGGCGCGCCACGGACGCCGTGGTGTCGGCGTGGCGCCCGCTCACCTGGACGATGCCCGCGACGCCTCGCTCGAGCAGCATCGAGAGGTACTCGTCCTCCTGCACGCCGCCCGCGCTCGTCGGGCACAGAACCGCCGTGTACCCCTCCGCGGCGAGTCGGGTCGTCACGGCCTGAGCGAGGGCCGGAAAGATCGGGTTGTCGAGCTCGGGCACGACGAGGCCGATCGCCCCAGTGCCCGCACGCTGCAGGTTCGAGGGGCGCGAGTACCCGAGCACGTCGACCGCGGTGAGGACGCTCTGTCGGGTGGCCTCGGCGACGCCCGACTTGTTGTTGAGCACTCGGCTCACGGTCGCCTGCGACACCCCAGCCGCCTCCGCGATCTCCAACAGTCGCAGCGGCGAGCCCCCCTCGCCATGCACGTTCGCCATGTCTCCCCCAGAACTCGACGCGTACGTCGACCGTACAGTTCGCGCCTCCCTCCGAAATGATGTGTCTCGACCTTCGACGGGAGACGCCACTGCCGCCGAGGCCGTGAGGCGCCCGGCGGCAGTGGCGGGTGGCGGGACACTCACTTGACGGAGCCCGAGGTGAGTCCTCCGATGAGCTGCTTCTGGAACGCGAGGTAGAGGCCCATGATGGGCAGCGAGCACAGGAGCGCGCCCGCAGCGAACTGCCCGAACAGGGCGTTGCGCTGCTGACCGAAGGTCATGCCGTACAGACCCACGCCGAGCGTCTGCTTCGACACGTCGGTGAGGAAGATGCTCGCGAGCAGGAACTCACCGAACAGGCCCACGAACGTCACCATGAAGACCGTCACGAGGATCGGTCGCACGAGCGGCAGCGTCAGGGAGAAGAAGACGCGGGCGTGTGAGGCACCGTCCACGTGCGCGGCCTCGTCGAGTTCCTTCGGCACGGTGTCGAAGTAGCCCTTGAGCAGCCACACGTTGGAACCCATCGCACCGCCCATGTAGACGAGGATGAGGCCCCACAGCGTGTTGAGGCCGAACGGCGGCAGCACCTCGCCGATCTTCGTGAAGGTGATGTAGAGGCCGACGAAGGCGAGCAGTGCCGGGAACATCTGCAGCAGCAGGAGGGCCAGCAGCATCGCACGCCGGCCCTTGAACCGCAGGCGCGAGAACGCGAAGGCCGCACAGGCGCCGATGAAGACGCACAGGGTCGACCCGACGAACGCGATGATGAGCGCGTTCTTGTACCACGTGACGAACGGGTGCGACTCGTCGGTGAACAGCGCCGTGAAGTTGTCGAGCGAGAAGCCGCTCGGCAGCAGGCCCGTCGAGCTCAGCGTGCCGGCCGGGTTGAATGCGGCCGACATGAGGAACACGATCGGGAACAGCGCGAAGGCGAGCGCCAGCAGCGCGAGGGCGTGGCGCCACCACACGTCCCGGAAGCTTCCGCGAACCACCGGCTTCTTCGCGCGGGCGCCCTTGGCCTCGTTGGCGGTGCGGGCGGCGTCACCGATCGGCTCGAAGGGAGCGACCGGCCCGTTGACGGGGCTGACGGACATCAGTTGACCTCCTCGAGGGCCTTGCTGCGCAGGAAGCCGGGGAAGCTCAGCAGCGCGACGATGATGAAGATGACGACGGCGATCGCGGAGGCGAAGCCGAAGTTCGGGCTCGTGCCGTCCATCGCGAGACGGAAGGCGTACGTGATGAGCAGGTCCGTGGAACCGATCTGGGTGTCGCCGCCGACGAAGGGAGCACCCTTCGTCACGAGGTAGATGAGGCCGAAGTTGTTGAAGTTGAAGGCGAACGATGCGATGAGCAGCGGGCCGACGGCGACGAGCAGCAGCGGCATCGTGATCGAGCGCAGGGTGCGGATCGGGCCGGCGCCGTCGATGCGGGCGGCCTCCATGATGTCACCGGGCAACGACTGCAGCGCACCCGTGCACACGACGAACATGTAGGGGAAGCCGAGCCACAGGTTGACGAGCAGGATGGCGGCGCGCGCGGCCCACGGGTCACCCATCCAGTCGATGTCGAGGCCCGTCATCGTGTTGATGAGGCCGAACTCCTGGTTGAACATCGAGGCCCACACGAGCGCCGAGACGAACACGGGCACGGCGTACGGCAGGATGAGCAGGCTGCGGTAGATGGCCTTGCCCTTCATGCGCGGGTCGTTGAGCAGCAGTGCGAGAAGCATGCCGAGCACGAACGTCGTGAGCACCGAGAGCACGGCGAAGGCGATGTTCCAAGCGAAGATGCCGAGGAAGCCCGAGCGCAGCGTCGGGTTGGTGAACAGGCTCGTGTAGTTCTTGAGACCGACGTTCTCCTTCCACCCGACGGCCAGCGGAGAACCGTTGCCGTTCTTCGGCTCCCACCGCGCGTTCTTCGCGACGTAGACGGTGCCGGTGGAGCTGTCGACGAGCTCGTCCTTGGCCTCGTCGAGACGCAGCGCCGGCTTGCCCTCGAAGGCCTGGGTTGCGCCGCTGGCCTTGATCCCGCCGCCGTCGTCCGTGGGCACCGCGAAGGCGCTCAGATCCTTGCGTCGGTTGGCTTCGCCGAGGTTGAGGATGTGAAACCCCTCGGCGGAGGTGATGCGCCCGAGGCTCATTTCGGTTGCGCCCGTCAACGGCGCGGTTCCCTTGACGTCACCGACGAGCTTCTCCCCTTTCTCGTCGGCGAGCAGGAAGTACAGCTCGCCCTTCTCGACGTCCTGCCCCTCCTTGACCGCCACCGAGAGGGAGTAGGTCGGCGATCCGGGCACCTGCTGAACGGAATAGGCGATGTTCTGCTTGGTCGCCTCCTCCTTGGAGACGAGGTGGCCCTGGCCGTAGTTCGTGAACGACGTGGCTGCCGTGTAGACGATCGGCCATACCTGGAGGCCGACGAGCAGGAGCAGGCCAGGAAGCAGGTACTTGGCCGGGACGCTCCGGCGCGTGCCGTACACGACGAGCACCGCCATCGCGACGAAGGCGACCCCGACGATGGCGAGACCGTAGCCGGCGGACGCCAGCTTCGTCACGAGGTAGAGGCACAGCGCGAGGGCCGCGGCGATGGCCACCCACTTGGTGACGATCGCCCAACGGGCGCTCTTCGCGGGAGGCAGAGCCGCGCTCTGCGTGGGGGCGGCAGGCGTCGCCATGAACGAACTCCAGGGTGTGAGGCGAAGGGGTGAGCGTGCCGTGAGCCGGTGACCGAGGGACGGTCACCGGCTCACGGGAGGAGGGTCAGTTACCGGCCTTGATAGCGGCCTGAATCTCCGACTGCGCCTTGTTGAAACGGGCGTCCGGTGCGGACTTGCCCGAGATGACGTCGGCCAGGGCCTGGCCGAGCGGCTGCCAGACGGCGTTCATCGCGGGGATGTTCGGCATCGGCTGCGCGCCTTCACCGGCGGCTGCCCACTGGGCGACCTGCGGGTCCGTCTTCGCGACCGCGTCGTAGGCGGCCTTGAGTGCCGGCGGACGCTTGCCGATCTCGAAGAGCCGCTTCTGCGCGGCCTCGGTGGTGAGGAAGGACGTCGCGAACGTCTGGGCGACGGTGGCGTTCTTGGCCTTCGAGGAGACGTAGAACATCTGCACGCCGAGGAACGGCGTCATCTTGCCGCCACCGGTGACGGTCGGCATGGCGCTGACGGCGTACTTCACGCCGGCCTTGTCGTAGGTCGGGAGAGACCAGGGGCCCGTGATGGCATACGCGGCCTTGCCGTTGGCGAACAGGTTGTCGGCGTTCGTCTTGTCGATGTTGGTCGACAGCACCTTCTTCTTGCCGAGGTCGGCGAGGAGGTTCGCGCCCTTGAGCGTCTCCGGCGAGTTCACCATGAGCTTGCTCGCGTCGTAGTCACCGTTGGCCTTGGTGCCGAAGATGCCACCCTTGAACGCGGAGAGGAACGGGTAACCGTGGTAGGCGTCGCCGACCTTGCCCATCTCGAGGGCGAGGACGTTCGTGGCCTTCTTCGCGTCGACGGCCTTCTGGCCCGTGGCGATGAGCTCGTCGAGCGTCTTGGGGGCGTCCTTGGCGTAGGCCGTGTTGCGCACGAGGGCCATGTTCTCGACGGCGTAGGGCACGCCGTAGGTCTGGCCGTTGTACTTCGACGCCGTGATGGCGACCGGGTTGAAGCCGGCGGCGGTCTGGGCGGAGAGCTGGACGGGAGCGACGGAACCATTGGCGACGAGCTCGCCCATCCAGTCGTGTGCGCCGACGATGATGTCGGGAGCCTGACCGGCCTTGAAGGCGGTGTTGTAGTTGCCGCGCACGTCCGTCGCGGTCTGGACGGAGACCTTGACGCCGTTCTGCTTGGCGAACTCCGACGCGAGCTTCGCGACGGTGGGGGCAGCGGTGCTGTCGGCCCAGATGACGAGGTCGGCGCTGGCGTCGCGCTTCGGGTCCTTCGCGTTGACTGCGCCGGTCGCGGCGGCCGAGCTGGACGCGGACGATCCGGACGACTTCGAGCTGCTCTTGCTCGAGGACGAGTCTCCGCCACCGCAGGCGGACAGCGAGAAGGCGACGACGCCGGCGAGGGCGACCGCAACACTGCGCTTGGTCATAGGTACTCCGTTACGTGAGGAACGCTCTCGGACGAGAACGTGTGGTCCGCTTCACAGTGTGAAGACGTTTTCACTCTTTGCAAAGCTTTTCAGATAACGGTTTCATCACTGCCCTCGCTGGCGTCGGCGCCAGGGGTCGACAGGCCGAACGCAAGCAACCTCGAGCTTCGCGCCACAGAGCATCGCTCGTTTGAGCGCCACGAAAACAAATGTGCGTGGAGGTCTAGGCAGGGACCACCCGCGTCGGGCATGATGTGTGCGTCGTCACATTCCGTGCGACACCCGTTCACAACGGATCGTCCGGCACGTTCCTGCCGGTGAGCGTCAAAGGAAAACCATGGCAACTGTTACGTACGACCGCGTCTCCCTCACGTACCCGGGCGCCGAGCGCCCCAGCGTCTCCGACCTCAACATCGAGATCGCCGACGGTGAATTCCTCGTCCTCGTCGGCCCCTCGGGCTGCGGTAAGTCGACCTCCCTGCGCATGCTGGCCGGCCTCGAGGAGGTCACGAGCGGCCGCATCCTCATCGACGGCAAGGACGTCACCGCCCTGTCCCCCAAGGACCGCGACGTCGCCATGGTCTTCCAGAACTACGCGCTCTACCCGCACATGAGCGTCGCCGACAACATGGGCTTCGCGCTCAAGATCTCAGGTGTCGACAAGGCCGAGATCCGCAAGCGCGTCGAAGAGGCCGCCCAGATCCTCGACCTCACCCAGTTCCTCGAGCGCAAGCCGAAGGACCTCTCGGGTGGTCAGCGTCAGCGTGTCGCCATGGGCCGCGCCATCGTCCGTCAGCCGCAGGTGTTCCTCATGGACGAGCCGCTGTCGAACCTCGACGCCAAGCTGCGCGTGCAGACGCGTACGCAGATCGCGGACCTGCAGCGTCGCCTCGGCGTCACGACGGTCTACGTCACGCATGACCAGGTCGAGGCCATGACGATGGGTGACCGAGTCGCCGTCCTCAAGGACGGCCTGCTGCAGCAGTGCGACACCCCGCGCAACATGTACGACCGCCCGGCCAACGTCTTCGTCGCCGGCTTCATCGGCTCGCCTGCCATGAACCTCTTCGAGGTGCCGATCAAGGACGGCAAGGTGCTTCTCGGCACGAGCAGCATCCCGATGCCGGCGAGCGCCAACCCGAAGGCCAACCGCGTCACGCTCGGCATTCGACCCGAGGTTCTCGCGCCGGCCGACGAAGGGCTCAAGGTCGACGTCGTCATGGTCGAGGAGCTCGGCGCCGACGCATACGTCTACGGCAAGACGCAGGCAGACGGCGAGGAGTACCAGGTCATGGCTCGCGTCGACGGCCGCCGTCCCCCGAAGAAGGGCGACACGATCTTCTTCGCGCCGAAGACCGACCACATCCACCTCTTCGACGTCGAGACGGGCGAGCGCGTCAACGACTGAACCGCACTGCACGAGGTGAGGGGCGCCGCAGCCTGCGGCGCCCCTCACGCGCGTTCGGAGCTCGGCTGGTGGACACGCGGAGCGCGCGGAACCGGCACACCTATGCCAGATGGGAGAATGACGCGGTGGCACTCGACATCAAGGCCTCACGGCCCTACCCGGCGCTGTTCAGTCTGCCGTGGAGCACCCCGCTCGAGGCGTGGCCCGCCGACCGTCTGGCTGCCCTCCCCCGCGGCATCTCGCGTCACATCGTGCGCTTCGCCCGCGTCGACGGCCGCGTGTTGGCCGTCAAGGAGATCAAGAGCGACATCGCGTTGCGCGAGTACAACATGCTCAAGCAGCTGCGCCGCCTGCACCTGCCGTGTGTGGAAGCCATCGCCGTCGTCACCGGCCGAACCGCCCCCGACGGCTCTCCCCTCGACGCCTGCCTGCTCACCCGTCACCTGCAGTTCTCCATGCCCTACCGGGCGATGATCAGCCAGACGCTGCGCCCCGACGCCGCCACACGGCTCATCGACTCCCTCGCCGTGCTGCTCGTCAAGGTGCACCTCGTCGGTTTCTGGTGGGGCGACGTCTCCTTGTCGAACGCCCTCTTCCGCCGCGACGCCGGTGAGTTCGCCGCGTACCTCGTCGACGCCGAGACCGGCGAACTGCGCGATCAGCTCTCCGACGGTCAGCGTGAGCACGACCTCGACATCGCCCGCGTCAACATCGCCGGCGAACTCATGGATCTCCAAGCCGGCGGCATGCTTCCGGAGGACATGGACCCCATCGAGGTGAGCAACACCATCGTCGAGCGCTATCACGAGCTCTGGCGGGCGATCACCGACACAGAACGCTTCGACGCCAGCGAGGCTTGGCGTGTCGAGGAACGCATCCGGGCTCTCAACGAGCTCGGCTTCGACGTCGGTGAACTCGACATCACCACCGACATCGACGGCACGACGATGCAGATCAAACCGCAGATCGTGGAAGCCGGCTACCACTCACGCCGTCTGCGCCACCTCACGGGCCTCGAGGTCGGCGAGAACCAGGCGCGTCGCCTGCTCAACGACCTCGTGAGCTTCACCGCGAGCAAGAACCGTCAGAACGACGACGAGGAGGCCGTCGCCCGCGACTGGCTGGCCACGATCTACGAGCCCGTCACGCGCTCCGTACCGCCCGAGATGCGCGGCAAACTCGAGCCCGCCGAGATCTTCCACGAGGTGCTCGAGCACCGCTGGTACATGTCGGAGCGACAGCGCCACGACGTGACGATCGAACAGGCCGTCGTCGACTACGTGAAGCACATCCTTCCCACGAAGCCGGACGAGAAGAACGTCATCGCGCCCGACACGACACCGATGCAGATGGATCTCAACCCCTGATCCGTGCGTCCTAGTGCGGTACGCCTTCGGCCAAGGCCAGCCCGAACGGGCTAGCGTGTGCGCCAGGACATGACGAACCACAAGGGTGGAGGAACAGTGAGCACCAACGATCCGCACGGTCCGGGCGGCCTCGGAGACCAGTTCAACGCCAATGCGCACGGCCAGAACAACGGCGGTCAGTACGGGCAGCAGCCTCACGGCCAGCAGCCGGGACACGACGCGTACGGTCAGCAGGGCAACCAGCACTACGGGCAGCAGCCATACGGCCAGCAGCAGTACGGCCAGCAAGGGCACGACGCGTACGGCCAGGGCGGCCAGCAGTACGGCCAGCCCGCGTACGGCGCGCAGCCTGGCTACGGCCAGCAGCAGTTCGGTGCCATGGCCCAGGCCCCGATGCCCTACGCGCACTGGGGCAAGCGCGTCCTCGCGTACCTCCTCGACACCCTGATCATGATGCCGTTCATCATCATCGCCGCCATTGCGATGGGCACGTCGATGAGCGACCTCGAACCCTCCACCGACGTGTACGGCAACACGACCACCACGGGCAGCCCGAGCACGGGCGCCTTGGCTCTCGGGATGCTGTGCTATCTCGTGGTTTTCGCGTTCTCCATCTGGAACCTTGTGTTCCGTCAGGGCAAGACGGGCCAGAGCCTCGGCAAGAAGTGGACCGGTATCACGCTCCTCTCGGAGCAGACCGGTCAGCCCCTCGGCGCCGGCATGACGTTCGTGCGTGGGCTCGCACACTTCCTCGACTCGCTTCCGTGCAACATCGGCTACCTGTGGCCGCTGTGGGACACCAAGCGTCAGACCTTCGCCGACAAGATCATGAACTCGGTCGTCGTGGAGAAGCCGAACAGCTGATCGCCTCACGCACGAACGAGGAGCGGGGCCCCCCCGCCCCGGGGGGGGGGGGGGGGGGGGGGGGGGGGGGGGGCGCCCCGGGGGGGGGGGGGGGGGGGGGGGGGCCCCCCCCCGCGGCTCGATACCCTTTCCCCGTGACACCGCCGAGCGAGCAGGCCCCGCGCACCCCCGCGCGTGAACGCCGCGTGCCCCGCTGGCTGCGTGGTCTCGCACCGCAACGTTCGTGGATCGCCCAATTGGCAGCCTTCGGCGCCATCGGGCTCTGCCTCATCGGCGCGTGGACCATCGTGCGCGACCCCTTCGCGCCCACCGGCGTCGCCCAGGGGGAGACCGTCGCCGATGCCCAACAGGCTCAGCCCCCGGCGCCCGGTGGCGCCGCGGAAGTCGAAGGCGAGCAGACCATCTCGGCGGTCGATGAGAAGTTCGTCCTCTGGTCGGTGACCAACGCAGGTGACGACACCCTCTTCGGCCTCGGGGAAGGCGACTGCTCGGGCACGCCGTGCCCCGCCCTCGTGCGTTCCACCGACGACGGCAAGACGTGGACGCAGATGCACACCTTCAGCTCCGCTGACACGTCCGCGGCGACCGGGGCCACGCAGCCGCGCGTCCAGCCCGCCGGTGCCCTGAGCGAAGTGCTCTTCACCTCGCCGACCACGGGCTACGTCTACGGCGGCGACCTGTGGGTCACGCGCGACGGCGGACGCACCTTCACCCACGTCGACCACCCCGGCAGCACCGTCCTCGACGTCGTCGTCCACGACGAACAAACCCTCGCGCTCACGGCGTCGGGCTGCATCCAGGGCACCTGCTCGGGGCGTCTCGAGATCTCCCGCCTCGGCGGCGGAGACACCCCGCGGTTGGCCCAGACGATCGCCGCCGCGACGCCCACGAGCCAGATCGACGCCGCGGACCTCGTCGTCGGTGGCGACAGCCTCATCGTCCTCGCCGGCAACGAACCCGGCAGCGGGGACGCTCCCGGTGCCTGGCGTCTGGCCGGCGACAGCCTCGCCCCGCTCAACCCCGGATCAGCCTGCAGCGGAAAGCCGTTCAGCGCCATCGCGGGCAACGGCACCAACCGTCTTGTCGCCGTCTGCGACGAGGCCGTCTCCGCCAAGACGACGAGCTTCACCACCGTCACGAGCACCGACGGCGGTGGCACCTGGCAACTTCTCGGCACCGGCAACCTGTCGCTGCCCACCCAGGGCGGCATCTCGCTGGCCACGTCCGACGGCGAACACATCGTCGCGGCCTCCGGCGGCCCGCGTACTGCCGCCGACGCCACGACGCGCACCTCCGACGACAACCCGCTGCGCGTCTCCTCCGACGGTGGCCGCAGCTGGAGCGAATCGAGCGGCGGCGACGACGCGCCCACCGGTGGCATGGATGATGTGCGCACCCTCGGCCAGGAGTTCCTCGCCCTCTCACGCACCGACGGCGAGCTGTGGCGATCGAGCGATCGAGGAGGCCGCTGGACTCACACGTCCGTCGCAGGCCACGGTGGTTGAATGAAGTCATGAGCGATGAGGTGGAGTCCGCGTCAGCCGATTACCCGCGCGAGTGGGAGGCCGACGTCGTCCTGCGTGACGGCTCCGTGGCGCACGTGCGCCCCATCGGCCCTGACGACGCGGAACGCCTTCACCGCTTTCACGCGGCCCAGAGCGAAGAGTCCATCTACCTGCGCTTCTTCGCCCCCATCAAGCGCCTGAGTGACCGTGACGTCACGCGCTTCACCCACGTCGACCACGTCGAGCGCGTCGCCCTCGTCGGTCTCGTGGGTGACGACATCATCGGCATCGGCCGCTACGACCGCCTCGGTGGGCCGGATGCTCCCTCGGCGGAGGTCGCGTTCAACATCGCCGACAGTTTCCAGGGCCGCGGCGTCGGCTCCGTCATGCTCGAACACCTCGCCGCCATCGGCGCCGAGAACGGCGTCGCCGAGTTCGTGGCCGACGTGCTGCCGCAGAACCGCAAGATGATCCAGGTCTTCACCGAGGCCGGCTACGACGTCAAGCGCAACTTCGACGACGGCGTCATCTCCGTGCGGTTCGAGATCGAACCGAACGAGAAGTCGCAGGCTGTGCGCCTCGCGCGCGAGCAGCGCAGCGAATCGCAGTCGGTGCGCGCCCTGCTCAACCCGTCGTCCGTCGCCGTCATCGGCGTCTCGAGCAAGGGCCCGTCGGTCGGTGGGCGCGTGCTCGCCAACCTGCGTGAGGGTGGGTTCACCGGTCGCGTCGACGTCGTCCACCCCAGCGTCGAGGAGATCGACGGCTACCGCACCGTGCGCAGCCTCGGCGACATCGAGGGCCGCGTCGATCTTGCGATCATCGCCGTGCCTGCCGCGCAGGTGCTCGACGTCGTGCGCGAGTGCGGCCCGGCTGGCGTCAAGGCGCTGCTCGTCGTCTCCTCCGGGTTCGCCGAGACCGGCTCCGCCGAGGGCGCCGAGCGTCAGGCCGAACTGCTCAGCCTCGCCCGTAGCCAGGGCATGCGCGTCGTCGGCCCGAGCAGCTTCGGCCTCATCAACACCCGCGCCGACACGCGCCTCAACGCCTCCATCGCCTACGAGATGCCGCCCGCCGGTCACCTCGGCCTCTTCGCCCAGAGCGGCGCGCTCGGCATCGCGGTTCTCGCCAGCGCCGGGCGTCGTGGCCTCGGACTTTCGGACTTCGCCTCCGCCGGCAACCGCATCGACGTCTCCGGCAACGACCTCATGCAGTACTGGATCGATGACGACGAAACCCACGCCGTCGGCCTCTACCTCGAGTCGGTCGGTAACCCGCGCAAGTTCACGCGCATCGCCCGTCAGCTCGCGCTGCGCAAGCCCGTCATCGTCGTCAAGCCCGAGGTCTCGGCGTTCGGTGTGCCCCCGGGCCACCGCGTCCGCGAGACCCGCACGAGCCCGGCCGCGTTCCGCGAGATGCTGCGCCAGAGCGGCGTCATCCGCGTCGGCAACGTCCACCAGCTGTTCGACGTCGCCCAGCTCGTCATCAACCAGCCGCTGCCCAAGGGCCGCCGCGTCGCCGTCGTGACGAACTCCGACGCCCTCGGCGCGCTCTGCGGTGACGCCGCACTGAGCTGGAAGCTCGAGGTGACGCGCGGCCCTGTCGCCCTCGCGCCCGATGCTGATGTCGAGAGCTTCCGTGACGCCCTCGTCGCAGCCTTCGAGGACGAATCGGTGGACACCGTCATCGCCTCGTTCATCCCGCCGCTCATCTGCGGCGGCACCGAGGTGGCGCGCGCCGTCGCGGAGGTGAGCGCCTGCTACGACAAGCCGTGCATCACCACCTTCCTCGGCATCCACGGTGCATCCGAGGCCCTCACCGCCACGAGCCCTGACGGCGAGCGCGTCGTCACGCCGTCGTACCCCATGCCCGAGGACGGCATCCGCGCCCTGGCCGCCGTGACGAACTACGCTGGCTGGCTCCAGCGCGACCGCGGTGAGCCCCTCGCGCCGGAGGGCATCGACCGCAAGGGCGTGCGCGCCATGGTGCGCCGCGTCATGACCGAGCAGCCCGAGGGCCGCGACCTCACCGGTGACGAGGTCGCCGAGTTCCTCGGTCTCGCCGGCATCTCCGTGTGGCAGTCGATTCCGGTGCGCACCTCGAAGGAAGCCGTCGCTGCAGCCGAGAAGCTCGGCTTCCCCGTCGTCGTGAAGTCGATCGCTCCGGAGGTGCGCCACCAGGTGGCGAGCTCCCTGCGCGCCGACCTGCGCTCGCCGCTCGCCGTCGTCGAGGCCTTCGAAGCGCTCGAGGAACGCCTCACCCAGTTCGGGGCCGACCAGTTCGTCGTCCAGTCGATGGCGACGCCGGGCATCGGCTGCGTCGTGACGAGCTCGGAGGACCCGCTCTTCGGCCCCGTCGTCACGTTCTCCGTCAGCGGCCCGCCCACCGACCTGCTCGACGACGTCGGCTACCGCATCCCTCCGCTGACGACGAGCGACGTCTCCGACCTCGTCAGCTCCATTAAGGCGTGGCCGCTGCTCGACGGCAGCCACGGCACCGCCGCCGATCGCGCCGCCATCGAAGATCTCGTCTCGCGCGTCGCGATCCTCGCCGACGAGAACCCCGAGATCGCCCACCTCGAACTCAACCCGGTGAGCACCAACCCCACCGGCCTCGACGTTCTGGGCGCCCGCATCACGCTGGCGCCGCACTCGCTGCGCCAGGATTCCGGGCGCCGGGCCATGACGTGAGGTTCGAGCGACCGACACGCGCCGGGGGCGACGAAGGTGGGATGATGGCACGCATGTCTGCCACCCTGCCCGCCGACCTCGTCCGCGACATCGAGAAGGCCGGTTACTTCCCGGCTCTCGTCGGCGACGTCGTCACCACGGCGCTCGCCGGTGACGAGGTGCGTCACCACCTCGTGCACCTCGAGACGACGTTCGACCAGGACGAATTCCACCGCCACATCACGGTTCTCGCGCTCACCCCGCACAAGCTCGTCATCGCGCACGCCGACGACCACGCCGACCCGCGCACCCACGGGCACGGCTCGGGGCACTCGGCCGTCACCGCGACGTCGGAGGCCGTGGCCCTGTCGTTCGTGCGCGGCGTGACGCTGACGCACGTCGTCGCCGACGCCGAGACCTACCGCCCGGGCACGCTCGGGCGCGAGGTGACGCTCACCGTCGGGTGGGGGACCGTGAGCCGCGTCGATCTGCTGCCCGCCACGTGCGGCGACCCGCAGTGCGACGCCGACCACGGCTACGACGGCACGATCACCGGCGATGACATCAGCCTGCGTATCTCCGCCGACGCCGAGGGTGAAGGCAGCCTCAACCAGGCCATGAGCTTCGCCAACGCCCTGTCGGCCGTCGTCGGCCGACGCTGACCGGGCCCACTCCATGAAGGCACCCCGGTACGACACCGAAGGCCTTGCGTCCGTTCTGCCGTCGGTTGCGCGCACGCTCGCGCCCGCCGCGTTCGAGGGGGAGGGACGCAAGCTGCCGCAGGCGAAGGCGGGCATCGTCGTGCTCGCCGACGGACTCGGCGCGCGGCTCCTGCGCAAGCGCAGCGCACACGCGCCGTTCCTCCACGAGCACCTCGACCACGTCCAGACGCTCGCGGCAGGCTTCCCGACGACGACCGCCACCTCCATGGGCACGTTCGGCACGGGCTTGCCGCCGGGTGCGCACGGGCTCGCCGGCTACCAGGTCGTCGACCCGGCCACCGGCATGCTCTTCAACGAGCTGACGTGGCAGCGCGGCCCCGAGCCGCGCGTCTGGCAGCCGAACGCCACCGTCTTCGAACGCGCCGACCAGGCCGACCTGCGCCCGGCGATGATCGGACCCGACTACTTCGAAGGCTCCGGCCTGACGAATGCCGCCCTGCGCGGCGCGGTGTTCTACGGCGCCGAGGCGCTCGAGGACCGCATCGACGCAGCGCTCGCCGCCGTCCGGCGTGGCCATCGTCTCGTCTACCTCTACTGGGGCGAGATCGACAAGGCCGGCCACGTGCACGGCATCGATTCGCCGCAGTGGGCCGCCGAGCTCGAAGCGTTCGACCGCGGTTTCGAGCGCTTCGCCTCCCAGCGTCCGGTCGGCACGTCCCTCACGCTGACGGCCGACCACGGCATGGTCGACGTGCCGCTCGACGCCCGCGTCGACATCGCCAAAACCCCCTACCTGCGCGACGGCGTGCGCACCGTTGGCGGCGAGATGCGCGCGCTGCACCTCTACGTCGAGCCCGGCGCGCGTGACGACGTCCTCGCCGCCTGGCGCAAGGAGGTCGGCAGCGACGGCCACGTGCTCACCCGCGAGGAACTGAGCGACCTCGGCTGGGTCGGCGCTCTCGACGCCGGCACGGCGGGACGCTTCGGCGACGTCGTCGTCTCGATGCGCGCGGCCCGTGGCTACGTCGACTCGCGCGTCATGAGCCATCAGGTGCTCGCCCTCATCGGTCAGCACGGCGCCATGACGCCGCAGGAACTCGACGTGCCCTTCCTCCACCTCCCGCCGCGCTAAGGTGACTGCCCGTGGCTGAGCTCGTTTTCTTCACCGGCACGATGGACTGCGGTAAGTCCACCCTCGCGCTGCAGATGGATCACAACCACGCGGCCCGCGGGCAGCGCGGCATCGTGCTGACCCAGCACGACCGCGCCGGTGAGGCCGTCATCTCCTCGCGCCTCGGCCTGCGTCACGAGGCCATCGAGGTGAGCAACGAGGTCGACCTGTGGGATCTCGCCGTCTCCGCGGGCGTGACGCTCGGGGGCCTCGACTACGTCATCGCCGACGAGGTGCAGTTCTACCTGCCCGAGCAGATCGACCAACTCGCGCGCGTCGTCGACGAACTCGACGTCGACGTCTTCGCGTTCGGCATCACTGCGGACTTCAAGACGCTGCTGTTCCCCGGCTCGCGGCGCCTGTTCGAACTCGCCGACCGCACGCAACTGCTCCAGGTCGAGGCCCTGTGCTGGTGCGGCAAGCGCGCCACCCACAACGCCCGCGTCGTCGACGGCACGATGGTGGTCGAAGGCGAGCAGGTCGTCGTCGGTGACACCGGCGACCAGACCGAGACGCCGCTGGTGGAGTACGAGGTGCTGTGCCGTCGTCACTTCATGCGTCGGATGACGTCGCACGCCGCCCGCGCCATCGGCGCCGAGCAGATGCCCTTCGACCTCGACGTGTGCCCCGTGCCGCCCTCGACCTTCACCGATCAGTCCCGCGGCGCGGCCGGCTGAGGCGAGCGCGATGAACGAACGGCACGAGCGAGAGGAGCGGCGCGAGCGCGTCGGGGCAGCGCCCCACCGCGGACGCGCCGAACGCCTGCGCAGTGCCGGAGTCATGGGCGGGCGTGCAGCACGCGGCGCCTACCGCCTGAGCGCGGGTGCTACGAAGACGACGCTGCGCGCCGCCCGGCGGGCGAGCAACGCCCAGGGCGCGGGGGAGAGTGGCCTCGGGCGCCTCATCGAGGTGCACGCCCTCTCCAACGCCGGCGACGCCGCCGTCATGGTCGGCCTCGCCGGCACGCTGTTCGTCTCCGCGCAGCCCGGCGAGGCGAAGGATCACGTCGCGCTGTTCCTCGTGCTCACAATGCTGCCGTTCGCCATCGTCGCGCCGCTCATTGGCCCTCTGCTCGACCGCTACCGGCACGGGCGCCGCTGGGCCATGGGCGGCACACTCGCGCTGCGCGGCTTCCTCTGCTGGGTGCTCGCCGACGCCATCGAGAAGGGCTCCACCTGGCAGTTCCCTACGGCCCTGGCCATCCTCGTCTCGAGCAAGGCCTACCTCGTCACTCGATCATCGGCCACGCCACGGCTGCTCCCGTACGGCATGACGCTCGTCAAGGCCAACAGCCGCATGAGCCTCGCCGGCGTGGCGGGAGCGACGATCGGCGGTCCGCTCGCGGGTGGAGCCGCGGCCCTGTTCGGCGCGACGTGGGCCTTCCGTGCCGCGTTCCTGCTCTTCGTCGTCGGCACGGTGCTCGCCATTCTGTTGCCGCCTGACATCGATTCCGAACGCACCGACTCACTGCGCTCCGGACGCGCCCAGGTGCGCCTGCCGAGCGTCATCGTCTCCGCGCTGCGCGCCAACGTCGGTCTGCGCTGGATCAGCGGCTTCCTCACGATGTTCATGGCCTTCCTCATGAAGACCCACCCGCTACCTGGCTGGGAGGATCGCGCCACGACGCTGCTGGCGCTCGTCGTCGGCGCCGCAGCGCTGGGTAACGCGCTCGGCACGGTGCTCGGTTCGCTCGTCAAGAACTTCGCGCCGCGCACCGTCGTCGTGGGCTCGCTGTTGGCCGACGCAGTGGCCATGGTGGTCTGTGCGGTGCACTTCACCCTCGTGACGGCCATCGTCGTCGGCCTCGTGGCCGGTCTCGGTCAGCAGTTGGGCAAGCTCGCCGTCGACTCGCTCATCCAGGATCACCTCGCCGAGGCCGTGCGCACGAGCGCCTTCGCGCGCTCCGAGACGGTGCTCCAGCTCGCCTGGGTCATCGGTGGCATCTACGCCTGCGTCGTGCCGACCGACGCGACGATCGGCCTCTACTCCGCCGCCGTCCTCCTCGTCGGGTGGGCCGTGCTCGTCATGCTGTGGAACGCCGGACGCGGGCCGACGTGGCCGCGCCGTCGCGGTACCAGCGAGGACGATGACGGTCGTGGCGCCCGACGCGGTGGCGCCTTCGCCGACACCGTGACGGAGACCTCGGACGACGCCTTCACCCGAGCCCCCGACGACCTGCCGACAACTCCGCGCACGCGGCGCTGGCGCCGCGACGAGCCGGCAGAAAGCCTGCGAGGCGAGCGCTATCGCGACGATGATCGGTACGACCAGGACGACGACCGGTACGACGAGTTCGGCGGCAGATCCCGCGACGGATATGACACTTACGACGCGTGGCAGGAGAACCGCCGGACGCTTCCGGTGCCGACGTCGGATTCCCGAAACACCGGGGAGCCGCGCGACGATCGCACGCGCCGCATGCCCGAGCAGGAGCGCCGATCGTCGTCCTACCGGCCGCAGTGGGATGGCCACGACGGCTGGGATCGCCGCGACCGCTGACGCCTCGCAACGACGAGCTACCGAACCTTCACGCCGACAGACACCGCTCGGTAAACCTCCACGCGAACGCCGAACGCCCGACCTCAGCGCACGGGGCGCGAGGTCGGGCGTTCTCCTGTCCGTCAGGTCTGGCGCAGAGGCTCAGCCCTGAAAGTCACTTCTTGGGGCCGCGGCCACCGAACATGATGTCGTCCCAGCTCGGAACGCTCGGGCGGCTGCTCTTGCGCGAATGGCTCGCACGCTCGGGCACCGAGGTGCGCTTCTGGGTGCTCTTCTTCGCGGGAGCCGAAGCCTCAGCGGGTTCGTCGGCCTCGTCGAAGAGCGACTCCTCCTGAACGACCTCGTCGTCGGCCGCCGCGGAGCCTGCGGCCTTCGTCTCAGCGCCGTCGTCGACTGCGTCCTCGACGTCGGCCTCGGCAACGTCGTCGGCTTCGTCGAGGTTGGCCTCGTCGAACGCGTCGTCCTCGACGTCGTGCAGCTGGTGAACGTCGCCACCGTCGTGGAAGCCGGGCAGCTCGCCGAAGAGCGACTCGTCCTGCTCGGCGTCGTCGTCGTGCAACGCCGCGCGCACGGACGCCTGCTCGAGGTTGGCGCGGGAACGGCGGCTCTTGCGGCGACGCGAACCCGTTGACGTCGACTTCTCGGCCGCCACATCGTCGGATTCGTCGGCAGCGTGGACATCGACGTCGGGCTCGTCAGCGGTCGGCGCATCGGCCGTCTTGCGCGTCGGCAGCGCCGTCACACCGGCCGTCGCACGACGCGAGGTGTCGTCGTTCTTCTCAGCGTTCGCGTTCGTGTTCGCGTTGTCGGCGTCGCTGTCGGAACGAGCGTGCAGTTCCTCCGGACGCGGGTGGCTCGGCGCCGGGGGAGGCGTCGTGCCGAGGTCGAGACGCTCGACGCGCGTGACGTCGGGGGAGCCGCTCGTGACGTTCGGCAGCGCCGTCGGGCGCGACGCGTTCGAGCGACCCGAACCCTTCGACCGGCTGCGGCTCGCCTGGCGCGCACGCATAGAGGCGGTGAGGTCGGCGGGCTTTCCGGCGTCGTCGCTTGAGCCGAGCGTCGCACCGAGGTGAGGAGCCTGTGCATCTTCGAGACCGCCCTCGGCCTCGACGTCGTAGACGGACGCAGGGCGTGCGGCGCGAGCGGAACCGCCGGCCTTCTTGCGTGCGACGGCCTTCTGACGCTCGGGAGCCTCCTCGTCAGCGGCGGCGATCTCGTCGCCACCGAGCCAACGGGCCTCGTCGTCGACGGTGCGCAGTGCGCGGTTCACCGGGTCGAACAGCCACGTGGCCTCACGCTGGCGACCACCGGCGGGGAAGCGCACGGTGACGGTCCAGTGGGCGTCGTCGTTCTTCCAGCTGTCCCACACGACGCGCTCGGCCTCGACGCCGCGCTCGGCGAGACGACGGTCGGCGCGCTCACGCAGCGTCGTCGTCTCACCGCGCCCGTACAGCTGAACACCCTGCGCCAGACCGGAGACGTAGTCGCGCTCGGCGCGGATCGGGCCTTCGTAGCGCTGCACCTTCTCGAGCGTCCACCCGGCACGCTCGGCGATCTCCTCGAGCGGCACCCCGCCGCGGATGAGGCCCTGCACGTCGCGCGGACGCAGCGGGTTCTCGGCCTTCGCCTGGCCGTCGGCGGACGCCGGCTCGCGGCGGTCACGTCGGATCGTGGTGCGCAGTTCGTCGGTGATGGGAAGGGTGAAGCGACCCCCGTCGTCGTCGGCGAGAAGGAGGCCGCTGCCGTCCTCCGAGACCCCGATCAAACGCAATTCCTGCACGACGCAACTCCATCCGTTACCAGTTGTGTAGCCGCTACTGTGCCATTATCGCCCGCCTGATGCAGGGACGGCGCGCCGCCCGCGGTAACGTGTCGCTGCCATGGTGCTCACGCAAAGCGGCTCTCTGCAGCTCCTCCTCGACCTCATCGGCGTGTTCGTCTTCGCGCTCTCCGGTGGGCTCGTCGCCGTACGCAAGAGGCTCGACATCCTCGGCGTCGTCATCCTCTCCGGAATGGCCGGACTCGGCGGCGGTGTGCTGCGCGATCTGCTCATCGGTCAGACGCCGCCCGTCGGCGTCAACGACTGGCGCCTCATGGGCGTCTGCGTCCTCGCGGGCCTGTGTGCGTTCACGCTCCACCCCGAGATGAGCCGTATCGCTCGACTCGTGCGCCTCCTCGACGCCGCCGGCCTCGCGCTGTTCTGCGTCGCAGGCTCGATCAAGGCCCTCGCCTACGGCGCCGGTGCGACGACGGCGATCTTCGTCGGCGTCCTCACCGCCATCGGTGGCGGCCTCATGCGCGACGTCATCGTCGGGCAGGTGCCCGAGGTGCTGCGCCGCGAGCTCTATGTCGTGCCGGCCCTGCTCGGCAGTTCGCTCGTCGTCATCGCGCACGAGACGCCGTACTACACGGTGCCCGTGCTCTGGGGCTGCGTCTTCGTCGCCTTCGCCCTGCGCATGATCGCCGTGGTGCTCGACCTCAATGCCCCTCAGCCCCTTCGAACTGGAGACCGGTCATGACCGACGCCAACCCGCTCGAACCGTACGACGCCGTCCTGCTCGCGTCGTTCGGCGGACCCGAGAAGCCCGACGAGATCATGCCGTTCCTGCGCCGCGTGACGGCCGGGCGCGGCATCCCCGACGAGCGTCTCGCCGAGGTGGCCCACCACTACGAGGAGCTCGGCGGGCGCAGCCCGATCAACGACCAGAACCGGGCCCTCATCGCCGCGCTGCGCGCCGAACTCGACCGTCGTGACATCACGACGCCGATCCTGTGGGGCAACCGCAACAGCGAGCCCTTCCTCACCGACACCCTGCGCGACGCCCACGGCGAGGGCATGCGCCGCATCGTCACCGTGACGACGAGCGCGTACGCCTCCTACAGCTCGTGCCGTCAGTACCGCGAGGACCTCGCGGCCGCGGTCAACACCCTCGAGGACGAGGGCCTCACGGGCTTCGAGATCGACAAGATCCGCCAGTTCGCCACCCACCCGTCCTTCGCACGGGCAAACGTCCGCCTCGTCACCGACGCCCTGCGTGAGTTCGCCGGGGTGCCCGACGAGCAGGTGCAGGTCGTCTTCGTCACGCACTCGATTCCGCTCGGCATGGACGACACCTCCGGCCCCGGCGACGGTGACGGCAACCTCTACTGGCAGCAGCACGACGAGCTGGGCGCCGCCATCCTCTCGGAGGCGAACGCAACGCTCTCGCGTGACCTCGAGGGCGCGCTCGTCTACTGCTCGCGTTCCGGCGCGCCGTCGCAGCCGTGGCTCGAGCCCGACATCAACGACCACCTCGAGCACCTCGCGGAGCGCGGCGTGACGCACGTCGTCGTCGCGCCGATCGGCTTCGTCTCCGACCACGTGGAGGTCGTCTACGACCTCGATACCGAGGCCGCCGAAACCGCCGAACGCCTCGGGCTCGTCATGCGCCGCGTGCCGACCGTGGGCACGGACGACGAGTTCGTGCACGGCCTCGTCGACCTCGTCGAGGAGCGCGCGGCCGAGGCCCGTGACGAGTCGCCCGAGCGCCCCGCGTGGCCGGGCGAGGCCATGCCGTCGATCTGCGCCCCGGGCTGCTGCCCCAACCTGCGCGCCGCCAAGCCCGCTCTCTGCGGTCGCGACTGAGGCCGTACCCTCAAAGCGCACCTGCGCGAAGGAGAACCCGATGGAACGCGACACCGACGCACCGCTCGCCCTGCCCGAGTGGCTGAACGCCGAGGAGCTCACTCGTCTGCGCGATCTCGCCACGGCCATGGCTGACGACGCCGCGCGCCTCGTCGTGACGGAACGCCCGCGTTCCCTCGGGGTCGAAGCGACGAAGTCGAGCGAGGTCGACGTCGTCACCGTCATGGACCAGCGCAGCGAGCAGTTGCTGCGCGAGCGCATCGACGCCGAGCGTCCCGACGACGCGATCCTCGGTGAGGAGGGCGGCGCGAGCGAGGGCACCTCGGGTCTGACGTGGGTCGTCGACCCCATCGACGGCACCGTCAACTACCTCTACGGTCACCCGTTCTTCGCGGTGTCCGTGGCTGTCTGCATCGGCGACACGACGCGTGAGGGCGCCTGGCTGCCCGTTGCGGGCGCCGTCAGCGCACCGTTGCTGGGGGAGACCTACGCCGCGGCCCACGGCCAGGGTGCCCACCTCGTCACGGCCGACGGACGACGCGAACCCCTCGTCGTCAGCGACTGCGAGCGTCTCGAGCTCGCTCTCGTCGGCACCGGTTTCGGGTACGAAGCGGCCAAGCGTGAAGAGCAGGGCGCTGCCGTGGCGCAGCTGCTGCCGAAGGTGCGCGACATCCGACGCGGCGGGTCCGCGGCACTCGACCTGTGCTTCGTCGCGTCGGGCCGGCTCGACGGTTACTACGAGTCCGGAATCAACGCCTGGGACCAGGCTGCGGGGCAGGTCATCGCCACCGAAGCAGGCGCTTCGATCGGGGGCGCACCGGGCGGCGAGATGGGCAAGGCGATGGCGATCGCGACGGCTCCCGGCATCTTTGCCGACCTCACGGATTGCCTTTTCCCCGAGGCGCGCTAGTATGCGGGCACAAATCGGGTCATCCGCGCGTTGCAGCGGGGGATCAGCGGTGAGCGCCACAAGCGCGACGCCGCACACTCATCGAAGAAAGAGTACTGATGGCAACTGACTACGATGCCCCGCGCAAGAACGAAGACGACGTCAGCGAAGACTCGATCGAGGAACTGAAGTCCCGTCGGGTCGACAAGTCCTCGAGCAGCGTCGACGTCGACGAGACCGAGCACGCCGAAGGCTTCGAGCTTCCCGGCGCCGATCTGTCGGGTGAGGAGCTCTCCGTGCGCGTTCTGCCGCGCCAGGAGGACGAGTTCACCTGCAGCAAGTGCTTCCTCGTTCACCACCGCAGCCAGCTCGCTGAAGAGGACGGCGGCCTTCCGGTCTGCCGCGACTGCGCCTGAGGCATGGACAACGCACCGAGCAGCGACGACGACGGACATCTCACCGTCCCCATCCGACGCCTCGATCCGGGGCTGGAGGTGCCGACGTACGCCCACGCGGGTGACGCCGGTGCGGATCTGCGGGCACGCGTCGGCCTGACGCTCGCGCCCGGTCACCGCGCGCTCGTTCCCACGGGTATCGCCGTCGCGATTCCTGAGGGATGCGCCGGCTTCGTCCACCCCCGATCGGGGTTGGCCGCTCGCCACGGCATCACCATCGTCAACGCGCCCGGTGTCGTCGACGCCGGCTACCGAGGCGAGATCCAGGTCAACCTCGTCAACACCGACAGCCGCGAGTCGTTCACCGTCTCCAGGGGAGACCGCATCGCGCAACTCGTCGTGCAGCGGGTGGAGAAGGCGACGTTCGTCGTCGTCGACGACCTCGACGACTCGTCGCGTGGCGCCGGTGGGCACGGTTCGACCGGCGGATTCGCGGCCACGCAGGCTCGCGCCGAGAAGGAGACTGACTGATCATGGCCATGTTCCGACGTAAGAAGGACGACGCAGCCTCGCAGGTCGAGGGCGACGAGAAGGTCGACCTCAGCGAGGACACCGACGAGACGGCCACCGAGTCGGCGGACGTGACGTCCGAGGAGCTCACCCCCGAGGAGCGCCGCCGCCGTTCGCGCCTGCGCCCGCGTGAGGACGTCGACCTCTCCAACGGCCCGTTCGACGTCGACGACGCCCCCGAGGGCGATCGCATCGACTTCGGTGCGCTGCTGCTCGCGCCCGGTGAGGACGTCGAGCTTCGCCTCGACGTCGACGAGAGCACGCAGGTGCTCACCGGCATGACCGCCGTCATCGGTGAGGGCGGTGCCTCTGCGGTTCAGCTGCAGGTTTTCGCCGCGCCCAAGACGAGCGGCATCTGGTACGGCATCCGCCGCGAGATCGCCGAGTCGATCCTCGCCGGTGGCGGCACGGCCGACGAGGTCGACGGCGACCTCGGCACCGAGCTACACGTGCGCATGCCCAGCCAGGGCCCCGACGGCCGCACCACCTTCTCGCCGGCACGCTTCATCGGCGTCGACGGCCCGCGCTGGTTCCTGCGCGCCGTGCTGTCGGGCCACGCGGCCCTCGACGACGACGCCGCGGAGCGCGCCATGGAGTTCGTGCGCACCGTCGTCGTGCGACGCGGCGGTGAGGCACGCGCGCCGCGCGAACTGCTCGAACTCACCCTGCCGCCGGAGCTGCTCGCCCAGGTGCGCGAGCAGGAGCAGTCCGCCGGTGAGAGCGATCCCGCCGTCAGCCCGCTGGAGCGTGGCCCGGAGATTACCGAGACGCGCTGATGGAGCAGATGCTCGCGAAGCTGCGTGCCCGTTTCCTCCCCGGCCCGTCGGGGGAGGAAGAGGCCGCGGCCCAGCGAGCACGAGAGGCCTCCCGCTACGCCCTCGCGCCTGCTCGACGCCGGGTGAGGATCGAGGGGCGCGTCAGCGAGGTCACCGTCAGGCCGCGCTCCGAGAGTGTGCCCGACCTCGTTGTCGATCTCGACCCGTTCGACACCTCGGTCCAGCCCGCGTCCCTCGTCATGCTCGGTCGCCGTGAGGTCGTCGGTATTCACGTCGGCGCCGCGCTCGCCGTCGAAGGGCTCCTGACGACCGTGAAGAACCGGCCCACGATCTTCAACCCCGCCTACGAGCTCCTGCTCGAGAACGAGGAATCCCAGTGACCGAGAACCACCAGCCCCCGGCGAACACGGTCGAGGCCGTCATCCGCGAGCGCCTCGCCGTCGCGGTCGGCGGGTGGCGCGGATCGCTCGAGGCGGCATTGCCGACGGTCGCGTTTGTCGCGGTGTGGACCGCGACGAAGAACCTCAACCAAGCGCTCATTGCCGCGGCGGTCGTGCTCGTCGTCGCGCTCGTGCTGCGCCTCGTGCAGCGTCAGACGGTGAAGTTCGTCGTCGCTGCGGCGTTCGCCACGGCCTTCGCTGCGTTTCTCGCGAAGCGTTCCGGCAATGCGTCCGACGTCTTCCTGCCCGGTCTCATCCAGGCGGGCGTCATGCTCGCCATCAGCATCGCGTCGATCGTCGTGCGCTGGCCGCTCGTCGGCTTCATCGTGGCGGGCGGCGACCCGAACCTCAAGGACGACCCCACCGCGTGGCAGCGCAGCCGCGCCATGGTGAAGGTCTGCACGCGCCTGACGTGGGTGTTCGCGGCCCTGTTCGCCGTGCGCCTGGCCGTCATGCTGCCGCTCTACCTGGCCGACCAGGTGACGATGCTCGGCGTCGCCAAGATCGCGCTCGGTTGGCCGCTGTACCTCGCCGCCCTCGCCCTCATGGCGCTGTTGCTCCTGCGCGGTGAGACCCCGCTGGACACCCACGACGCGCTACTGCACGACGACCGCGAAGGCCACGAACGTCTCGAGCACGAGGCGCGCGAGCACGGCGCCTGACGCCGCTCGCCCGCAGTGCTGAGCGACCTCAGAAGTTGCGGTCGCTCAGGACCGTCTGCACCTCGTCGCGACGCCGTCCCGTGAGCTTCGCCGCGAGGGTGCGCTCGGCGTCACGCGTGGCGAGGAAGAGCAGTTCGTCGAGTGCCTGGAGGCTCTCCTCGGGCACCGGCGCCATCGGCAGTTGGTCGCGGATGATGCCGACGAGCACGCACTCCGGCGGAAGGGCGAGATCGGCGACGCTACTGCCGCAGTAGGGGGAGTCGAGGGGGAGCGTGAGCTCCACCATCGTGGCCTTGCCCTGCTGGAACTCGAAGAGGCGCACGAGGTCGCCGACGCTGACGGCCTCCTCGACGAGCGCCGTCATGAGGCGCGGGGTGGAGACGGCGACGTCGACGCCCCAGCCCTCGTCGAACATCCACTCGTTGCGCGGGTTGTTGACGCGGGCCACGGTACGCGGCACGCCGAACTCCGTCTTCGCGAGCAGGGAGACGACGAGGTTGACCTTGTCGTCACCCGTGGCGCAGACGACGACGTCGGCGTGCTCGAGCTGTGCCTCCTCGAGCGTGGCCACCTCGCACGCGTCTGCGAGGAGCCACGTGGCGTCCGGGATGGCCTTGACGCGCTCCTCGCGGGCGTACTTGTCGATGACGAGCAGGCTGTGTTCGTTGCTCAGCAGTTCGCGGGTGATGGATCGGCCGACGCTTCCGGCCCCGACGACGACGATGCGCATGACGTGCCTCTCAGTGCTCGCGCGCGAGCGGGTTCGTGAGGTCGGTGTGAGGGCCCTGCGAGAGCAACGCCTCGACGAGCTCCCGGCGGGCCGATTCGACGACGAAGTGCACGATGTCGCCCTCCTGGTGGACGAGGCCGGCGCGGGGCAGGATGCCGGTGCTCAGGCGCGAGACGTACGCGACGCGCGAGGCGGTGACCTGCTCGAGTTCGTCGTAGGCGTGCCCGATCCACGCGGTGTGGACGGGGATCTCGAGGATGGCCAGGGTGCCCGACTGATCGTGGTGCACCGCGGTGCTCTCCTGCGGCGCGATGCGCCGCAACACCTGGTCGGCGGTCCAGCGAACGGTGGCGACCGTGGGGATGCCGAGGCGCTGGTAGATCTCGGCGCGGCCCGGGTCGTAGATGCGGGCGACGACGCGCTCGACGCCGTACGTCTCGCGTGCCACGCGGGCCGAGAGGATGTTCGAGTTGTCACCGCTGGAGACGGCGGCGAACGCGAACGCCTCTTCGATGCCGGCGGCGACGAGCGTCTCGCGGTCGAAGCCGACCCCGACGATGCGGCGTCCGAGGAACGAGCTCGGCAGGCGGCGGAAGGCGGATTCGTCGCGGTCGACGATGGCGACGCTGTGGCCGGTGTCCTCGAGCGTGCGCGCGAGGGAGGAACCGACGCGGCCGCAGCCCATGATGACGTAGTGCACGAGGCGACCCTATCGAAGGTGAGGGCCTGCTGCGTTGCGTGTTCCGGGGCATCCGGGGGAGGGTGAACGACATGGCAACGTCACGTTCTGCACCCGGTCGCCGCTCTGGAATGAACCGTCGCAAGGCCCGCAAGGGCCGTCCGATGGAGGGCGAGCGGCTGGAACTGGCCGTCGAGGGCGTCGCGCACGGCGGACACTGCGTCGCCCGCCACGAGGGCCGCGTCGTCTTCGTCCGGCACACGCTGCCCGGCGAACGCGTCGTCGCCCGCATCACCGAGGGCACGAGCGAGTCGAAGTTCCTGCGCGCCGACGCCGTCGAGGTGCTCGACGACTCGCCCGATCGCGTCCCCGCGCCGTGCCCGTTCTCTGGCCCCGGCATGTGTGGCGGCTGCGACTGGCAGCACGTCGCACTGCCCGCGCAGCGCGCGCTCAAGACGCGTGTGGTGCGTGAGCAATTGCAGCGCATCGCCAAGATCGACCTCGACGAGGTGGCCCCCGACTTCACCGTCGAGGAACTGCCCGGCCACCCCGACGGGCTGCGCTGGCGCACCCGCCTCGAACTCGCCGTCGACGGCGGTGTTGCGGGCCTGCGCGAACACCGCTCACACCGGCTCGTCGAGATCGACGACTGCGTCGTCTCGGACGAGGGTTTCACCGCGGCGCTGCGTGACCGCTTCGACTCCTCGGTCGCGGGCCTCGACCTCGTGCGCCCCTCCGTCGGCGACATCGTCGGCATCGAGCTGCCGCAGCCCAAGGGCGAGAAGACCCCCGCGGTGCGCGAGATTGTCGACACCGCCCACGGCAGCGCCGAGTTCGACGTCAGCGCCCGTGGGTTCTGGCAGGTGCACCCGGCGGCTGCCTCCACGTTCCTCGACGTCGTCCTCGACGCCACCGACCCGCAGGAGGGGGAGCGGGCCGTCGACCTGTACTGCGGCGTCGGCCTGTTCACGCGCGCCCTCGCCGACCTCGTGGGCCCGAGCGGTTCGGTGCTCGGCGTCGAGGCGGATGCCGAGGCGATCGAGTACGCCCGCACGAACATGGGCGGAGCCCGCCACGTCGACCTCCTTGCGTCCGACGTGGCGAAGGCCAACCTCGGAACCGGCGCCGACGTCGTCGTCCTCGACCCGCCCCGTGCAGGTGCGGGCCGCGACGTCGTGGCGACGATCGCCGACCTCGCGCCCCGCGTCGTCACCTACGTCGCGTGTGACCCGGCCGCGCTCGCGCGTGACCTCGGCTACTTCGCCGAACGCGGCTACGACGTCGACGCTCTTCGCGGCTTCGACGCGTTCCCCATGACGCAGCACGTCGAGTGCATCGCGGTGCTGCGACCCCGCGGTGAGGCGAACGCATCCTGAGATCGTCGACATCGGGCTCGCCCACTGGGGCGACATGACGGGCTCGGCGACCTACGATCAAGGCAGGAGAACGGCCTCGGCAAGGGCAGGTGGCAAAGTTAGGTTTGCCTTTGCTGAGGGGCGTTCCCAGCGTGTGATTAAGTTATCTTGACGTCAAGATAAATGACGCGGGACGCGGGCCCGAGGGGCGCGCTCCCAGGCAACAGACGAAGGAGTCGGCGTGAGTCAGAGCACGGACAGCTTCGGAGCAAAGGGCACCCTTGAGGTTGGCTCGAACAGCTACGAGATCTACCGCATCAACACGGTCGAGGGCCACGAGACCCTGCCGTACAGCCTCAAGGTTCTCCTCGAGAACCTGCTGCGCACCGAAGACGGCGCGAACGTCACCAAGGAGCAGATCTCCGCTCTCGGTGGCTGGAACGAGAAGGCCGACCCGGACACCGAGATCCAGTTCACGCCCGCGCGCGTGATCATGCAGGACTTCACCGGTGTTCCCTGTGTCGTCGACCTCGCCACGATGCGTGAGGCCGCCGGTGAACTCGGCGGTGACACGAACAAGGTCAACCCGCTCTCGCCGGCCGAGCTCGTCATCGACCACTCGGTCCAGATCGACGCCTTCGGCACGAACGACGCGTTCGAGAAGAACGTCGAGCTCGAGTACGAGCGCAACAACGAGCGTTACCAGTTCCTGCGCTGGGGCCAGGGCGCCTTCGACGACTTCAAGGTCGTCCCCCCGGGCACCGGTATCGTCCACCAGGTCAACATCGAGCACCTGGCGCGCGTCGTCATGGAGCGCGAGGGCGTGGCCTACCCCGACACCTGCATCGGTACCGACAGCCACACCACGATGGAGAACGGCCTCGGCGTCCTCGGTTGGGGCGTCGGCGGTATCGAGGCCGAGGCCGCGATGCTCGGCCAGTCCGTCTCGATGCTCATCCCGCGCGTCGTCGGCTTCAAGATCACCGGTGAGATCCCCTCGGGCGTCACCGCCACGGACGTCGTCCTCACGATCACGCAGATGCTGCGCGAGCACGGTGTCGTCGGCAAGTTCGTCGAGTTCCACGGTGAGGGCGTCGCCTCCATCCCGCTCGCGAACCGCGCCACGATCGGCAACATGAGCCCCGAGTTCGGCTCCACCTGTGCGATCTTCCCGATCGACGACGTCACGCTCGACTACCTGCGCCTCACGGGCCGCAGCGACGAGCAGGTCGCCCTCGCCGAGGCGTACGCCAAGGAGCAGGGCATGTGGCTCGACCCGAGCGTCGAGCTGCGCTTCTCCGAGGAGCTCGAGCTGGATCTGTCGACGGTCGTCCCGTCGATCGCCGGCCCGAAGCGCCCGCAGGACCGCATCCTGCTGTCCGAGGCCAAGCAGCAGTTCGTCGCCGATCTCGACAACTACGTCGTCAACGGCAACAGCATCGAGGACAGCTCGGTCGACGAGGAGCTCGAGGGCACCTTCCCGGCGTCCGACTCGGTGAACACGAGTGCCGACCAGGTCTCCGACCCGCGTTCGGCCCCGACGAACTCGCCGATCTCAGGCAAGAGCGAGCGCCCCTCCAAGCCGACCACGGTCAACCGTGACGGTGGCAGTTTCGAGATCGACCACGGTGATGTCGCCATCGCCTCGATCACGAGCTGCACCAACACCTCGAACCCGTCGGTCATGCTCGCGGCCGGTCTTCTCGCGAAGAACGCCGCGGACAAGGGCCTGAAGGTCAAGCCGTGGGTCAAGACGTCGATGGCGCCGGGCTCGAAGGTCGTCACGGAGTACTACGAGAAGGCTGGTCTGTGGCCGGCGCTCGAGGCTCTCGGCTACCACCTCGTCGGCTACGGCTGCACCACCTGCATCGGTAACTCCGGCCCGCTGCCGGACGACATCTCCGCTGCCGTCAACGAGAACGACCTCGCCGTCGTCTCCGTCCTGTCGGGTAACCGCAACTTCGAGGGCCGCATCAACCCCGACGTGAAGATGAACTACCTGGCCTCCCCGCCGCTCGTCATCGCCTACGCGCTGGCCGGCACGATGGACTTCGACTTCGAGAACGAAGCCCTGGGTCAGGACAAGGACGGCAACGACGTCTTCCTCAAGGACATCTGGCCGAGCGCGCAGGACGTCGACTCGACGATCGCCTCCTCGATCAACCGCGACATGTTCCTCGAGCAGTACAAGGACGTCTTCGCCGGTGACGAGCGCTGGCAGGGTCTCGAGACCCCGGCCGGTGGCACGTTCGACTGGGACGACCAGTCCACGTACGTTCGCAAGCCCCCGTACTTCGAGGGCATGAAGATGGAGCTGACCCCGGTCACCGACATCAAGGGCGCCCGCGTGCTCGCCAAGCTGGGTGACTCGGTCACCACCGACCACATCTCCCCGGCCGGAAACATCAAGGCCGACAGCCCCGCGGGCAAGTACCTCGCCGAGCACGGCGTCGACCGCAAGGACTTCAACTCCTACGGTTCGCGCCGCGGTAACCACGAGGTCATGGTGCGCGGTACGTTCGCGAACATCCGCCTGAAGAACCAGCTCCTCGACGGCGTCGAGGGTGGCTTCACGCGCGACTTCACGAACAACGGTGAGCAGAACACGATCTACGACGCCGCGATGAACTACGCCGAGGCCGGTACGCCGCTCGTCGTGCTCGCCGGCAAGGAGTACGGTTCGGGCTCGTCGCGTGACTGGGCTGCGAAGGGTACGCGTCTGCTGGGCGTCAAGGCTGTCATCGCCGAGTCGTTCGAGCGCATCCACCGTTCCAACCTCATCGGCATGGGCATCCTGCCGATGCAGTTCCCGGCCGGTAAGACGGCTGACGACCTGGGTCTGGACGGCACGGAGACCTTCGAGATCACCGGCATCGAGGCCCTCAACGAGGGCACGACGCCGAAGACGGTCAAGGTTGTCGCCACGAAGGACGGCGGCGAGACGGTGGAGTTCGACGCGGTCGTCCGCATCGACACCCCCGGCGAAGCCGACTACTACCGCAACGACGGCATCCTGCAGTACGTGCTGCGCAACATCGTCAAGAGTGCGTGACGCGGTAACAGCAGGTAGCTGAACACCGTCGGCCCGGTTCCCTTCAGGGAGCCGGGCCGACGGCGTTGTCGACTTTCTCGGGTGAAGGCCGACCGGGACGGCGCTTCGGAAGAATGTGCGCGGTCCGACCCATCCGATCGCAGCTGGGCTCCGAACGCCGGTCATGAGGAACAACCAACGTCAGCAGGGGGAGTGAGTGCGGTTCACGTCGTCCGCCCGTGCGGCCCGTGCCGCGTCGCTCGCTCCTGCACCGGATCGGTCAGGTGCTCCGATGCGCGCTGAGGAACTCGTCCAACGCTGCGCGCGAGGTGATGACGCTGCGTTCGCGCAGCTGTACGACGACACGAGCGCCCGCGTCTTCGGTCTCATCGTGCGCGTGCTGCGCGACCCGGCGCAGTCCGAGGAGGTTCTCCAGGAGACCTACCTCGACATCTGGCGCCATTCGGCTCGCTACGACGCGAAGCAGGCGTCCGCCATGTCCTGGATGATGACGATCGCGCACCGGCGGGCCGTCGACCGAGTGCGCCACGCCGAGACCGCGAGCGCCCGGGAAGGGCGGTACGCCGTCGAACAACGCGAGGTCGCGTTCGACACGACGAGCGAAGCCGTCGTGAGCAGCCTCGAGGCCGAGCGCGTCCGGCGCGCGATGGCGACGCTCACCCCGGTTCAGCGCGAGGCGCTCGAACCGGCCTACTTCGGCGGACACACCCACACCGAGGTGGCCGCCCTGCTCGACCTGCCGCTCGGAACGGCGAAGACACGCATCCGCGACGGACTCATCCGCCTGCGCGACACCATGGGAGGTGAACGATGAAGCGCAACGTTCGACCGGGCGACGCCTACGGACTCATCGGAGCGTACGCGGTGGACGCCGTGACGCCCGAGGAGCGTGGGGCCGTCGAGGCCTACCTGCGCGATCACCCCGAGGCGCTTGACGAGGTGCTCTCCCTGCAGGAAGCGGCGGCAACGCTGCCCGCCCCCGAGCTGACGCCGCCCGCTCACGTGCGCAGTGAGCTCCTCGCCCAGGTGGCTCGCACCCGTCCGCTGCCACCCGTCGTGCCCGTCGCCGCGGAGCGTTCCCAGACGCCACGCGCGGCCCGGCGAGCAATTCTGTGGCTCGGTGCTGCCGCCGCAGCCATCGTCATCGCGGTGGCCGGGGTACGGATCGCGAGCGACGACGCCGGCTCCATGCCGGCACCAGTCGCGGAGGTCATGCACGCCGACGACGCCCGTGAGTCGGTCATCGACATGGGCGAGCACAAGATCACCGTCACCCGTTCGATGGGTATGGACAAGGCCGTCGTCACGTCGACGACGATGGGGCGCGCCCCGGACGGCATGGCGTACCAGATGTGGGTCAAGGACTCCTCCGGGAAGATGGTCTCCGGTGGCCTGCTGCCCGAGCCGGAGAAGGACGGGCTCATCGCCATGCCGTTGCACGGTGACGCCGGCACCGCCCGCGAGGTCGCCGTGTCGATGGAACCGGCCGGCGGTTCGGCCCAGCCGACCTCGAAGATGCTGGGTTCGGTGCAGCTGTGACGGCCGCGCACCTCGGCAAGGGGCAAGCAGCGTTCGTCGGCCTGGCTTCGACGATCGCCGGCGCGGGGGCAGGGCACCTCGTCGCGGCGATCACGGGGCCGAGCTATTCGCCGCCGTTCGCGGTCGGTTCGGCCGTTGTCGATGCGGCTCCGACGTGGCTGAAGAACTTCGCCGTGGCGACCTTCGGCACCGCTGACAAACCCGTCCTGCTCGCTTCCGTGGCGGTGGTCACCGGCCTGCTCGGCGCGCTCGCGGGGCTGCTCGCTCGGACGCGGCTCGTGCGCGGCGTTGCGCTGCTCGGTGTCCTCGTCGCGCTCGCCGGCCTTGCCGCGTGGGCCCGGCCGGGCGGGGGAGTCTTCGCCGTCATCCCGTCGCTCGCGACGGCCTTCGTCGGGGTAGGAAGCTTCGTGGCGGTGATGTCGTCGGCGTCCGGTTCGTCGAGCATCGCGCCTGGCGTGGCCTCCGGTGACGTGACGCGCCGGACGATGCTGAGCGCGGGAGCCCTTGCCGGGCTCGGAGCCGTGGCCGCGGGCATGGGACAGAAGATCGGCTCGCAGGTGACGCAGATGGTGCGCGCCCTGCCGCGCCCGAGCCACTCGCTGCCCGCCATGCCAGCCGGGCTGGAGCGCACCGTGAGGGGAGTGACGCCGCTCGTCACCCCGAATTCGAACTTCTATCGCATCGACACCGCGCTCGTCGTGCCCAACGTCGACGCGGGCGGGTGGCGACTCGTCATCGACGGCGACGTCGAGGAGGAACTCGAGTTCACCTACGACGACATCCTCGCCATGCCGCTCGTCGAGGCCGACGTCACCCTCACCTGCGTGAGCAACGAGGTGGGCGGCGAGTACGCGGGCGGCGCCCGCTGGCTCGGCGTCCCGGTGCGCGACCTGCTCGCCAAGGCGCGTCCGCGCAGCGGCGCCGACCAGGTGCTCTCCGTCTCCGACGACGGGTGGACCTGCTCGACGCCGATCGAGGCCTTCCAGGACAAGAACCGTCAGGCTCTCCTGGCCGTCGGGATGAACGGGGAGCCGCTGCCGCGCGAGCACGGTTTCCCCGCGCGTCTCGTGACGCCGGGCCTCTACGGCTACGTCGGGGCGACGAAGTGGGTGACGAAGCTGACGGTCACCACCTACGCCGAGCACCGCGCGTACTGGACCGACCGCGGCTGGAGCGAGAAGGGTCCGATCAAGCCCTCGACGCGCATCGACACACCCCGCGCCGGCCGCACCATCGACGCCGGACGCGTGGCGATCGGCGGCGTCGCGTGGGCCCAGCACCAGGGCATCGTCGGGGTCGAGGTGCAGATCGACGACGGCGAATGGCAGACGGCGAAGCTCGGCCCGAATGTCGGTATCGACTACTGGCGGCAGTGGTGGCTGTCCTGGGACGCGCCCAAGGGGCAGCACACGATCAAGGCCCGTTGCCGGTACGCCGACGGCAAGGTGCAGACATCGCAGGAAGCCGAGGTGACGCCCGACGGCGCCTCGGGATGGCACACCGTCGCGGTCGGTGTGAGGTAGGCCACACCCCGTCTCCCATCCATTCGGGTGAGAGGGCCGAATGCCTCATGCACACCGTTTGCGAGAGAGAAGGAACCATCATGAAGCGCCTTGCCGCCATCACCCTGTCCGCCTGCGCCGTGTTCGGCGTTGCCGCCTGCAACAACGACGGCCAGGGCTCCGGCAACTCGTCGTCGAACATGCCGACGAGCACCGAGATGAAGAGCGACATGAAGAAGGACATGAAGAGCTCCGACTCCATGACGTCCTCGGCGAACTGACCTTCGCCCGCCGAACGGCGGCCAACTTACTCGAAGTAGCGACGCGGATTGTCCACCAGGATCGTGTGGATGTCCGCGTCGCTCACGCCGCGCTCGCGCAGCGCAGGGAGCACGTCCTCGCTGATGTGCCGGAAGTTCCAGTTCGGTTGGGCCTGGGGGATGAGTCCCTCGGGGAACCAGTCGATGAGGCACGACGCGTCGTGGGCGATGACGACCTTCTCGGCGTAACCGCGACGGCACAGCTCGACGATCGTGTCGACGCGCTGCTCGAACGGCAGGAGAACGTCGATGCCGAAGCGGTCCATGCCGAGGTAGCTTCCGGCGTCGGCGAGCTTGCACAGGTAATCGAGGTCGGTCGAGTCGCCGCTGTGGCCGATGACGACGCGACCGAGGTCGACGCCCTCCTCGGCGAGCACACGCTGCGCCACGAGTCCGGATTCGCTGCCCGCGTGGGTGTGCACGGTGACCGGAGCCGACGTCTCGGCACTCGCCGCGCCGACCGCCCGCATGACGCGCTCGACACCGGGCGTCAGGCCCTTCTCCTCGATGGCGCACTTGAGGAACGCAGCGCGCACGCCCGTGTCGGCGATGCCCTCGCGCAGGTCCTTGAGGAACAGTTCGGTCATCGGCTCCGGACCGCCGAAGAGGGTCTCCGGGCCCGTGTAGTGGAACTGGAACGGCACGTCGTCGTAGGTGTAGACGCCCGTCGCGACGACGATGTTGAGGTCGGTTCCCTCGGCCACCTTCTGGATGCGCGGGATGTAGCGCCCGAGCCCGAGCACGGTCGGGTCGAGGATCGTGTCGATGCCGAGCTCTTTGAGCTCCTGCAACTGGCGGGACGCATCGGCGACGCGGGCGTCCTCGTCCCACTCGCTGTAGTTGACGCGGTACTCCTCGCCGAGCACGAAGACGTGCTCGTGGACGAGCGTCGCACCGAGGTCGCCGGAGTCGACGACCCCCTTGACGGTCTGGACGTCAGTCATCGTTCTTCTCCTCGTCGTGGGTCCACTCGATGGCGCGCTTGAGGATCTTTCCCGTCGCGCCCTTGGGCAGTTCGTCCGCGAACCGGTACAGGTGCGGCACCTTGTACGCGGAAAGCCGTTCCTTGAGCCACGCGCGCAACGCCTCCGGGTCGGGGGACGCGTCAGGTCGCAACACGACGACGGCCCCGACCTCCTCGCCGTATGTGTCGTCGGGGATGCCGACGACGGCCGTCTCGACGACGTCCGGGTGCTCGTAGAGCACCTCCTCGACCTCGCGGGGGTAGACGTTGTAGCCGCCACGAATGATGAGGTCCTTCGCGCGATCGACGATGCGCAGATACCCGTCGGCGTCGAGCGCGCCGAGGTCTCCGGTGCGGAACCACCCGTCGACGAGGTCTGCCTCGGTGGCCTCGGGGCGGTTCCAGTACCCCTTCATCACCATGGGGCCGGTGATGAAGACCTCGCCGACCTCGTCCAGGGCGACGGGCTGCCCGTCAGCGCCGCGCACCTCGACCGCGCCACCTGGCAGAGCGATACCCGTCGTGCCGACGCGCTGCTCGATGAAGGGGGAGTGGTACGTCGCCGCGCCTGTGGTCTCCGTGAGGCCGTACCCCTCGAGGATCGTGCAGCCGAAGCGGGTCTCGAACGCGCGGATGACCTCCACCGGCAGGCTCGCGCCGCCGGAGGCAGCCAGGCGGAGATTGGCGAAGTCAGCGGGGCCGAAGTCGCCGGCGACGTGCAGGAGGTAGTTCCACATCGTCGGAACGCCCGCGACGATCGTCAGTTCGTGGTCGCGGATCATGCGGACCATGGCCTGCGGTTCGAACGGGCTGAGCAGGGAGAGACTCGCACCGCCGACGAGGATCGTGTTCATGCAGATGCACTGACCGAAGACGTGGAACAGCGGCAGGCCGGTGCCGAACGCGTCCGTCGGCTCTAGTTCGAGCTGGCGAATGAAGATCTCGGCCGTCTCGAGCAGGTTCGAAACGGTGAGCTGCACGCCCTTGGGCTTACCCGTCGTGCCCGAGGTGTAGAGGAGCACAGCGGTCTCGGACGCGTCGCGCTCCACGGGCTCGGACAGCGGCGTCTCGCAGGTGACCGGGGCGTGGGGTTCCAGGCTCCACACGTCGACGTCTGCCTCGGCGCCCGCGCGCTCGGCGGCCGTCGTCGCTGCGTGCCACGCGATGACGAGTCGGGCTCCGGAATCGCCCAGCACGTAACCGATCTCGGCGGGCGTCGACATGACGTTGAGCGTCACGACGACGATGCCCGCAGCCTGGGCGCCGTGGTAGACGGCAGCGAACTCGGGCACCGACGGCGCGATGAGCACGATGCGGTCACCGCGTTCGATGCCCGCCTCACGCAGCGCGCCAGCCCACGCGGCGACGTGGGAGCGCAGCTCCTCGTAGGACCAGCTCTTGTCGAGGCTGCGGACGGCCGGGTGGTCGGGGTTGCGGGCGGCGTGCGTCCAGATGGGCACGGCGACGTTGGGCATGAAGCACCTCGCTACGGGTTTCGTGTGATGCGAGTCACGCTACCCATTGCGGTGCGGCATGTGGGGCGCGGGCGTCGCGGCGCTTTCTCGTCCGAGATCGGACGACGGGAGCCCGCTGGATCACAGAATGCGTGAGGTGAGCTTCACGCCAGGGCTGACGGCCTCGAGGGCCTCGGTGAGAGCGCCGAGAACGTCCTGGGCTCGCTGCTCGCCGTCGCCCGGTTCGACGTCGAGGACATCGCAGATGAAGACGGCGTCGGTCGTCTCCTCCGTCAGACGCGTGCGGTAGCACTGGCGCCAGTTCCACCGGCGGCAGGTGACGCCGGCGCCGTCGCGCCAGACGACCTCGCCGGGCTCGGGGTGTTCGACCGTCTCGGCGCCCGAGGCGAGCGTGCCGAACTCCTCGTCCCCGGTCGCGCGTACGAGGCGCAGGGGCCCGTCGTAAGCGGCCAGGTTCTCGCCGCCGAGCGGCGTCTGGAAGCGGACGGAGACGGCGTTGTAGGCGTCGGCCAGCGCGTTGATGCGCGGAAGGGCGTCAGCTCGACGCATGAGCGCCTCCGCGGAGTTGCGGGTGCGTTGGGGCTTGGCGCCGAAGGCGCGGAACGCCTCGCGCCATGCGGCGATGTGGGGGAGTTCCTCGACCTTCGTGTGCTCCAGGAGCGGGCGCACGTGTTCCTCAGCGGCGAACAGCAGCGTTTCGCTCGCCTCGTTCGACTCGCCGCCGCTCAACCCCTCGGCGACGACGAGCACTGCCCGGTAGTCCGGACGAAGATCGCGGACGGCGTCGTCGATGGAGGCCTGCTCGAGCCATGCGTCATAGGTACCCATGCGGCCATTGTGCACGCTGCGGCTCGGGGCGAGCGCGGACACGCGAGCGCGGACACAGACGTGGGGCGAACCGTCGGCAATGACGGTCCGCCCCACGTCAAGAGCTGCGCGAGTCAGGCGCGCGGCGTGAGCTTCAACGTGATGGTGTTGCCCGGTCCGCTGACCTGCTTCGTCACGAGCTTGTTGAGCGTTCCGCCGGTTCCGCAGCCGGTGAAGCTGGGAATAGTGAAGTTGCCGCTCAGGGCGATGGGGTCGAAGCCGCCCTTCATCGTGCCACTCACCGGGATCTCGACCGGCGCCGACGTCTTGCAGTTCTTGCCCACGAGGTTGATGAGGCCGTGACCGGCGGGGGAGAGATCCTTGATGTGCAGGTACGCCTTCTGCGTCTGCGTCACCTTGTGCGTCGTGGCGTCGATCGTGCCCGTCGCCTTGCCGACCGGCTCGACCGCAATCGTGGCGTAACCGATCTGGAGGCCGCCGAGCTTCACCGGCGTCTTGAGGTCCTTGAGCATGAGGTCGGAGCTCAGCGTGCCCTTCTCGACGTGAACGGTGGAGAAGCTGAAACCGGTCGTCGACGAGCTCTGGTTCATCTTCTTGACGTTCGTCGTGGCGGCGACGTCGTAGCCGAGGTTCCAGACGGTGTCCTTCGGCTGCGATTCGGCAGCCTGAGCGCCGGTGGCCGTGAGGGTCGTCGCGCCTGCGAGAGCTGCTGCGGCAACGGCGACGGACGTGGTGCGGCGTGCGGAGAATATATTCTTCCTTCGGTTGACTATGTGGTCCACGTCTCAAGTTGCCGATGCGTAAGTTGCCGCGTGGCGACTTCGGAGAATCGGGTGCGAATCGCCGTCGGCACCGCATCCGTGGACAGGCGCGAGCCATCGGCGTGAAGCGCTCGTACGCTGAGCCGATGACGATGGGGCACGACGATCTGCAGGCCGTGACGGCCGGTCTCGTGTGCGCCGTCGTCGGCTTCACGAGCTCGTTCGCCGTCGTCCTCGCGGGCCTGCGGGCCGTCGGTGCGACGCAGGCGCAGGCGGCGAGTGGCCTGCTCGTCCTGTGTCTGACGATGGGGCTCGGCTGCATCGTGTTCAGCCTGCGCACGCGGATGCCCGTGACGATGGCGTGGTCGACTCCGGGCGCGGCGCTCCTCGCGACGACCGGCGCTACCGCCGGCGGGTTCGCCGGAGCTGTCGGAGCATTCGCCGTCTGTGGCGTGCTGCTCGCCCTGTGCGGTGCGGTGCCGTGGCTCGAGAAGCTTGTCGAACGCATCCCCGCTGCTCTCGCCAGCGCCATGCTCGCGGGCATCCTCCTCACGATCTGCGCGAAGCCGTTCGTCGACCTGCCCCGTGCTCCGTGGCAGATCGGCTGTGTCCTGCTTGCCTGGCTCGTCACGACGGCGTTCGCGCGGCGGTGGGCGGTGCTGGCCGCGCTCGCCGCGGCGCTCATCGTCATGGGCGTCGACGGAGCCTTCTCGCGAACGGGGGTGACGACGCTCGCGCCCCACCTTGAGTTCGTCGCGCCCCACCTCGACGCGACGGCGATGGTCGCCATCGCGCTGCCGCTCTTCCTCGTGACGATGACGAGCCAGAACCTGCCGGGCGTCGCGGTGCTCGCGTCGTTCGGGTACCGCCTCGGCCTGCGCAAACCGCTTCTCTACACGGGCGCGGCGGGTGTTGCCGGTTCGGTCGCCGGTGCGCACGCCATCAACCTGGCCGCCATCTCCGCGGCGCTCGCGGCGGGCCCCGAAGCGCATCCCGATCGGGATCGTCGGTGGATCGCGGGTGTCGCGTGCGGCGTGGTCTACGTTGCGTTGGCGCCGGCGTCGGCCGCCGTTGTCGCAGTGGCCCTCGTGGCGCCGCAGGGGTTGCTCGCGGCGGTTGCTGCGGTGGCCCTGTTCGGCACCTTCGCCGCAGCTGCTGCGTCGGCACTCGAGCCCGTCGCGACGCGCGAGGCGGCCGCGGTGACGCTCGTCGTCGCCGGTTCGGGCGTGACGCTGGGTGGCGTCGGCTCTGCCTTCTGGAGTGTGATCGCCGGCCTGCTCGTGCTCGGCGTGAGTGCAGTGGCGCGGCGTCGAGCCACTGCGAAACAGTAGAACGTATGTTCGAAAAATGGCGTACGCTGATGCCATGTCCGATGTCGTGCAGGCCGGCCCTCCGGGGTGGCCGAGGGGAGTGCCGCCGCCAGGAGCGCCGGGGTGGGAGCAGGCTGCCACGCAGTGGCTCCTCGACCAGTGCCCGGCCGACTTCCGCGCCTACGACGCGTGGCGTCGGCATCCGGTGGCGCTCGCCTGGGTGGCCACGTGGCACGTCGACGCGCAGCTGAACGCGATGCGCGAGTCGTACCGACGTATTCGGGTCGACCTGGCCGACGAGCTGCCCCCGCGCGCCGTTCCGCAGGTGATGGAGCACCTGTCGGCCGAGGGGCTGCGGCTGCGCGCCACGGCGCACGCCGTGCGTCTCGTCCATGAGGCGATGCGCGGCAAGACGTTCGTGCCGCGGTTGTGAAGGGAGGAAGTGACTCTTCGGTAACGTCCGAACGTCATGGGGGTGTGCTCGCATGGAACCTTGCAGGCGAACGACCTAGACTCAAGAGACTGCACTCTCGAAAGGCTGATTCAGACGTGACCCTGCTGGAAACCATCTCGGGGCCGGACGATCTCAAGCGCATCCCGGTCGACAAGCTCGATGACCTCGCGGCCGAGATCCGGCAGTTCCTCGTCGATTCCGTCTCCAAGACGGGGGGCCACCTCGGCCCCAACCTCGGCGTCGTCGAGCTGACCATCGCCATGCACCGCGTCTTCGACTCGCCGCATGACACGTTCGTCTTCGACACCGGTCACCAGAGCTACGTGCACAAGCTGCTCACCGGGCGTCACGACTTCAGCAAGCTCAAGAAGTCGGGCGGCCTCTCGGGCTATCCGAGCCGTGAGGAGTCCGAGCACGACGTCGTCGAGAACTCGCACGCCTCCACCTCGCTGTCGTGGGCCGAGGGCATCGCCAAGGCGCGCCGTCTGCGCGGCGAGGTCGACCGGCACACGGTCGCCGTCATCGGCGACGGCGCACTCACCGGCGGCATGGCCTGGGAGGCGCTCAACAACATCTCGGCCGACCCCGACCTGCCGCTCGTCATCGTGCTCAACGACAACGAGCGCTCGTACGCGCCGACGATCGGCGGCATGGCGCAGCACCTCGCGATGATGCGCACGATGCACACCTACGACCAGGTGCTCGACTGGGGCAAGAGCCGCCTGCAGAGCACGCCCAAGGTCGGTAACAAGATGTACGAGGCGCTGCACGGTGTGAAGCGCGGCCTCAAGGACATGGTCTACCCCGACACGGGCGTCTTCGAGAGCCTCGGCATCAAGTACCTCGGCCCCATCGACGGCCACGACGAGCAGGCCGTCGAGACGGCCCTTCGTCGGGCGCGCGACTACGGCCGCCCCACGCTCGTGCACGTCATCACGCAGAAGGGGCGCGGCTACAAGCCCGCCTACTCCGACGAAGCCGACCAGTGGCACGGCATCGGCAAGTTCAACCCCGAGACAGGGCTGCCGTTCGAGGTCTCCGGGCGCATCTGGACCGACGAGTTCAGTGACGAGATGGTGGCGCTCGGCGGCGAGCGTGACGACGTCGTCGCGATCACCGCGGCCATGCTCATTCCCGTCGGCCTCGACGACTTCGCGAAGAAGTACCCCGAGCGCGTCTTCGACGTCGGCATCGCCGAGCAGCACGCCGTGACGATGGCCTCCGGGCTCTCCTACGGCGGTCTGCACCCGGTCGTCGCCGTGTACGCCACGTTCCTCAACCGCGCGTTCGACCAGCTCCTCATGGACGCCGCGCTGCACAAGCAGGGTGTGACGTTCGTGCTCGACCGCGCGGGTGTCACCGGTTCCGACGGCGCCTCGCACAACGGCATGTGGGACATGTCGATCTGCTCGATCGTGCCCGGCCTGCACCTCGCCGCGCCGCGTGACGGCGCCCAGGTGCGCGAGCAATTGCGCGACGCCGTCGAGATCGACGATGCGCCGAGCGTCATCCGCTTCCCGAAGGGTGACGTCGGTGAGCCCCTCGTCGCCGAGCGTCGCATCGGGCGCCTCGACGTCATGAAGGACGCCGAGAACCCGGACGTGCTCGTCGTGGGTGTCGGTTCGATGGTCGGTGTCGCGCTCGACGTGGCGCAGACCCTGGAGTCGGACGGACTCGCCGTTCAGGTTGTCGACCCGCGGTGGGTTTTCCCGGTCGCCCCGGAGCTCGTCGAGTTGGCTGCTCGCGCGAAGCACGTCGTCGTCGTGGAGGACAACCTCGTCGAGGCCGGTGTCGGTTCCGCGTGTGCGCGCGCCTTCCGTGAGGCCGGCGTCGCTGCGGGCGTCGACACGTACGGCATCCCGAAGGAGTTCCTCCTGCACGCCTCGCGCGGTGAGGTGCTCACCGAGATCGGCCTGACGGCGGACGCCATCACCGCCGACCTACGCCCCCGCCTGGCAAACGGCAAGGACGTCGCCTGAGTGGCACGGTACGACGACCTTCCGCCACTTCCCGGCGCACTCGTCCCCGGCCCCGCCACCGAGGTGTGGGCGAGCAAGGACTGGATGTGGGACGCGAGCCGCTGGATGGACGAGGTGCTCGAGCGTCGCGGTGTCACGCGTGACGCGACGACGCCGAAGCAGCCGACACTGACGCCGTGGTTCACGCGCCTCGTGGCCGACACCGATCACGGGCGCGTGCGCATGGTGGCGGGCCTTCCGGAGACGACCTCGGAGTCGGTGCTCATGGGGCACCTGGCCACCGTTGTGCCCGACGCCGTGCCGTCGATCTGGGCCGCCGACCGAGAGCGTCGCTGGTTCCTCACGCCCGCCGAGAGTGGCAGCCTGCGTGAGGTGGAGACCGAGGAGTCACGCCTCAGCCTCATGTCGGGGGTGCTGCGCCGCTACGCCGGAATCCAGCGGGCCTCGGCTGCCGTCGCCGACGACATGGTGCGCGACGGCGTCCTCAAGCTGACACCCGGCGACATCGTCAAGCAGTGGCGGCGGCTCGGGTTGTCGCCGAACCACTGGTCGGCGCTGTCGTCCACGGCGCGCCGCCTCGAAGAACTCGGCCTGCCGCTCACGGTTCAGCACGACGACCTGCGTTCCGGCACGGTTCTCGCCGACGGCACCACGGCGGGTCTGACGAAGGCCCGCATCACGGAGTGGATGCACGCGTACGTCGGTCATCCCTTGCTGTCGTTGTACGAGCCGCTGCGCGCCACGACCGAGGGCCTCGACGACGCCGCTGCCGCCGCGGCGCGGGCGCGATTGCTGCGGGCGTACTCCAGCGGGTGGGGCGATGCGCTCGGTTCGAGCGTCCTGCACCGCGCCGTCGACGACGCCCTGCTCCTGGGTCGCATGAGCCGCGTGCTCAGCTGGCGCCGGGCGCTGACGCGAGCGAGCGACGCCGAGTTGCGTTCGTGGGGCCGCACGGGTGCCGCACTCATCCGCGAGGTAGACGAGATCCTCGAGGGGCAGCGCCAGGCCTGACGCCCCGGCCGGAGGGATACCGCGGGCCATGGAGACGCAAGAGAGTGCGAAATCTTCCCTTCTTGTGCCCAAGCCGGGCCCTTATACGCAAGAAGGGAAGAATCCTTCCCCTCCTGCGCGACGGCCCTGGACCCCGCTCAGTTGGCGGGCACGTCGGGCCAGTCACCCCGCGCGACGAGGACGTCCTTGAGGGTGTCGGCTCGGTCGGTGACGAGGCCGTCGACGCCGAAGTCGAGCAGCCGCTCCATGTCGGAGCGCTCGTTGACGGTCCACACGTGCACCACGACGCCGGCCGCGAGCGCGGCGTTGAGCAGCGACCGGTCGAGCACGCGCACCCGTCCGTGGCGCTCGGGGATCTGTAGGGCGTCGATGCCCTTCGCGAGCCGCTTGAACAGCATCCGGCCCACAACGGGAACGTGGGCGCTCACCCACAGCGCCGTCATGAGTTCCTGCCCGGGCGAACTGCGTACGGGTCGGCTGAGGCCCGAGAGCACCGCCCGCCGGCGCTTCTCCGAGAACGACGCCACCCGCACCCGATCGTGCGCTCCGTGCTGCTCGATGCACGCGATGAGTGGCTCGATCGCCCCGGCAGCCTTGACGTCGATGTTGACGCACAGCTGCGGGTGACGCGTGAACAGATCGTCGAGGCGGGGGATCGGCTCGACGCCGTTGATGCGAGCCTTCGAGACCACAGTCCACGGGAGCTGCGCGATGACGCCGCGGGCGTCCGTCGTCCGGTCGAGCGTCTCGTCGTGGAACGCGAGCAGCACCCCGTCGGCGGTGGCGTGCACGTCGGTCTCCACCCAGCGATACCCGAGCCTCACAGCCGCGTCGAACGCGGACATCGAGTTCTCGAGGGTGTGACCGTCGCCGCCCGAGAAACCTCGGTGGGCGAGTGCTTCGGGGAATGCGTGCAGGGCCATGACGAGAGGCTATGCCATCGCCGACAGGCGAGAGCTGCCACATGAGACGAGCCCGCCCCGTCACCGAGTGGTGACGGGGCGGGCTCGTCGTCGAGGCGACTCAGCGCGTCAGGTTCAGTTGCTGAACTCGTCGTCGCGGAAGCTCGTGATGTCGGCGCCGAGCGCGTTGAGGCGCTCGTCGAGCTCCTCGTAGCCACGGTTGATGACATAGATGTTGCGCAGGATCGACGTGCCGGGGCACGCGAGCATGCCCAGCAGGATGACGACGCCCGGGCGAAGCGCAGGCGGGCACATCACCTCGGCCGCACGCCACTTGGCGGGACCTTCGATCATGACGCGGTGCGGGTCCATGAGGTGCACCGTGGCGCCGATCTTCGTCAGCTCGTTGAGGTAGATCGCGCGGTTCTCGTACACCCAGTCGTGGATGAGCGTCTGGCCCTCGGCGCACGCCGCAATGACGGCGAAGAACGGCAGGTTGTCGATGTTGAGGCCGGGGAAGGGCAGCGGGTGGATCTTGTCCGTCGGCGCCTTGAGCGGGCCCGGCTTCGTCGTGAGGTCGACGAGGCGCGTCTCGCCGTTGGCGGACGTGTACTCCTCGGTGATCTCGTAGCGGAAGCCCATCTCCTCGAGAATGGCGAGCTCGATCTCCATGAACTCGATCGGCACGCGCTTGATCGTGATCTCCGACTTCGTCACGATCGCCGCGGCGACGAGCGACATGGCCTCGATCGGGTCTTCGCTCGGGAAGTACTCGATGTCCTTGTTGATCTCGCCGACGCCCTGGATCTCGAGGGTCGTTGTGCCGACGCCCTCGATGGAGACACCGAGCTCGCGCAGGAAGAAGCACAGGTCCTGCACCATGTAGTTGCTCGAGGCGTTGCGAATGATCGTCTTTCCCTCGTAGCGAGCGGCGGCGAACAGCGCGTTCTCGGTGACGGTGTCGCCACGCTCGATGAGGACGATCGGCTTCGTCGGGCGCACCGAGTTGTCGACGGACACGTGGTAGTAGCCGTTCGACGCCTCGACGGACATGCCGAACGCGCGCAGCGCGTGCAGGTGGGGCTCGACGGTGCGCGCACCGAGGTCACAGCCGCCGGCGTTCGGCAGTTCGAACGTGTCGAACTCGTGCATGAGCGGGCCGAGGAACATGAGAATCGTGCGGGTGCGGCGCGCGGCGACCTCGTCGATCGTCGACAGGTCGATCTTCTCCGGCGGCGTGATCTCGAGGTCGCTCGAGTCCGGCAGCCAGCGCGTCTTCACACCGATGGAGTTGAGCACCTCGGTGATCCGGTTGACCTCTTCGATGCGAGCGAGGTTGCGCAGCGTCGTGCGTCCCTTGTTGAGCATGGCGGCACACAGGCAGGCGACCGCAGCGTTCTTGCTCGTGCGGACGTCGATCGAACCGGAGAGCTGCTTGCCGCCCTCGATGCGCATGTTCAGGGGGAGGTTGCTACTGGCCACGGTGATGATCTCCGAATCGAGTGCTCTGCTGATCTTGGTCAGCATTTCCATGCTGAGGTTCTGGCCGCCCTGCTCGATGCGGGCGACCGCGCTCTGCGAGGTGCCGACCTGCGCCGCGAGGGCGCTCTGCGTCAGACCGCGTTCGAGCCGGGCTTCACGGATGGTGCCACCGATCCGTACAAGCTGCTGTTGAACCATGCTCTCCATGCTATATCTCATGTATGAGATAAAGAACCGTCCACCGCGTGGCGTTCACCACGTGGCGTATTTCTCGACGATACCCGTTCACTCCTCGCGATCAACCGTCCGGCTTAGAACGGCGAGTCGCACGCGCTCGAGGACACACAGAACGCGCGGGGAGAGCACAGATGCTCTCCCCGCGCGTTCTGTTGCGCGAAGCGGGATCAGCCGGCGACGCTGGCAGCGCCCTTCGGAAGGAAGCGCTGGCCGGTGACCTTCTCGGAGATGCCGAGGCGGTCGAGCAGCGGCGTGACGCCACCGTTCCAGAACGGGAAGCCCGCACCGGTGATCATCGCGAGGTCGATGTCCATCGGAGCCGCGACGACCTCCTCGTCGAGCATGCGACGCGTCTCGTCGGCGAGGGCCTCGAGGGCGCGGTCACGCACCTGCTCGGCGGTGAGCTCCGTGGAGCCGGTCTTCTCGAACTGAGCGAAGACCTCCTCGTTGAGCTTGCCGTCCTTGCCGTAGAAGCCCGGGATCTTCGCCTCGACGACCTTCGCCAGGTTCGGCGAGACGTAGAAGCGATCCGGGAACGCACCGTGCAGCGTCTCGCTGTTGTGCAGCGCGATTGCCGGGCCGACGAGCGACATGAGCATGAACGGCGGCATCGGCGTGATGCCGGCGAACGCCTTCTCCACGGTCTCGACCGGCGTGCCCTCGTCCGCGATCTTGCCCGCCTCGCCCATGAAGCGGCCCAGCAGGCGGTTGACGACGAACGACGGCGAGTTCTTCACGAGGATGCAGGTCTTCTTGAGCTGCTTGCCCGTGGCGAACGCGGTGGCGAGCGTCGCGTCGTCCGTCTTATCGCCGCGGATGATCTCCAGCAGCGGCATGACGGCGACCGGGTTGAAGAAGTGGAAGCCCACGACGCGCTCGGGGTGCGCGAGGTCCTCCGCCATCTCCGTCACCGACAGCGACGAGGTGTTCGTCGCGAGGACGCACTCGGGCGTGACGATGGCCTCGACCTCGGACCACACCTTCTTCTTGACGCCCATCTCCTCGAAGACGGCCTCGATGACGAAGTCGGCATCGGCGAAGCCGTCCTTGCTCGTCGAACCCGTGACGAGACCCTTGAGATGGTTCGCCTTGTCGGGGGAGACGCGCTTCTTCTCGAGGAGCTTGTCGATCTCGGCGTGAACGTACTCCACGCCCTTGTCGACGCGCGCCTGGTCGAGGTCGGTCATGATGACCGGCACGTCGAGGCGGCGGATGAACAGCAGCGCGAGCTGGCTGGCCATGAGACCGGCACCGACGACGCCCACCTTCGTCACCTTGCGTGCGAGCGCCTTGTCCGGCGCACCGGCGGGGCGCTTGGCGCGCTTCTGGACGAGGTCGAACGCATACAGACCGGCGCGCAGTTCGTCGCTCATGATGAGGTCGCCGAGGGCCTCGTTCTCGCCCTCGAAGCCCTGCTCGCGCGTATTAGTGCGGGCAGCCTCGACGAGGTCGATCGCACGCAGCGGAGCGGGGGCAGCGCCGCCCGTCTTCTGCATGGTGAAGGCGCGGGCCTTCTCGCACGCGGCCTTCCACGTCGACTCGTCCTTGTCGACCTCAGGGCGCTCGACCTTCTTCTCGCCCGAGATGACGTCGGACGCGAAGCGCAGCGAGTCCTCGAGGAACGTGACAGGCGCGAGGAGCTCGTCGGCGACGCCCAGCTTGAACGCCTGAGCACCCGTGGCCATCTTGTTGTTCGACAGCGGGTTGCTGATGATGAGCTGCAGCGCGTTCTCGACACCGATGAGGTTCGGCAGCAGGTACGTGCCGCCCCAGCCGGGCACGAGACCGAGGAAGCACTCCGGCAGCGAGTAAGCCGGAACGTCCGCGGACATCGTGCGGTAGTCGCAGTAGAGCCCGATCTCGACGCCGCCACCCATGGACGCGCCGTTGACGAACGCGAACGTCGGGATGTCGAGGTCGGCGATCTTCGAGAAGACGCGGTGGCCCTGCTCGGCGATCTCGACGGCCTGCTCGCGGCTCGTGATCGCGGGGATGCCCGTCAGGTCGGCGCCGACAGCCATGATGAACGGCTTCCCGGTGACACCGAGACCGACGATCTCGCCCTTGGCCGCACGCTCGGCGGCCGTGTCCAGCTGAGCCTCGAGCTCGGCGAGGCCGAGCGGGCCGAAGCTGTTCGGCTTCGTGTGGTCGAAGCCGTTGTCGAGCGTGATGAGGACGAAGGTGCCGGACGTTGTGCCGTCGTGACGCGGGAGCTGGATGTCCTGCGCGTGGGCGTGTGTGACGACCTCGTCGTGAGCCTGGTTCTTCGATGCGTCGTTCATCAGGCCACCTTCTCCTTGCCGTAGTCGGGGTGGTTCGGGTTCTCCCAGATGACAGCGCCACCCATGCCGATGCCGATGCACATGGCCGTGAGGCCGTAGCGGGCCTCGGGCTTCTCGGCGAACTGGCGCGACAGCTGCGTCATGAGGCGCACGCCGGAGCTGGCGAGCGGGTGACCCGTGGCGATGGCGCCACCGTAGGCGTTGACGCGCTCGTCGTCGGCGTCGATGCCGAAGTGGTCGAGGAAGGCGAGCACCTGGACGGCGAAGGCCTCGTTGAGCTCGAACAGGTCGATGTCGTCGATCGTGAGACCGGCCTGCTTGAGAGCCTTCTCCGTGGCCGGGACCGGGCCGATACCCATGACCTCGGGGTCGACGCCGACGAAGGAGTAGCCGACGAGGCGCATGCCGACGGGCAGGTCGAGTTCCTTGGCCTTCTCCTCGGAGGCGAGGATGCAGGCCGTGGCGCCGTCGTTGAGACCGGCGGCGTTACCGGCGGTCACGTTGCCGTGGGCGCGGAACGGCGTCTTGAGACCGGCGAGGTCCTCGACCGTGGTGCCCGGACGCGGCGGTTCGTCGGTGGTGGCCAGGCCCCAGCCCTTCTCGGCGTGACGCGTGGCGACGGGCACGAGGTCCTGCTGGATCTTGCCCTCGGCGTAGGCCTTGGCGAGCTTGTTCTGCGAGCCGACGGCGAACGCGTCGCAGCGCTCCTTGGTGATGGCCGGGAAACGGTCGTGCAGGTTCTCGGCCGTCTTGCCCATGACGAGGGCACTCGGGTCGACGAGCTTCTCGGCGACGATGCGCGGGTTCGGGTCGGTGCCCTCACCCATGGGGTGGTGGCCCATGTGCTCGACACCGCCGGCGATGGCGATGTCGTAGGCGCCGAACGCGATGCCGGACGCGGTCGTCGTCACGGCCGTCATGGCGCCGGCGCACATGCGGTCGATGGCGTAACCGGGAACGGACTTGGGCAGACCCGACAGGAGAGCGGCCATACGGCCGATCGTCAGGCCCTGGTCACCGATCTGCGTCGTGGCGGCGATGGCCACCTCGTCGACGCTCTCGGGCGGGAGGTTCGGCTGACGACGCATGAGTTCACGGATGCATTTGATGACCAGGTCGTCGGCGCGGGTCTGGGCGTACATGCCCTTCTCACCGGCCTTGCCGAACGGCGTACGAACACCGTCGACGAAGACGACCTCATGGAGCGTGCGGGGCACGTTGCCTCCCGAAGTTAGACAAAGCTGACTAGGCCAGGCTAACCCGTTCGGTTACCCGTGAGTACGCGGGTCGATCAATTCGTCGGGTGATCGAGCGCGGCTTCGGCGAGAAGCGGCGCGACGATGTCGCACTGCCAGGGGCGTGCGCCCCCGGCGGCGAGGGCTTCACGCCATCCGGCTTCGCTCTGATCGGCGGGGGGCGACCAGATGGTGCGACGCAGGAGATCGGGCGTCAGCAGGTTCTCGACGGGCACGTTGCGCTTCTCGCTGAACTGCTGGAGGCCGTAGCGGACGTCGTCGAGACGACCGGCGGCAGCTGGGTTGCGATCGGCCCACGCCCGGATCGGCGGGGGAGCGTTCGTACGCATCGTGAGGGGCGGCAGCTCGCGCTGCGGCAGGGCGTCGGCGTTCTTGAGCGCGTTGAGCCAGCGCTCGCCGTAGCGCGCGAGTCCACGGTGCGCGGGGCGCGGACGGCGGCGTCGGGCCGAGCCGTCACCGACGCGTGGGCGGATGGCGGGCGGGCCGACGAGACCGGCGAGGTCGTTGGGGTTGCGGCGGGCCAGATCGATGATGAGTGCGTCGGGCAGCACGCGACCCGGCGTCGTGTCGCGGCGCTGGGCGATGTCCTCGCGCGTCTGCCACAGCGAACGCACCCGGGCGACCTGGCGCGGATCGCGCAGCGCGTGTAGACCGGACGTGCGACGCCAGGGGTCCTTCTTCGGCGTCGGGCCCTCGAAGTCGAGCAGCGCCTCGAACTCCTGACGGGCCCATTCGCCCTTGCCCTGGGCTTCGAGGTCGGCGGCCAGGGCGTCACGCACCTCGACGAGGCGCTCGACGTCGAGCGCGGCGTAGACGAGCCAGTCGTGGGGCAGCGGACGCGTCGACCAGTCAACGGCCGAGTGCTCCTTGGCGAGCGTGACGCCGACGTAGTGCTCCGTGACGGCGGCGAGCCCGACGCGGGCGAGGCCGGCGAGGCGGCTGCCGAGTTCGGTGTCGAACAGCGCCTTCGGGTACAGACCGAGGGCCTTGAGGCAGGCAAGATCCTGCGTTGCGGCGTGAAGAACCCACTCGGCCTTGCCGATGGCGGCATTCAGGCTGCTGAGATCGCTGCACGGCACCGGGTCGATGAGCCAGGTGCCCGAACCCTTGCGCCGCAGCTGGACGAGGTAGGCGTCGTTTCCGTAGCGGAAGCCTGACGCGCGTTCGGCGTCGATGGCGACGGGCCCGGAGCCGGCGCGGATGGCGGCGCAGCACTCCTTGAGGCGCGCGGCCGTCGTCACGATCTCGGGAACGCCGTCAGCCGGTTCGGCGAGCAGGGGATAGCTCGGCTTGTCGTCGGTCGGCTGCGCGTCCTCGAGCGACGCGTTATCGCCGGCGGGGGAGTCGGACGTCATCAGAAGCGCCCCGGCAGGGCGGACACCCCTTCGGGCAGCGGCGGCAGGCCGGCGACCGTGCACATGAGCGTGGCCCAACCCTGCAGGTGGGCGGCGATGTCGTTGCCGTCCGGGGTCCACGACGCACGCACTTCGAGCTCGACGCTCGAGGGACGCTCGGCGAGGCCGGCGAAGCTCTCGTTGACGACGCGGGTGACGGTGCCGGCTTCCGCGGTGTACGTGGCGCCGGCGTCCTTGAGGGACTCGACGAGCCAGGACCAGCCGACAGCGCCGAGCGCCGGGTCTGTGGCCATCTCGGATTCGAGTTCGGCGCGAGCGAACGTCACGACGCGCCAGGTGCCGTGCCAGGCCTCGGGGCCCGCGGGGTCGTGCAGAAGGACGAAACGTCCGGTGCCGAGAACGGCGTCGTCGTCACGCGGGTCGACGACCTCGGCGGAGAAAGCGACGGCGTGGGGAGCGATACGGCGCGGTGGGGGCACCTCGGTGAGGGAGAGTTCGGGACGCACCCGCGCGGCCTTGACGGCATCGACCACGTCGGCGAAGTGCTCGGCGTCGTCGCGCTTCAATGTCTGCATCCCCATGGCCAGAAGATTAGGCCGGAAAGGGGCGAATTCACGGGAGGCACGCCGCGCGTCCTACCCTGCGCATGTGGTGACGTTCCTGGCCCTTCTCTCCTCCGCCGTCTGGGGTAGCGCAGACTTCGCCGGAGGCGTTCTGACGAAGCGGATGCATCCGGTCAAGGTCGTCACCCTGTCTCAGCTCGGTGGCCTCGCTGCGGCGTTCGTGTTCTTCCTGTCCGTGAGTTTGTGGGGCTCGCACGGGGAATCGCCCGTCACGGCGTGGGCGCTCTGGGGCATCGCGGCGGGGCTCAGTGGCGCCGTGGGATTGCTGTGCCTGTACGCGGCGCTGTCGACCGGGACGATGGGCGTCGTCTCGCCCATCACGGCCCTCGGTGCCATCGTGCCCGTCACGCTCGGTCTCCTCCGCGGCGACGCGTGGACGACGATCGTCGGGGTGGGCCTTGTCGTCGCCCTCGTGGGTGCGGTGCTCGCAAGTGGACCCGAACTGTCGGGTGAGGTGGGCCGCAGGCCGGTCACGCTCGCCGCGATCGCCGCCGTCGCGTTCGGGCTGTCCCTGTACTTCATGGACGGAGGGGCGCGGCACGACCTGTCCGGCTCCATGCTCGCCATGCGGTTCGGCAGCCTGTCGCTGCTCATCCCCACGTTCCTCGTCCTGCGTTCACGGAACGTGGCCAGCGAACCCCTGACGCCTCGTCTCATTCTTGCGCTGCCGCTGCTCGGCATCGGCGACCTCGTCGCGAACCTGCTGTTCGCCGCGGCTTCGGCCCAGGGGCAGGTCTCGATCGTCGCCGTGCTCGGCTCGCTCTACCCGGTCGCGACGCTGCTGCTCGCCCGCGGTTTCCTCGGCGAGCGTATGCGCGGGGTTCAGCTGGCGGGTGTGGCACTCACCGTCGTGGGCGTGTGCCTCGTGTCGATCTGACGGCTCAGGCCGACCGGTCGCTGCGCGCGACGAACAGTTCGAGCGACGCGTCGTAGTAGCGATCGGTGCCTCCGAGGTGCGTCATGCCGAGACGCTCGGTCACCCGTCGTGAGGCGACGTTGGCCGGGTCGGTGACGGCGACAACCCGGTCGAGGCCACCGGCCAGCGCCGCGTCGAGAACGGCGCGGGCCGCTTCCGTGACGTAGCCGTGCCCGGTGGCTGTGCTCGTGGCGCGCCACCCGATCTCGACATCCTCCGTCGTCGCGTTCGTGTACCCGGCGGAGAAAGGGAGCGGTTTGAGCAGGATGGCCGCGACGGGCGCGCCCTCGGCCTCGACGCACCACCAGCCGCGTCCCGGGGAGGTGTTGCCGTCGATCCGGCGCAACCACGCGGCCGCGTCCTCGCGGGTGGTGAGAACGGCCGACGGGATGAACCGGGCCAGATCGGGGTTCGCATGGAGCTCGAGAGCGAACTCGAGGTCGGCGTCGTCATCGGGTGCGAAGCGGCGAAGGACGAGGCGTTCGGTGTGCAGGGTTTCGGCGGGGGAGGCCATGGCTTCACCCTGTCAGATCGACCAGGGTCCTCCGGGTGGTTCGCCGCTGCCGAAGCCAGGTGCGCATGAGAGGATTTCGAGCGTGAGCGAAACGAATGTCGACCCGCGCAACTCCGTCCTCGTCAAGGCTGCCCGCGGCGAAGAAGTGCCCTACACGCCCGTGTGGTTCATGCGCCAGGCCGGCCGTTCGCTGCCCGAGTACCGCAAGGTGCGCGAGGGAGTCGGGATGCTCGAGTCGTGCCGCCGACCCGACCTCGTCACCGAGATCACGATGCAGCCCGTGCGTCGTCACGACGTCGACGCCGCCATCTTCTTCAGTGACATCGTCGTGCCGCTCGCAGCTGTCGGCGTCGACCTCGACATCGTCGCGGGCGTGGGCCCGGTCGTCGCGCAGCCGATCCGCACGCGCGCCGACCTCGACCGCCTGCCCGAGCTGACGCCCGACGCCGTCCCGGACATCACCGAATCGGTCAAGCTGCTCACCGCCGAACTCGGCGGCACGCCGCTCATCGGTTTCGCGGGTGCACCCTTCACGCTCGCCTCGTACCTCGTCGAGGGCGGGCCCTCGAAGAACCACGAGAACACCAAGGCGCTCATGTACGGCGACCCGGAGCTCTGGAACGACCTGTGCGCTCGTCTCGCCCAGATCTCGGGTGCGTTCCTGCGCGTGCAGGCCGAAGCCGGCGCCAGTGCCGTCCAGCTGTTCGACTCGTGGGTCGGCAACCTCCCGCTTGCCGATTACCTGCGCTTCGTCCAGCCGCACTCACGTCAGGCGCTCGCCGCTGTCGAGGGGCTCGACGTGCCGAAGATCCACTTCGGCGTCGGTACCGGTGAACTGCTCTCCGCCATGGGCGAGGCGGGCGCCGACGTCGTCGGTGTCGACTTCCGCGTCGACCTCGACGCCGCCCGCGAACGCACCGGCGGTCAGTACGCTCTCCAGGGCAATCTCGACCCCGCGCTCCTCTTCGCTCCCTGGGAGCCCCTCGAGGCCAAGGTCGACGAGATCGTCGCCGCGGGCCGTCGCGCGAAGGGCCACATCTTCAACCTCGGCCACGGCGTCCTGCCGAGCACCGACCCCGACGTCATCACGCGCGTCGTCGCCCGCGTTCACGAGATCTCCGCTCGCTGACGCTCCGGCACATGCGTGCTCCGACGTTGCCCGGCACCCTCGTCAGCCGGGGTGTGTGCGGCTCGGTGCTCCTGCTCCTCGCGGGGCTCGTCCTCAACGAGCTGCCTCCGAGCCCGGTGCGCTTCCTCGTCGCCCCGCTGCAGTGGTTGGGCACGAACGCGCCAGGACGCTTCCTCGCCCTCGTCTTCACGCTGATCGGCGTCGCCTTGCTCACGCACGCATGGGTGAGCCTCGTGCGGACCCCGGCGGAAGGATCGGCCGACCAACGCATCCGTCACGTACGGGCCGTGACGATGCGCTGGATGGCGCCCCTGCTCATCGCGCCGCCGCTGTTCTCCCACGACGGGTGGAGCTACATGGCCCAGGGCGCCGTCGCGGCGTCCGGGCGTGACCCGTACACGATCTCCCCGGGCGAGATGCCCGAACTACTCACCTCGATGGTCGACCCGATCTGGCGCTACACCCCCACGCCGTACGGGCCGATCCCCATCATCTGGGGTGCTCTGACGCGCGAGGTGTTCGGCGACCCCACGCTCCTGCTGTTGCTCCAGCGGGTGCCCGCCCTGATCGGGCTCGGCCTCACTGCGTGGGCCGTTCCGCGCCTCGCCCGCCACCTCGGCATCGACCCGGCGAGGGCGACGGCGCTCGCGATCGCGTCACCTTTCGTCCTCGTCCACGCCGTCGGCGGGCTGCACAACGACGCCCTCGTCATGGGCCTCGTGGCCGCGGCGCTCGTGTTCGCCGCCGAACGACGGTGGGTGCTCGGCGTCGTGCTCGTCGGTCTTGCCGCTGCGGTGAAGTTCACGGCCGTCGTGGCGGTCGTTCCCGTCGTTCTCGTCTCCTTGCCCGGGGCAGTGCGGGCACCCGGACGATTCCTCAGGCTCGCTGCCGGCGGCCTCATCGCCGCCGCCACCGTCGCGGCAAGCGGCATTCCCTACGGGCTCGGGCTCGGATGGGTCAAGGTGCTCAGCGTGCCGGGCGTCGTCGTCACCCCGGCGTCCGCGCCCACCGCCGTCGGCGTCGTGCTCGAATGGCTGCTCGCACAGACCGGCAGCGGCCTCGAGATGTACGCCGTGCCCGTCGTGCGTGCGCTCGGCATGGCGCTCGCCGTCGCCTTGGTCATCGTCCTGGCCCTCACGAGGCCCACGGGTGACCCCACGTCGGGACTCGCAACGTGCATCGGGGTGTTCGCTGCGGTGGTGCTCCTCGCACCGGTCGTGCAGTCCTGGTACGCACTCGCCGTGGTGCCGGCCGCAGCGCTGTTGCTGCTCGAGCGTCGTCGCACCCGCAGGGCCATCTTCCTCGGAGCGGCGCTCGCGTTCCTCGCGCCCCTCGATTCGGAGATGGCCGGCGGATCTCTCCTCGCGGCCGGTCTCGTCGTCCTCGGACTGACGATCGTGCGGGGCGTCAGGGCCGGCGACTCGCGACCCGTCGCCGACGCCTGACGCCGTTCAGCTGCGTCGGCAAAGCTCAGTCACCCTCGGGGTATGTGGCGTTCTCTTTCCCCGGGCCCTCAGGCGCTTTGGCACCCTCGGCTCGGTGCCCGTCCAACTCGACCGTGAACCACGGGAGGAAGAACTGCACGAGCGGGCCGATCAGCAGCGCATAGAGCACCGTTCCGACGCCCACGCCACCGCCGAGCAGCCAGCCCGAAGTGAGGACGACAACCTCGATGCTCGTGCGCACGAGGCGGACGCTGAGGCCCGTGATGCGGTGCAGGCCCGTCATGAGACCGTCGCGGGGGCCGGGGCCGAGTTGGCTTCCGATGTACATCGCGCCGCCGATGGCGTTGACGAGCAGGCCGACGGCGAAGAGGGCCGAGCGCGCCACGATGGAGTTCGGCTCGGAGACGAGCGCCATCGTCGCATCGAGCACGAAACCGAGCCACACCGCGTTCGCCACGGTGCCGAGACCGGGCCACTGACGCATGGGGATCCACAGCAGCAGCACGATGAAAGACACGACGATCGTGACGGTGCCCATCGACCAGCCGGTGTGCAGGCTGGCGCCCTGGTGGAAGACGCCCCAGGGCTCGAGGCCGACGTTCGCTCGCACGAACAGGCCCATCGCGGCACCGAAGAGCGTCAGGCCGATGAAGAGCTGCGGCAGCCGACGACCGAGCTTGCCGGCACGCAGTTGACCCATCGGCGTCAGATTGGCCAGCTGGCGCGATCCACGCGAAGGACGCGCGGCCGCGTCGGGCTGAGGCTGGGCCGTCGACATGGTGCTCATGAAACCAGAGTGCAGCAGAAGTGGCCTTGTCTCGTATAGCCAATTCGAACACAGTGGCCCCATGGAACGCAGGATCGGGGCGAATGCCCTCGCGCGCCTCGTCGGCCGACCGCCCGAGCGAGGTTCGGCGTATGTCTGGTTGAGCGACCGCATCGAACGTCTCGTGGCCGACGGCCGGCTGACGCACGACACCCGCCTGCCGAGCGAGCGTGATGCTGCCGTGGCGTTCGGCCTGTCGCGCACGACGGTCACTCACGCGTACGCACTGCTGCGCGAGCGTGGCTTCGCCGAAGCCCGCCGCGGCTCCGGAACGCGCGTGCGCATCCCCGGTGGCCCCGTCTCGGGCGGTGGCGAACCCGTGAGCGGCGTGCTCGGCGGGTTCGATCCGCAGGGAGGAATCAACCTCACCAACACGGCTCCAGCCGCAGTGGGCGGCCTCGCCGAACGGTTCGCGGAGGCCTCGCGGCACCTGGCGGCCTACACCCACGAAGGCGGGTACTTCCGCGACGGCGTGCCCGACCTCCGTGATGCCCTCGCTGAGCGCTACACCGCGCGGGGCGTGCCGACGACGCCCGATCAGATCCTCGTGACGACGGGCGCTCTCGCCGGTGTGGCCGCTACGGCATTGGCGTTGGTTTCACCGGGAGACGCCGTGGCCGTCGAGCCGTCGGGCTACCCGAACTCGCTTGCGTCGCTGCGAAGCCGGGGCGCGCGGTTCGTACCCGCCGTCGAATCAGTCGACGAGCGTCGCCTCGATATGCGGGCCACGGCCGAAACCTTCGCGCGCCGGGCACCGAAGGCGATGCTCGTCATCCCGGACTTTCACAACCCGACGGGCCGGTTCATGGGGGAGGAAGACCGCCATGACCTCGCGCGCCTGTGGGCGAAGCACGGCATCGTCGGCATCGTCGACGAAACCCTGGCCGACCTGTGGCTCGACGCGGCGCCACGCGTTCGCCCCATGGCGGCGTTTGCTCCCGAGTGCATCACGGTCGGGTCGGCGAGCAAGACGTACTGGGGCGGACTGCGCCTCGGATGGGTGCGCGCGCCGCGCCGCTACATCGGTGCCATCGCGTCGGCGCGCGTGACGCTCGATCTCGGAGCGCCGGTGCTCGAACAGATCGTTCTCGCCGGCCTGCTGCGTGATCAATCCGGCCTCGACGACGAGCGTCGCGCAGAGCTGGCCGGTCGACGAATTCTCCTGCGCGACGCCATAGCCCGGGCCTGCCCGGGGTGGAGTTGTGACCTTCCCGACGGCGGCCTGTCGCTGTGGTGGAGGCTGCCGGGCGCGCAGTCGAGCGAGATCGTGCGACGGGCGGCATTGCGTGGTCTCACCCTCACGCCGGGCAGTGCGTTCTCCCTCGACGGACGTGGCCTCGAAGGGCGACTTCGGACTCCGTTCACGCTGGCTGAGGACGATCTGCGGCGCGCCGCAGACGTTCTCGTTGAGGTCAACGCCTCGCTCGCCTCCCGCACGTAGGGTGACGTCGTTGACGAGGAGAGCGGAGCGCCCGAGATGACAGGTGGTTCAGCGATGTCGGCTGACGAAAGGCGCTGGGCGCCGGTGCAGGGCGACGAGGTCGCCACGCTGCGCGGGATGCTCGAGCACCACCGCGACACGCTGCGGTGGAAGTGCTCCGGCCTCGACGACGAGCAGTTGCGTCGGGCCCTGCCCCCGACGGACATGACGCTCGCCGGGCTGATGCTGCACCTCACGATGGTGGAGGCAGGTTGGTTCAACCTCACCTTCGCGGGCGGCATCGAGCGCCCCGATTGGCTCGCGCACTCCCACGGAGCCGGTGTGGACTGGGCATGGGAGCACGCGGCCGATCACGCCCAGGAACAGCTGTGGGCGTGGTTCGACGACGCCGTCGCGGTCAGTGACCGTATCGTCGACGCAGCCCTCGCCCACGACGCCGGTCTGGACGCTCTCGCCGTCAACCCTCGGGAGGACGAAGGAACAGTGAGCCTCCGGTGGATCCTCGTGCACATGATCGAGGAGTACGCGCGGCACAACGGTCACGCCGACCTCCTGCGTCAGGCCGTCGACGGAAGTACGGGGGAGTAGCCGCACCCGTCGCCCCCTGGTGGGTCGCTGCCGCCGAGTCGGGACCAACGTCACGACTTGCCCCCAACGCGCCGCCCCGGCGACCCCCACCCGCGCTGAGAGTGGGAAACTGGGAGCATGAAGTCGGTCGCGATCGTCGGTGGTGGAGTGAGCGGTCTCGTCGCCGCGTGGCATCTCGCGACGACGGCGCCCTCGTGGAAGATCACCGTCTTCGAAGCCGACGAGCGCGTGGGCGGCAAATTGCGCCAGGAGGAGATCGCCGGGCACCGCGTCGATGTCGGTGCCGAGTCGGCCCTCTGGCGCCGCCCCGAGGTGGTCGACCTGCTCGCCGAGCTCGGCGTCGAGGCCGTTCACCCCCAACGTTTCCCGGCCCTCCTGTGGTCCCGCGGCTCGCTCGAGGCGCTGCCTGCAGGCACACTCATGGGCATTCCGTCAGACCCCGAGTCGGCCCGCGGGCTGCTCTCCGACGACGAGGTGGCTCGTGCCGCCGACGAGCGTCCGGTCGAAATCTCGGTGCCCCGTTCCGAAGCTGGTGACAACGCAGATGACCTGGCCGACATCAGCGTCGGTGACGCTGTCGAGCAGGCCCTCGGCGCCGCCGTCGTCGACCGCATGGTCGAGCCACTGCTCGGCGGGGTCTATGCAGGCAACGCCCGCGAGCTCTCGGCCCGTGCCTGTGTGCCTCCGCTCTTCAAGGCCCTGCGCGACGGCCGGCGCCTGACCGAGGCCGCCCGGGCCGCTTCGTCGGCGGTCTCGTCGAACGACACACGGCAGGTGTTCGGGGCGCCCACTGACGGCATGGGATCGCTGCCCGAAGCGCTTCGCGCCGGTCTCGCCGATCGCGGCGTGGACGTCGTCACCGGTGCGCGCGTCACCGAGCTGCGCCGCTCGCTCGGCCATCGCGGCACGTGGCACCTCGAAGTCGAACGGGACGGTCTGCCCGAACCGCACGAGGCCGACGGCGTCATCGTCACGACGGCGGCGCCCGCAGCCGCCCGCCTGCTCGCGGCCATCGCGCCCGAAGCCTCGGACGCGCTCGGCGGCATCGAGTACGCCACGATGGCGATCGTCACCTACGCCTTCCCGGCCTCCGTCCACGCTGGCCTTCCCGAGGGAACGGGCTTCCTCGTCCCTCCGGTGGACGGACGCACGATCAAGGCCTCGACCTTCTCCAGCGTCAAGTGGCCGTGGCTCGCCGAGGCCGCGCCGGACGTGGCCTACGTACGCGTGTCGATGGGGCGCCATCGCGACGAGGCCGTCCTCGATCATGCCGACGACGAACTCCTTGCCCTCGGCTTGGACGACCTAGGCGAGGCGACCGGTCTCGACCTTCCCGCCCCGCTCGACGCCCACGTCCAGCGCTGGGCGAACGGTCTGCCGCAGTACGCCCTCGGCCACGTCGAGCGTGTCCGACGCATCCGTGACGACCTCACGCGGCTGCCCGCCCTCGACGTCGCCGGGGCGGCCCTCGACGGCGTCGGCATCCCCGCCTGTGTCGCCACGGCGCGCGCCGCCGCCGACCGCGTCCTCGACGACCTCGCCGCTCAAGACGCGCTCGCCTGAGCCCCCGAACCTGTTCCGAACAAGCACGCACCCGAAGGAGAATCACGGTGACCACCCCGCAGCCGGAGAACCCGCAGAACCCCGAGAAGACGAGTTCGCGCCCCGAGCCGAAGCACGTCACGGTCGACCGCATCAACGCTTCCCGCATCTACGCGATGTGGTCGGTCTTCACCATCGTCGACAAGGTCGACGGCGACCGTGAGGCCATGGCGCGTGAGGCAGACGAGTACCTCGACTCGCTCGCGGGCAAGGGCGTGACCGTGCGCGGCACGTACAACCTCTCCGGCTTCCGCGCCGAGGCCGACCTCATGATCTGGTGGCACGGCGAGTCGATCGACGAGCTGCAGAAGGCCTACTCGGGCTTTCTCGCCACCGACCTCGGCCGTCACCTCGAGCCGTACTGGTCGAACGTCGCGATGCACCGCGTGGCCGAGTTCAACCGCGGCCACATTCCGGCGTTCATGGCCGAGGAGACGCCGCGCAAGTACATCTGCGTCTACCCGTTCGTGCGCAGCTACGACTGGTACCTGCTGCCCGACGAGGACCGCAAGAAGATGCTTCACGACCACGGCATGGCCGCCCGTGAGTACCCGGACGTGCGCGCCAACACGATCGCCTCGTTCGGCATGGGTGACTACGAGTGGATCCTCGCCTTCGAGGCAGACGAGATGTACCGCATCCTCGACCTCATGCGCGAGATGCGGTACACGGAGGCTCGTCGCCACGTGCGCGAGGAGACGCCGTTCTTCTCCGGCCCGCAGATCACGATGAGCGAGTTCGTCGCGCGCATGCGCTGACCCGCCGAGCCTGTTCAGCACGACAAAGGCGGCGGGTACCGGATCAGATCCGGTACCCGCCGCCTTAGTGCGTCAGCCGATGGTCACTCGGTTTCCTGGGCGACCGTGGCGTTCGTGTTCAGCCACCACGTGTAGTGGTCGAGCACGTCGTGCGCGATCTCTTCCTTGGAGTAGGTGAGCACGTCGTACGCGCCACCGCCGGGGACAACGACCTCGAGCTGGCACGAGATGTCGTCCGCCTCGATCATGCGCGCGCCGTAGGACGCGACCTTGATGCTGCGGATCTGGCTCGTGTAGTGGAAGTCCTCGGCGCGCGGGTCGGCCGCGTGCACGGTGAGGGTCACCGAACGGCGTAGCTGCTTGGTCGGCTGCGCCAGGTGCTCGAGCTCGGCGTTGACGCCTCGCTCACGCAGTTCGGCGACGACCTCCTCGAGAGCCGGGACGACGACCTCGTCCATGCGTTCCTCCGTGGCCTTCGCAGACACACTGCCGAACTGACGCGCGAGGCGGTTCTTCCACGAGCCGTTCGCGGTCGGCGGCGCACCGATCGTGCCCGAGCGCAGCGAGTCCAGCATCGCGCTGGCGTGCCGCTGTTCGCCGGTCAGCGCACGGTGGATACCGATCATCACGAGGATCATGACGAAAGCGAACGGCAGACCCATGACGATCGTCGCGTACTGCAGCGCGGTGATACCGCCGACGATGAGCATCGCGATGGTCAGCACGGCGGTCGCGGCGGCCCACAGGACACGCACCCACGGCTTGGCGTCGGTCTCGGCGTCCGGCAGGTCGGAGCTGAGGTTCGCCATAACGAGGGCGCCGGAGTCGGCGGACGTCACGTAGAACAGCAGGCCGACGAACGTGGCCAGACCGATGATGAACGTTGCCGCCGGGAACTGCTGGAGCAGCTGGTAGAAACCGGATTCCGGCGTGTTGACCGCGGCGTCGCCGAAGGCCTTGTCACCGTCCATGATCCGCTTGATCGCGGTGTTACCGAACATCGTCACCCACATGACGATGTAAAGGAACGGGATCGTCAGCGTGCCCACGACGAACTGGCCGATCGTGCGGCCCTTCGAGATGCGGGCCAGGAACATGCCGACGAAGCTTGCCCAGGCGATCCACCAGGCCCAGAAGAACAGGGTCCACAGGTTCATCCACTCGCCCGGGTAGTCGTACGCCATCGTGTCGAGCGTCATGCCCGGGAAGAGGTTGACGAAGTCACCGACGTTCATCGTCGCCGCGCGCAGGAGGAAGCGGGTGTCGCCGAAGACGAGCACCCAACCCGCGAGGAACAGCGCGAGGAGGACGTTGAGCTGGCTGAGGATGCGGATGCCCTTGTCGATGCCCGACGTCGCGGAGATCGTCGCGGTGACGACGGCGACGACGACGAGACCGATCTGAGCGGGCACGCCCTGGTCGATGCCGAACAGCAGGTCGAGACCGACGTTGAGCATGACGACGCCGATGCCGAGGCTGGTCGCCACACCGAAGATCGTGCCGAGCACGGTGGCGATGTCGACCGCGTTGCCGATGCCGCCGTTGATGCGCTTGCCGAACAGCGGGTAGAGCGCCGAACGCACCGCGAGCGGCAGCCCCTTGCGGTGGGCGAAGTAGCCGAGGGCGATACCCATGAGCGTGTACATGCCCCAGCCGGTGATGCCGTAGTGGAACAGGGTCCACACCGTGCCCTCACGCGCGGCGTCCAGCGTTTCGCCCTTGCCCTGCGGCGGTGCGAGGTACTGCGACGCAGGTTCGGCGACGGCGAAGAACATGAGGTCCGTGCCGATGCCGGCGGCGAACAGCATGCTCGCCCAGGCGAACGTTGAGTACTCGGGACGGTCGTGGTCGTGCCCCAGACGGATGCGGCCGAAGCGCAGTGCCAGGTACACGACGAAGAACAGGACGATCGTCGCCAGGGCGATGTAGAACCAGCCGAACCAGCCACCCATCCACTCGACGACGGTACCGAGCTGGCTCTCGGCGCCCTTCGGGTCGATGAGGGCCCACCCGGCCACGACCGCGATGAACACGGCCGTGGTCCACAGGACGACAGGCTTGATCCGGGCTTCGCCGGGTGTTTCGACCTCGGTGTCGGGGGCGGGCGTCACCGAGCTCATCGCGGCTCTCCCACGATGGCGGCAGCGCTCGGGATCTCGCTCTTGGCGTCCCAGGCGTCGTTGCGCGGGTCGCCCTCGGGGTAGAGCGGCATACCGGCCTTGGCGCGGTAGGTGGGCGGGTTCTCCGGCGCGAGCATCGTGTTGCCGGCGATGAGGTCGGCGGCACGCTCGGCCACCATCATGACCGGCGCGTAGATGTTGCCGTTCGTGATGCTCGGGAAGACCGACGCGTCGGCGACGCGCAGGCCCTCGGTGCCGTGCACGCGCATCGAGTTCGGGTCGACGACGGACATCTCGTCGGTGCCCATCTTGGCCGAGCACGAGGGGTGCAGGGCCGTCTCGGCGTCCTTCGCGATCCAGTCGATGATCTCCTCGTCCGTCTGGACGGCGCTTCCGGGGGAGATCTCGCCACCGTCGAACGGCGAGAACGCGGGCTGGCTGAGGATGTGGCGCGCGGCGCGCACGACCTCGACCCACTCGCGGCGGTCGCGCTCGGTCGACAGGTAGTTGAACAGGATGCTCGGGTGCTTCTTCGGGTCGTTGCTCGTGATGCGTACGTGGCCGCGCACGTCGGAGTTCATCGGGCCGATGTGCACCTGGTAGCCGTGCTCGTGACCGCCGCCCGTGCCGTCGTAACGCACTGCGACCGGCAGGAAGTGGAACATGAGGTTCGGGTACTGAACCTCTTCGTTCGTACGGATGAAGCCGCCCGCCTCGAAGTGGTTCGAGGCGCCGACACCGGTGTTGGCGAAGAGCCACTGCGCGCCGATGTAGGGCGCCTTCCACTTCTTGAGCCAGGGCTGGATGGAAACCGGCTGCACCGACTCGTGCTGGAGGTAGACCTCGAGGTGGTCCTGGAGGTTCTCGCCGACGCCCGGCAGGTCGACGCGGGTCTCGACGCCCGCGGCCGCGAGGACCTCGGGGTTGCCGACGCCCGAGAGCTGCAGCAGCTGCGGCGTGTTGAACGCGCCACCACACAGGATGACCTCGCCGGCTTCGACGGAGTGCTTGCGGCGACCGCCGCGCACGAAGTCGACGCCCGTGACGCGGTTGCCGTCCCAGCGCAAGTTCGTGACGAAGGCGAGCGTCGCGATGTCGAGATTCTTGCGGTTCTTGACCGGCCACAGGTAGGAGCGGGACGCGCTCATGCGCGAGCCGTTCTTCGTCGTGTGGTCGAAGGGTGCGAAGCCCTCCTGGCGGTAGCCGTTGACGTCATCCGTCGGGGCGTAGCCGGCCTGCTGGGTGGCCTCGAAGAAGGCCTGGAACAGGGGAGAGGTAGCCGGGCCGCGCTCGAGCGTGAGGGGACCGGAACCGCCGCGCCAGGCGTCGGCGCCCGCGAGCGTCGTCTCCATGCGCTTGAAATAGGGCAGGCAGTGGGCGTAGTCCCAGTCCTCCATGCCGGCGAACGTGGCCCACTTGTCGTAGTCGCCTCGGTTGCCGCGCTGGAAGATCATGCCATTGATCGAGCTGGAGCCACCGAGCACCTTGCCGCGGGTGTGCGCGACGCGCCGACCACCCATGAAGGGCTCCGGGTCGCTCTCGTAACGCCAGTCGTAGAGCGGGTTGCCGCTGGGGAACATGAGCGCGGCGGGCATGTGGATGAGCGGGTCGATCTTGAAGTCGGCGCGCCCGGCCTCGAGCACGAGAACGCTCGTGTTCGAGTCGGCCGAGAGGCGGTTGGCCAGCGCGGAGCCGGCCGAGCCGCCACCGACGATGACGTAGTCGTAACGCTTCTTCATCGAGATGAATCTCCTTGTGTTCTCACATGGTCGTCCTCGAACGAACCCTGCCCCACAGAGTTCGTTCGAGGACCTGAAAGCGGATGGTTGGTTCGCCGGGGCGAACCTCACCGGGAGCGATATGTGTGCTGCTCGGCCCGAGGCGGGCGCGGCAGGTCAGCCCTCGCGGCCGCTGAACCAGTCGGCCGGTGCGGGGTCGATGTTGTGCCAGATGTGCTTGGTCTCGAGGTACTCGCCGAGTCCGTGCTCGCCGAGCTCGCGGCCGATACCGCTCTGCTTCATGCCGCCCCACTCGGCCTGCGGCACGTAGGGGTGGTAGTCGTTGATCCACACGGTTCCGTGACGCAGGCGGCGCGCCATGCGCTCGGCACGCCCGGCGTTCTCCGTCCAGACTGCGCCGGCCAGGCCGTAGATCGTGTCGTTCGCGATGGCGACGGCGGCGTCCTCGGCGGCCTTGGCGTCGTCGCCGGAGAACGTCTCGACGGTGAGCACGGGGCCGAAGGACTCGTCGTGGACGCAGCGCATCGAGCTGTCGCAACCGTCGAGGATCGTCGGCAGGTAGTAGGAGCCCTTCGCGAGCTCGCCCTCGCCGCGCTTGCCGCCGGTGAGCAGCTTCGCGCCGTCCTCGATGGCTTCCTTGACGTAGGTGGCGACCTTCTCGAGGTGGGCTTCGCTGATGAGCGGCCCGGTCTCGGCGTTGTCGTCGAACGGGCCGCCGAGGCGGATGAGTTCGGCGCGGCGCACGAGTTCGGTGACCACCTCGTCGTGGATGGACTCCTCGACGACGAGGCGCGTTCCGGCCGAGCAGACCTGGCCGGAGTCGAGGAAGACTGCCGTCAGGGCATTGTCGATGGCGGCCGGGATGTCGGCGTCGGCAAACAGGACGTTGGGGTTCTTGCCACCGAGTTCGAGGGCGATCTTCTTGACGGTCGGTGCGGCCGCTGCCATGATCGCGCGGCCGGTGACGAGGCCGCCGGTGAAGCTGACGAGGTCGACGTCCTCGTTCGTCGTCATCTCGGATCCGACCGTGGCGCCGGGCCCGGTGACGAGGTTCGCGACGCCGGCGGGCAGGCCCGCCTCGGCGAGGGCGTCCATGAGCCACATCGAGCTCTGCGGCGTCAGCTCGGCGGGCTTGAGGACGAAGGTGTTGCCGGCAGCGATGGCCGGGGCGATCTTCCAGGCCGTCTGCAGCAGGGGGTAGTTCCACGGCGTGATGAGCGAGCAGACGCCGACCGGTTCGGTGACGACGCGGCTCGCGACGTTGGGCATGCCGGTGTCGACGACGCGGCCGGCCTCCTTGTCGGCCAGAGCGGCGAAGTGACGGAAGACGCCGATGATGTCGTCCATGTCGTACTGGGACTCGACGAAGCGCTTGCCGGTGTCCTGCGACTCGACGCGGGCGACCTTGTCCTTGTCGCGCTCGAGCAGGTCGGCGAGCTTGTCGAGAATCGCGCCGCGCTCCTTGGCGGGCGTCGCGGACCAGGCGCCGTCGTCGAACGTGCGGCGGGCGGCCGCGATGGCCTTCTGCGCGTCCGCCTCGGCGCCTTCGCTCACCGTGATGACGTGGGATCCGTCGGCGGGGCAGGTGATCTCACGGGTCTCGCCGGATGCGGCCTCGACCCACGCGCCATCGATGTAAATGCTGGGCACGGTCACTCCTTCACTGATCGTCGTGATGAACGCTCGTTCTAGACCAACGATAACGCACGTTATATTCTGGCGCCATGGAACCCCGCAAACCCGTTCGCGAGCGCCTGCTCGACGCTGCCGACGCGCTGCTGTTCGTCGAGGGTGCCTTCGCCACGCCCGTCGACACGATCCTCAAGGCCGCGGGGGCGTCGCCGCCCAGCCTCTACTCGCACTTCGGGAACAAGGAAGGCCTCATCGCGGCGGCTCTGCATCGTCGGTACGAGGTGTGGAAGCAGGTCTGGGACGACGAGATCGCCGCAGCCCCGGACGACGCAGGGCGCGTGCTCGCGCTGTGGAACGCGTTGCGCACCTACCAATCCGAGCGGATGACGGAGCGCTGGTGCGCTTTCACCGGTACGGCTGCGGCGTTCCCCGACCCGGCGCCGGAACTGCGGGAGATCCTCGACCTCGAGACGGCGCTGTTGCGTGACAGGCTGCTCGAGACGGCCACCCCCATTGCGGGCGAACGAGCCGAAGCGTTGGCGTCTGCCCTCATGGTGACGTACGCGGGAACCATGGCGCTCATGCTGCGCGAGCCGTACGAGAAAGCGATCGACGAGGGGCGCGCCGGAGCGGCGTCCCTGTGCGCCGCCTACGCCTGACGACGATGTCTGATTCTGTAGACGTTGCGCGTCGTATGTGACGCCGAACGTCTACAAAATCGGCTGTTCGCGATCGACGTGCAGGGGATGGCTCAGCCTTTAGCGTGTGTGACGTGACACACGTGGAAGGGGACGGTGGGCCCGAGGAGAACCCGCTCGCCGCTGAACTCGACGAGCACCGCGCCCGGATCGCCGATGGGGCTCGCCCCGGGGCCATGGCCAAGCGCGCCGCCACCGGCCACCGCTCGGTGCGCGAGAACATTCGAGATTTCGTGGGCGCCGGAACGTTCCACGAGTACGGCTCGGCGACCATCGCCGCCCAACGCTCACGCCGCGACCTCGACGACCTCAAGGCGTCGACGCCCGCCGACGGCATGGTGACGGGTGTGGCGCGGGTACCGGTCGACGGCGGTGAGCTGACCTGCGTAGTGCTCGGGTACGACTACACCGTTCTCGCCGGAACGCAGGGCTACTTCAACCACAAGAAGACCGACCGCGCACTCGAGGTCGCGCGCGAGCGCCGACTGCCGGTCGTGCTCTTCGCCGAGGGCGGCGGCGGGCGTCCCGGTGACGTCGACGCGATGCTCGTCAGCGCCACGGGCCTCGACCTCGGCACCTTCGCGGCGCTCGGTGCGCTCAACGGCCTCGTCCCGACGGTCGCCGTCGTCACCGGCCGCTGCTTTGCCGGCAACGCGGCCATGGCGGGCACGTGCGACATCATCATCGCGACGGCCGACAGCTCGATCGGTATGGCGGGCCCCGCGATGATCGAGGGTGGCGGACTGGGCCGCGTCGCGGCAGACGAGGTCGGGCCGATGAGCGTCCAGGCCCCGAACGGGGTCGTCGATCTCGTTGTCGACGATGACGCGCAGGCCGTCGAAGCGGCGCGCGACTACCTCTGGTTGCTCTCCGGACTCCCTGGCACGGGCGAGGCGCCCGACCAACACGTGCTGACGACGCTCGTGCCCCAGCGCCGCAAGCTCGTCTACGACATCCGCACGGCCATCGAGACGCTCGCCGACGACGGCTTCATCCTCGAATTGCGGCCCGAATTCGCGCCGAATGCTGTCACCGCGCTCGTCCAGATCGGCGGACGCACCTGTGGCGTCATGGCCAACGACTGCGGTGTGCTCGGCGGGGCTATCGACGCGGCGGCCGGCGATAAGTTCGCGCGCTTCATGCAGTTGTGCGAGGGCTACGGCATCCCGCTTGTCTCCCTCTGCGACACACCGGGATTCATGGTTGGCCCCGACGCCGAGCGCGAGGGAACGGTACGGCACGTGAGCCGGATGTTCGTCGCAGGTGCGCGCCTCACGGTGCCGACGATCGTCGTCATCACCCGCAAGGGCTACGGCCTCGGGGCGATGGCGATGGCGTGCGGGGGCTTCCGACGAACGTCCGCCACACTCGCCTGGCCGACGGCGGAGATCGGAGCCATGGGACTCGAAGGAGCGGTGCGGCTCGGCTTCGCCAAGGAACTGGGCGCCATCGAAGACCCTGCGGCTCGTGAGGAGCGGTTCGAGGAACTCGTCGCGCAGCAGTACGAGCAGGGCAAGGCGCTCAACGCGGCACGCCTCGACGAGATCGACGAGATCATCCACCCCGCCGAGACCCGTGAGCGCATTCTTCAGCTCATCGGCGGATTCCCGGGCGAGCGCTCGACACGGCCGCACATCGACACCTGGTGAAGGAGCACAACATGGGGAAGAACACGATGACACTGGAGGCCTACCTTGACGACGTCAGGGCGCGGCAGTCACGCCACCGCGGGTCGGGGTGGAGCGACGAGGTCGACTACCCGATCGGTCGGGTGACCTTGCCCGCACACGTTGAGCACTGGGCGGGGGAGCGACCGGATCGGGTCGCCCTCGTCGACGGCCCGACGACGATGACGTACCGCGAACTCGACGACGCCCATCGTCGTGTCGCCGGGTGGCTTCGGGAGCACGGCGTGACGAAGGGTGACCGAGTTGCAGTGCACCTGGGCAACCGACACGAATTCGTTGTCACGTTCCTCGCGGTGTTGCGTCTCGGCGCGGTGCACGTGCCGGTGAACCCGATGTTCAGCGCCCACGAGGTGGCCCACGAGCTGCGCGACAGCGAGGCACGGATCATCGTGACGTCGTCGGTCACCGAGAAGCCGGCGCGTGACGGTGCGGCGCAGGTGGAGCACGAGTGCGAGGTCGTGGTGGTCGACGATGGCTCGTCCCGGATGACCGATGGGCCGCGCGTGGATGAAGACGCAGGGGAGTGGAATGCCCTCGCGGCGCTCAACTACACCGGTGGCACGACGGGTCTGCCGAAGGGTTGTTGTCACTCGCAGGGGGACATGGTCTACACAGCGGCGAGCACCGCACAGGCGAACGGCCTCGATGCCCACGGTGACTTCACGGCGTTGTGCTACCTGCCGATCTTCTGGATCGCCGGGGAGGATCTCGGCATCCTGCTCCCTGTCGTCCTCGGCGGTACGAGCGTTCTCTTGTCGCGGTGGAACGCCGACGCCGTGCTCGATGCCATTGAAGAGCACCACGTCCAGGTCATGGTCGGCACGGTCGAGAACTATCTCGAACTCATGGCGCGCGACGACATCGGCTCGCGCGATCTGTCGTCGCTCACCGATCCGCAGGCCGTCTCGTTCGTTCGCAAGATGACTCCTGAGGTGCGTGCCTCATGGACGGCTGCCGTCCCGGACGGCGGTGTGCTTCGTGAGGCCGCCTACGGCATGACGGAGACGCACACGATGGACACGAGCCCCTACGGGCTGCACGCAGACGACATGGACCTGCGTGCCGAGCCCGTTTTCTGCGGCCTGCCCGTGCCGGGAACCGACATCGCCGTCGTCGAATTCGGCACGCAGACACCGGTGCCCGTGGGCGAGACGGGCGAGATCATCGTCCGCAGCCCGTCGGTCACGAGTGGCTACTGGCGCAACGAGGGAGCCACCCGACGTCAGCTTGTCGACGGATGGCTCCACACCGGCGACAACGGACGTATCGACGACGAGGGCTTCGTGCACTATCTCGGACGCGACAAGGAGATGATCAAGGTCAAGGGGATGAGCGTGTTCCCGGCCGAGGTCGAGATGGCGGTGGCGGCTCATCCTGCCGTCGTAGCGTGCGCCGTCGTTGCAAAGCCCGACGACGAGACGGGGGAGCGCCCGGTCGCGTTCGTCACGGTCACCGAGGCGGTCGATGCCGACCGGCTGCGTGAGTTCGCTGCTGAGCGCTTGGCTGCCTACAAGGTTCCCGAGATCCGCGTCATCGAGGCGATGCCCATGACGCCGACCGGCAAGATCCGCAAGAACGAGTTGGGCGCACAAGGCTGAACCATGCTCGCCCACACAGATCGGGCCCTTCCACTGTGCACGTGGAGGGGCCCGATGTGTCGTGGTTGTTCAGTTCTCGTCGGCGGGCTCCAGCGTCATGCTGATCGAGTTGATGCAGAAGCGCTCGTCGGTCGGCGTCGGGTAGCCCTCGCCGCGGAAGACGTGGCCGAGGTGGCTGTCGCAGTTCGCGCACCGCACTTCGGTACGCACCATCCCCATGCTGCGGTCCTCGAGGAGCGTGACGTTCTCGGCGTCCTCGGGCGCGTAGAAGGACGGCCATCCGCAGTGGCTGTGGAACTTCTCCTTGCTGGTGAACAGCGTTGCGCCACAGGCACGGCAGCGATACGTGCCCGCCGTCTCGGTGTCGGTGTACTCACCCACGAACGGACGCTCGGTGCCTCCCTGGCGCAGGACGGCGTACTCCTCGGGCGTCAGCTTCTCGCGCCACTGCTCGTCGGTGGTGTCGTTCATGGTGCGGGGCAGGTCGCTCATGTCGCTCCTTCGCGGGTGGGGTGCAAAGTTCAACGTCGGGCGCTGCCCAGACCTTCCCGATGTTGCCTGGGAAACGCGGCATCGGTGACGCGGCGACCGCTCATCATCGGCTTAGGGTGGCGAACATGAGCGCTGCAGCCGTCGTCCTCGAGGTTCCCGGACCGGACGACGAGGTCCGCAAGGTCAAGGTCTCGAGTCCCGATCGCCTCGTCTATCCCGACGACGGGGTGACGAAGCTCGACGTCGTCGAGTACCTGCTCGCCGTCGCGGAGCAGTTCCTGCGATGGAGCGGTGACCGGCCCATCGCATTGGAGCGCTACCCGAAGGGCCTCGGGGAGAAGCCGTTCTTCTCGAAGAACCCGCCGAAGGGCGCACCCGCCTACGCGCGTTCGGTGATGTGCACCTACCCCAGCGCGCGGGCGCACGAGCAACTCGTGCTCGACGAACCGGCGATGCTCGCGTGGTGTGCGCAGATGAACACGGTGACGTTCCACCCGTGGCCGGTGAAGGCCGAGGACAACGACAACCCGGACGAGTTGCGCATCGACCTCGACCCGCAGCCGGGTCGTGACTTCACGGACGCCGTCGAAGCGGCGTTCGCGCTCAAGGAACTCATGGAGTCGCTCGGGTTCACTCCGTTCGTCAAGACGTCCGGCAACCGCGGTGTCCACGTCTACTCGCGCATCGCGCCGACGCACGAGTTCCTCGACGTTCGCCACGGCGTCATCGGAATAGCACGGGAGCTAGAACGGCGTTTGCCTGACCTCGTGACGACCGAGTGGTGGAAGGAGTTGCGCGGCGAGAAGGTGTTCGTCGATTTCAACCAGGCCAACCGCGACCGCACGATCGCCGCCGCCTACTCGCCGCGCCCGCTCGCCGGGGCGCCGGTGTCGATGCCGGTGATGTGGTCCGAGCTTCGCGACGTGAGGCCGAGCGACTTCACGGTCCGAACCGTGCCGGAGATCGTCGCCGAACGCGGGGATGCGTGGGCGCCCACCGGCGGCGCCTCGATGAACGATCACGTCGGCGATGTGGCGGCTGCCATCGCGCTGTGGGACGCCGACGTCGAGCGTGGCCTGCCCGAGATGCCGTTCCCACCCGACTACCCGAAGATGCCCGGTGAGCCTCCGCGCGTGCAGCCGAGCCGCGCGAGGAAGGCGAGCGGTCGAAAGCCCGCGGTGTGAGAACCAAACGGAGGAGCGACGCGAAAAGACCAACGCCATCGGTGGGTTGCGTGAGGGCTCGCTACTGCAGACAGCACCGAGGGCGACCATACGGGAAACGAATAGAGCAGAATATTCCAGATCGTCTACGTCGACAGTTAATGAATTGACTGGCAAAATTTACCTTGGAATTTGCTGGGACGGTCGATAATAGGCCATCATTTTTGAGTCGGTCGCGACAGGCTTGTGAGGAGGGCGTCTACGCGTTCTGAGATTTTTTTCCGGATTGTAGAGCTAGCCTCTCTCACGATCGTTCTCATGAATTCCTGCGGGTTCTTGCTGATTCCTAGGATCACTGCTAGGTCGACAAGAGTTTTAGATGTCTGGTCTTGCGCATCAGAATCAACTCCATAGCGCGCGGCGACCTCCATGCAAAAGTGCGCCCATAGCGGCGCGCTATTGCGCAAATATAAAAAAACAAAGATTGGCTCGGGCTCAGGCTTAAGTGCTATCCAGTGGGGCAGGGACAACGCATCTCGTTCCTTCAAGTGCCTTTCCGCCCGCTCTGCAGTCACCTCAACTGTCGCTGGATCATCGTTGGCGGCGCCCTCTCTGTGCTGGGCTGTGACCTCTAAGACCTCAACTACTTGGCAGCAGGCCAATCGAACTAGTAAGCCCAGTGCCTCGTCCTCACTTGCGGGTGAGGCGTCTTCAGGAAATATGCGCTGGTACTCGGTAACCGCTGTTTCAAACTGCCCCGACTGGAGGAGCGAGTCCAGATATCGTCCCCTGACCTCGTCAAATGAATCTGGGCAGTTCTCTAGCCACCGCTCGTAAGTTTCGACAAGCTCAAGGACACGCCCAGTGATATCCGCCGCTAGGGCGCGTTTTTCGTAAGAAAATTTTTCCTTTAACATCTCCGGGCGGACTGAAGCGGCCGCGTCAAGATGCGTTACGGCGTCTTGGATGAGATGTGGCGCGCAACCGAAGGCCCAATCCACCATGAATCTTAATTCATCATTATGAGTCTCCTGGGCTAACGTGTGCAGGTCAACCAGTCGCGCTAGAAGCAATGCCCCCTCATACGTGTGATTGGGCGATATTTCACCAGAGAGGACGCCCGACGTAAAAAGGCGCACCGCCGAGAGAGCGATAAGCGCGTCCACGAAGAGATTCGATTCTTCAGTGTCTAGGCAAATTAGTTCACAGAGGCGCGAAATGTCCGAGTTTGCATCGTAAATGTCCGCGAGCCCGCCACGAATATCGGGGGACCATAGAATGGGGGCGTTCGCAGATTCGCGTGCCAGTTGATACGCCTCGGCTGGTCGCCCCAGAGCCAGCAGGAGCAATGCAATGGACAGTGACATGTCGAGAAGCGTTGTTTCCGGCGATATCTCGTAATTGTGCAAAGTTATCGACGCCAGCCCGCCCGGGGCTTCCAGGCGCACATCCTTTTCGCTGACAAGGATGTGGAAATTCCCACCCTTCGGGACGGGAGTGGCCGGCCCGCCATTCTCACCGAAAAGGGCGCGAAGAAGATCGGACTCCCGCCGCGCAGGACAGGATGGGTCGAAATTCGCAGAGACGGTTGGGGGCAGGTTCTCGCGCCTCCGCACAGATAGCCACGTCTTGACGTGGCCCAGAATGCCGCTAACGTCGTTAAGCTCGTCACTCTCGTCGAACGACATCGTGCTCGAGGCTGCCGGGTAATTGGGGTACGTGTCGTGGTGGTCTGCCCACCTGCCGTAGAGCTTGGAGGTCTCAATGTCCACTAGCACTATGAGTGTGGGCGAATGGGTTCTGGACCTCTCCGTCCAATCATTAAGCGTCTCAATTCTAATTGGAACGGAACGTTTGCTTGCTGTGTCGGTTGTTCCTTTTATCTGAGCGTTAAACATGAGGGGCTCGAGTTTTCCGCCCACGAAAATCTCGACGATCGCGTCGGTCCCGTAGTCCTTGGTGCCGTCGACATTGATAACATTCCACCCGGCGCGTTCAAAGAACGCTTCAGCGATCGAGAACGCCACGGCGCCAATTCTCTGGGATTCGGTCTTGGTCGCCATGTTGATGCCCCAAAGGTCCTGTGCAAATGATTGAAAATCATACCAGTCAAGCGGCGGTCGCGCTTGCTCGTTAGGGCTTTTTCATATGGGACCTCGAGCGGGGCGTGCCGCCCAAGGGTCCAGGAGCTTGACGACGCTAGGCCTGCACGCATTGGCTCGGCGATGCCCTCTCCTTTCATGGGTCTGCCTACCGGCGCAGCGCGATCCCGGCTCTGGGTCCTAGCCCATCAGGGGAGCCGGCGGCGCGTGAGTTCAGTCAAGTCAGATTGACATGGGTGCGAGGCCGCTCCTACGATCATGGAATGCCAAAGATCAGCAAGCCGTTGCCGCAGGAACTGCGCGGCATCTCGGAGAAGTCCGTCGAGGAGGCGGCCGCTCGCATCATGGAAGGCTTCCGTGTGCAGACGCACCTGTTCACCAAGGACGAGCTCGAGGGCCTCGCGATGCTCAACAACCTCATGAGCGACACCATCAAGTGGGTCGTCGCCGAGCGACGCGCCAAGGGTGACTCGTGGTCGCAGATCGGGTCGAGCCTCGGCATCAGCAAGCAGGCCGCGCAGCAGCGCTTCGGCAAGAAGGCGCCCGCGCCCGTCGTCGACGAGGACGTCGCGATCAGCGTCTGACGCCCCCGCTTCATTCGGGCGAAAAACGATTCACTGAGCGCCCCGCGTCGGCTCCGCCACACAGTGACGGCCGCGCGTCAGGAGGAGCGCAGCACCCGCCCCAAGTCGTAGGCCGGTGCTCGATCGACCTGGTCCATGGTGCACGACTCCGGCTCCCGGTCCGGGCGCCACCGCAGGAACGTCACCGCGTGACGGAAGCGGTGGCCCTCCAACTGGTCGAACGCCACCTCCACGACCCGTTCAGGGCGCACCCTGACGAAGGAGACGTCCTTCGACGCACTGAAGCGTGAACGGTCCGTCTCACCGGTCACCGCGCCACCCTCCTCGTCGCGCACGACGAACGGCTCCAACTCCTCGACGAGTTCCTGGCGCCGCTTCCCGGTGAACGCACTGATACCGCCGACGTTGTAGAGCCTTCCGTCGTCGGCGTAGAGACCCAACAAGAGCGAGCCGACACCCGAACCGCTCTTGTGCACCCGATACCCGACGAGCACGGCCTCCGCGGTGCGCTTGTGCTTGACCTTGATCATGGTGCGCTTGTTCTGCTCGTAGGCGCCGTCGTCGAGCTTGGCAACGACGCCGTCGAGCCCGGCGCCCTCGAACTCCTCGAACCAACGCTGCGCCTCGGCAGGGTCGTCGGTCGTGCGGGTGAGGAACAGCGAATCCGAGTCCGGCAAGTCGGCGAACACCGCCTCGAGCCGTGCGCGGCGCTCGGTGTAGGGCAGGGCAGTGAGATCCTCGTCGCCCAGTGCGAGCAGGTCGAAAGCGATCACCTGCGCGGGCGTCTCGGTGGACAGCTTCTCGATGCGCGAGGCCGCAGGGTGAATCCGCTGACCGAGCGCGTCCCAGTTGAGGCGCTGCGCGCCCGGCTCGCCGCTCGTCACGACGATCTCCGCGTCGAGAACGATCCGCTCCGGCAGAACCCCGAGCAGGTGCTCCACCACCTCGGGGAAGTAGCGCGTGAGCGACTTCGTGCCGCGTGACTGCAACTCGACCTCGTCGCCGTCCCGCGCCACGATGCAACGGAATCCGTCCCACTTGGGCTCGTACGTGTAGCCGGCGTCGGTGGGCACGCGCGTCGCCGCCTTGGCCAGCATCGGCGCGACGGGGAGATCGAGAGGCAGATCCATGCCGACCATTCTCGCGCGCCGGTGAAAGGATGGGAACGTGCAACGTCCATCTGCTCGCCGTTCCCTGGCCATCGGCGCGATCGTCGGTGGCTCCCTCGCTGCCACGACCTCGCTCGCGTCCGTGGCCGTTGCCGCGTTCTTCGCGCGCAAACTCGTCACGCCGGAGCGCGAACGTCCGGATGACGCAATGGTGCTCACCGTCAGACATGGCCGCGACGGACGTGTCACCTCCGCGGTCTTCGCCCCGACCGTCGAGTCCCGCGCCCCGGGCCGCTATGGGCTCTTCTGGGACAACGAACGCGGTCACGCCCGAATCGGCGAGGTGCTCGGCGAGACCGAGCACGGCGACATCATCCGTCGCGTCGACTCGGTCACCCGCGGCGACCTCGCACCCGGGCGCGCCCGGTGGAGCGGCTGGTACGTCGACGGGTCACCCCAGGACGCCTACGGCATCGAGACCGAAGACGTCGTCCTCGAAACCGAGTACGGGCCCGCGCCCGCATGGGTGACACACGCCGGGGACGGTCAGCGCTGGGCCGTTCTCGTCCACGGGCGTGGCGCGCGTCGCGGCGAAACCCTGCGTGCCGTACCGGTGCTTCACGACCTCGGTATCACCTGCGTTGTCACGAGCTACCGCAACGACTTCGAGGGCCCGCCGAGCCTCGACGGGCGTTACGGCCTCGGACTCACCGAGTGGAAGGACGTCGAGACCGCCGTTCAGTACGCCCTCGCGCACGGCGCCACGAGCGTCGATCTGCTCGGGTGGTCCATGGGTGGCGCCATTACGATGCAGTTCCTCGCACGCTCCGAATTCGCACCGTTCGTGCACAAGGTCGTGCTCGACGGTCCGGTGCTCGACTGGGCTGATGTCATGCTCCACCACGCGCGTGCCAATCGCGTGCACCCCAGCCTCGCGACGCTGTCCGGGTTCCTCCTCGGAAGCCGCACGAGCCGGCACACCATCGGGGTGAGCGAGGCCGTCGACATCAAGCTGACGAACTGGGTCGAGCGCGCCGACGAACTCGTCAAGCCGATGCTCGTCATCCACTCCGTCGACGACGAGTTCGTGCCGTACGGGCCGAGCGCGGCCGTCGCTGCGGCGCGCCCGGATCTCGTGCGCTGGGAACGTTGGGAGGTCGCGCGACACGTGCGCGAGTGGAACACCGACCCGGAGCGCTGGGAGACGGTCGTTCGCGACTACCTCGCCTGACGAGCCGGGGCTCTGCCCACCTCAACGGACGCCGAGGCCTTCTGCGCGCGAACGAGAGTCGGCGAATCACCGCACGAAGATGACGCCGGTTGAGCGCCGAACCATAGCGAGACACGTCGCGTTCTGTGATGATGACAAGCATGGGCAAGAACAAGGACAACGCGTCCGCCAAGGCCGACGCCGACACGAAGTCGAAGAAGCGTGACGACGAACTGACCTCGAGCGACACGAAGAAGGTCGCCGAGCAGGCATCGGAGAAGGCCGCGAAGGCCAAGGCGAAGGCCGAAAAGGCTCCTGCCAAGAAGAAGGGCAGCGCCAAGAAGGCCTCGTCGAAGCCCGCCACCGAAGCCGCGAAGAAGGCCAAGAAGGACGAGGCAGTCAAGGCCGCGAAGAAGGTCGGCAAGGACAAGTCGACGAAGAAGTCGAAGAAGTCGAAGAAGAAGCACACGGCGCAGCTGAGCGACTTCACCTCGGCGCTCAAGGTGACGCCCGGCTTCTCCCTGGCCGACCTCGACGCGAGCAGCACCCCCGCGTTCGACGGCGACCAGAAGAAGGCCGAGAAGCTCATGCGCAAGACCGGCGAGGAACTCGCCGACCTGCAAGAGCGTCTCTACGCCAGTGAGCGTCACCCCGACGGTCGGAGCGTCCTCCTCGTCGTTCAGGGCATGGACACCTCGGGCAAGGGCGGCATCATGCGCCACGTCATCGGCAGCATCGACCCGCAGGGCGTTGAGCTCACGTCGTTCAAGGCACCGACGAAGGAGGAGCAGGCTCACCCGTTCCTCTGGCGCATCCGCAACGCTCTGCCGAAGCCCGGCTACATCGGCGTCTTCGACCGCAGCCAGTACGAGGACGTGCTCATCGTGCGTGTCCACGACCTCGTTTCGCGCCCGGTCTGGATGCGTCGCTACGGACAGATCAACGCCTTCGAGGAGTCGACCGTCGCCAAGAACACGACGATCATCAAGGTGATGCTCCACATCGACGCCGACGAGCAGAAGGCGCGGCTGGCCGAGCGACTCGACAACCCGGAGAAGTTCTACAAGTTCAACCCGGGCGACCTCAAGGAACGCGCCTACTGGCCCGAGTACCAGGATGCCTACCAGGCAGTGCTCGAGCGCACGTCGACGGACATCGCGCCCTGGTTCGTCGTTCCGGCGAACAACAAGTGGTACGCGCGCCTGGCCGTGCAGCAGTTGCTCCTCGAGCACCTGCGCTCGCTCGACCTCACGTGGCCCGAAGCGACGTTCGACGTCGAGGAGCAGAAGGCCGCGCTCGCGCAGCTGTGAGAGCGGACACCGGTCAGCGCCGAAACGACGAAGGCCGTCGCCGTCCGAAGTGGACGGTGACGGCCTTCGTCGCGTTCAGCTCAAGGAGCGAACGCTCACTCGGCATCGCGCGGTGCCTGCAGCACGGCGACGGTGCGCGCCGGCAGCTTCACCTGCTCGCCCTCGTTCCACTCGCTGTTCTCCTGTTCGTCGTCCTGCGAGCTCGTGATGGCGAAGCTCCAGTCCGCCTCGCGCACGACGTCGGGAATGGTGAACTCCGCTTCCTCGTGTCCGGGGTTGAAGAACATGAGGAAGTGGTCGTCGACGACCGGCTGACCCTTGGCGTCGTTCGTGTGGATGGCGTCGCCGTTGAGGTAGACCATGAGGGTGCCGGCACCGGAGGTCCAATCCTCGTCCTGCATTTCCTCGCCGCTCGCGCGGAACCACACGATGTCGCCCCACTCGCTGCGTCCGCCGTGCTGCGCCTCACCGGCGAAGAAGCGACGACGCTGGAACGAGGGGTGCTCACGTCGCAGCGCGATGAGCTGCTTGGTGAACTCGAGCAGTGAGCTGCGGCGCTCGTCGAGATCCCAGTCGATCCAGGAGAGTTCGTTGTCCTGGCAGTAGGTGTTGTTGTTGCCGTCCTGGGTGCGGCCGAGCTCGTCCCCGTGCAGCACCATCGGCACACCCTGCGACAGGAGCAGCGTCGTGAGGTGGTTGCGGATCTGACGCTCGCGCAGCGCGAGCACGCCTTCGTCGTCTGTCTCGCCTTCGACGCCGCAGTTCCAGGACCGGTTGTGGCTCTCGCCGTCGTTGTTGTCCTCACCGTTGGCGTCGTTGTGCTTCTCGTTGTACGACACGAGGTCGCGCATCGTGAAGCCGTCGTGCGCCGTGACGAAGTTGATCGACGCGATCGGGCGGCGACCCGAGTGGGCGTACAGGTCGCTCGAACCCGTGAGGCGTGAGGCGAACTCGCCGAGTGAACCCGGTTCGCCGCGCCAGTAGTCGCGCACGGTGTCGCGGTACTTGCCGTTCCACTCCGTCCACAGGGGCGGGAAGTTGCCGACCTGGTAGCCGCCGTCACCGACGTCCCACGGCTCGGCAATGAGCTTGACCTGGCTGATCACCGGGTCCTGCTGGATGATGTCGAAGAAAGCGCTCAGGCGGTCGACCTCGTGGAACTGACGCGCAAGGGTGGCGGCGAGGTCGAAGCGGAAGCCGTCGACGTGCATCTCGTTCACCCAGTAGCGCAGCGAGTCCATGATGAGCTGCAGCACGTGCGGGCTGCGCATGAGCAGCGAGTTACCCGTGCCGGTGGTGTCGAAGTAGTGCGCCTTGTTGTCGTCGACGAGGCGGTAGTACGCCTCGTTGTCGAGACCGCGGAATCCGAGCGTCGGTCCGTTCTCGTTGCCCTCCGCGGTGTGGTTGTACACGACGTCGAGGATGACCTCGATGCCGGCCTCGTGCAGGGCCTTGACCATCGCCTTGAACTCGGTGACCTGCTGGCCGCGCGACCCCGACGCCGAGTAGGAGTTGTGCGGCGCCAGGAAGCCGATCGTGTTGTAGCCCCAGTAGTTCGTCAGGCCCTTCTCCACCAGCGTCGTGTCCTGCACGAACTGGTGCACGGGCATGAGCTCGATGGCCGTGATGCCGAGGTCGACGAGATGGCCCACGATCGCGGGGTGACCGACGGCGGCGTACGTGCCACGAATCTCCTCGGGCACGTCCGGGTGCGTCATCGTCAGGCCCTTGACGTGGGCTTCGTAGATGACGCTCTCGTGGTACTCGTGCTGCGGCGGGTGGTCGTGACCCCAGTCGAAGTACGGGTTGATGACGACGCTCAACATCGTGTGGCCGAGCGAGTCCTCGTCGTTGCGCTTCTCCGGCGAGAGGAAGTAGTAGCTGAACAGCGACTCGTCGCCGTCGATCTGGCCGTCGATGGCCTTGGCGTAGGGATCGAGCAGCAGCTTGTTGACGTTGCAGCGCTGACCGTCCTCGGGGGAGTAGGGGCCCTCGACGCGATAGCCGTAACGCTGACCGGGCTGGACGCCGGGCAGGTAGGCGTGCCAGACGTGGCCGTCGACCTCCGTCAGTTCGATGCGCTGCTCCTTGAGATCTTCGTCGATGAGGCAGAGGTACATTTTCTCCGCGACCTCGGAGAAGATCGCGAAGTTGACGCCGGTGCCGTCGAACGTGGCACCGAGGGGGTAGGGCTTGCCCGGCCAGATATCCATGGGCTTTACCTAACCACGAGCAGGGGACAACCCTCGATTCGAGTACTTTCGGGTGGACGCTCGGGCGTGGCAGCACGAATTCGGGCCGTTGGGTCGCTAATTTTGCGGCGTGAGTGAGCAACCGGTCGTGGAGGAGCCCTCCCGATTCCGCACGTTCGCTCGCACCTGGGCCCGCCGTGTGCCGGGCCTCTACGCACTCATCCGCCTCGTGCTCGTCACGGTGCGCCAGTGCATGCGCTACCGCGTGACGGGTCTCGCCTCGGAGGCCGGATTCTTCGCCCTGTTGTCGTTCCCGCCCCTCGTCTACGGGCTGCTCGGCGTCATGGGTTACGTCGGTCAGGCGCTCGGCGGCCGAACGGTCGACGAGATCACCGGCTCCATCGAGGCCTCGATGGCGAGCGTGCTGTCGGGCGAGGCCCTGCAGAACGTTCTCATGCCGACCCTGCAGGACGCCCTCGACGGCGGCCGCCCCGATGTCGTCTCGATCGGGTTCCTCATCTCGCTGTGGTCCGGTTCGCGCATGGTGAACGTCATCATCGACACCGTCTCGATCATGTACGGCCAGGGTGGGGAGCGCGGCATCGTGCGGACGCGCATGCTCTCGGTCGCCCTCTATTTCTGCGCGCTGCTCGTCATGGGTGTCGTGTTGCCGCTCATCGTGCTCGGCCCGGACCTGCTCGGACGCCTCCTGCCGCCGGGCTTCCTGTTCCTTCTGTCGTTGTACTGGCCGGTGGTCGGCGGCCTGACGATCGTGGCCTTCGCCACGCTCTACTACATCGCCACGCCGATCCGGACGCCGTGGGTGCGCGACCTGCCCGGAGCCGCCTTCACGCTCGTCGCGTGGGTCGTCATCTCGGTCTTCCTGCGTAACTGGCTGTCGGCTTCGGTGGGCGGCATCTCGATCTACGGGCCCCTCGCCGCGACGATCATCGTGCTCATCTGGTTGTACTTCCTCGCGATCTCGGTGCTCATCGGCGCGGCCCTCAACTCGGCCGTCGCGCGCCTGTGGCCGGTTGCCTCGGCGCCCAAGGGCGTGCGTGCGCGCACGAAGGGCCTCATCGAGGAGCAGGTGGCCAGGGTCCGCTCCCGCGTCCTCGAGACGAGTGATCGCCCGTACGACCAGGAGGACCTCGACTCCCTCGGCGCGAGCCACGTGCGTCCCGAGGGGGAGCGAACCCCCGCGCGGCTCACGGCGGCCGACGGTGCCCATGACGAGGCCGCAGGCACTGAAACGCAGGACGACGCGGAGCGTCGCTCGGCCTGAGCTGCCGGTGAGTGCGGGCGGTGGACGAGGCGATCTCGTGCCCGCGGCGGTGCCTGCCCTGGGCCGAGGCCCCCTGCGCCTGCGACAAGTTGGCGCCCGCGACAGGGATGGGTTAGAGTTTCACCTCGTTGCGACGCGCACTGCGCGAAGCTTCAGGCGGACATAGCTCAGTTGGTAGAGCGCAACCTTGCCAAGGTTGAGGTCGCCGGTTCGAGCCCGGTTGTCCGCTCTGTGTCTTCTTGGACACGTGCGAGATTTTACTCGCGTGGTGGAGTGGCCGAGAGGCGAGGCAACGGCCTGCAAAGCCGTCTACACGGGTTCAAATCCCGTCTCCACCTCGGGCGATTGGCGCAGCGGTAGCGCGCTTCCTTGACACGGAAGAGGTCACTGGTTCAAACCCAGTATCGCCCACCAGTTCGATGACGATCCCCGCAGCCCTTCCGCTGCGGGGATCGTTCGCGTTTCGGTCCGGCTCCCACGTCGATCCGCCGGAGCCGCCTGTCATGATGGCCCCATGACTAACCACGAAGACGAAGGCACCCTGAGCGAATTCGCCGACCAGGCTTCGGCGGCGGACGACATGAGCGGCCGCGAGTACGAAGAGGCCCTCGACGCCGGCATCACGGCCCCTGAGAAGGAGCCCCGCTGGGCCGACCACGGCGGCACCGAGACCCTCGACGAGCGCCTGGCCGAGGAAACGCCGGACGTCGACCCCGACTCCGCGTACGGCAACCCCGACGGTGTCTCGGAGGAGGTGGACGCACGCGAGGCCGGTCGTCTCGTCGCCCCGGACGAGGGCGAACGAGAGGACGAGGAGAAGGACCTCGTTGCGTCCGACGAGGGTTACGCCGGCGGTGACGAGAGCGCCGAGGAGTCGGCGATCCACGTCGTCGAGGAGTGAGCGAAGCCGCCTGAGCGCTGCGCACACCCGCGATTTGGTGAACGATCGATGAACCGGGTAACGTTCTCGTCGTTGCCGAGACCATGAGGTCGAGGAAACAGGCGGACATAGCTCAGTTGGTAGAGCGCAACCTTGCCAAGGTTGAGGTCGCCGGTTCGAGCCCGGTTGTCCGCTCCAATCCCGTTCTCGGGCGATTGGCGCAGCGGTAGCGCGCTTCCTTGACACGGAAGAGGTCACTGGTTCAAACCCAGTATCGCCCACCACCACGAAACACCCCCGGCCGAGCGCCGGGGGTGTTTTCGTATGTTCTAGCCTTGCGGCGTGATGGACGGTATCGAGCAGGCGCACGGCGAACGCGCCCTGTTCCGCGCGGTGAGTGCGTGGGGTGTGGAGTCCGTCCACGACGACCTCGCCGTGCTCGACGAGCCGGCGTTCCACGCGCTGGTCGTCACCTTCGAGGGCCGGGTCACGGCGGCGCGGTTGCGTCACGTCGTCCACCACGAAGATCGCGCGTGGGCAGGGGCTCTCGAGGCGCGACTGGGAAGCGATGAGCCCGATCACCAGGCATCGACGGTGGCGCAAGGCGCCTGGAGCACGAGCCTCGACCGCGGGGCCTACGAACGCGGCGTCGCTGCGATCCGGGACGACATCGCACGGGGCCGCGTTTACCAGGTCAATCTCTGCCGTGTTCTCGAGCGGGACGGCGCAGACGGTGCCGAACGCGACGATCTCGATCGCCTCTTCGCAGACCTCCTCGTCGACAATCCGGCGCCCTACGCGTGCCGCATCGACGTCGAGGGGCACGTCGACATCGCAAGCGCCTCGCCCGAGCTCTTCCTGGCGCGTGAGGGGAGCGCGCTGACGTCGGCACCGATCAAGGGCACCGCCTCGACGCTCGAGCGCATGCTCGCGAAGGACGCCACGGAGAACATCATGATCACCGACCTCGTGCGCAACGATCTGCAGCGCGTCTGTCGGCCGGGAACGGTCAGCGTCGACGGTCTGCTCGAGGCCCAGCACCACCCGGGGCTCGTTCATCTCGTGTCGACCGTGCGTGGGCAGATGCGCGACGGTGTCCGCTGGCCCGAGGTCTTCGACGCCACCTTCCCGCCAGGGTCGGTCTCGGGCGCTCCGAAGAGCAGTGCGCTGGACGTCATCGCCGAACTGGAGACCGCCCCGCGCGGCCCCTACTGCGGCGCGATCGGGTGGGTTGACGGCACAACCGGGCAGGCTGAACTCGCCGTCGGAATCCGGACGTTTTGGCGCGAGAACGGTCGCGAAATACACCGAAACGAATCGGCCTCCGGGCCGATAGTCTCTGGTGGTGTGTCGTTCGGTGCGGGTGCGGGAATCACCTGGGATTCCGACCCCGGCACCGAGTGGCACGAGACCGAACTTAAGGCACGTCGACTGTTGGGCATCGCTGATGGCCGACACACTAGGAGGAATGCATGAGCGTCCGAATCTGGGTCGAAGGTCGACGCGTCGACGACGGTGCCGCCATCTCGCCGATCGATCACGGCGTGACGGTCGGGGACGGCGTCTTCGAGACCGCCAAGGTGGAGAATGGCCGTGTCTTCGCGCTGGAGATGCACCACGACCGCATGGACCGCTCGCTCGCCGGCCTGGGGCTGCCCAAGCTCGACCGAGCCAAGGTCGACGACGGCATCGCCGCCGTGCTCGAAGGTGACCAGATCGATTTCGGGCGTCTGCGCTACACGGTGACGGGCGGCGTCGGGCCGCTCGGTTCCGACCGCGGCGACGCCCCGCCGACCCACATCGTCACCGCTTCCGCCGTACCGCGCCCGGCGCCGACGACCAAGATCGCGACCGTGCGTTGGACGCGCAACGAGAACTCGGCGGTCGCCGGACTCAAGACGACCTCGTACGCCGAGAACGTCGTCGCACTGGCCGCCGCGAAGCAGAACGGTGGCAGCGAGGCGATCTTCGCGAACACCCTCGGGAACCTGTGTGAGGGCACGGGCTCCAACATTTTCGTCGTACTGGGGGAGCGCGTCGTCACGCCGCCGCTCGAGGACGGCCCCCTCGCAGGCATCACCCGTGACCTCGTCATCCGCTGGGGCCGTGAGGCCGGCATCGAGATCGTCGAAGAGCCGCTGAGCTTCGATGTCCTCACGGAATGCGATGAGGCGTTCCTCACGTCCTCGACGCGAAACGTGCAGGGGATTCACGCCATCAACGAACGGCAGTTGGGCGAGGAGGGCACGCCGGGCCGCGTCACCGCACGACTTGCCGAGGTGTTCTCCGAGCGTCAGGACGAGCTCCTCTCCTGACACGCTGTTCACCCGTCAAGGTGCACGAAGGCGCTGCGCCTCGTAGGCTTCCTTGCCATGCACGAGGAGCAGGCACACGGGGCGACGCCCGTCGACGGAGGCGATCGCGATCGCTGGGAGTGGCGACGACGCATCCGCGCCAACCCGCGAAGCGCGCAGATCTACCGGATGGCGGTGGCCATCTTCGGTCTCATCGTCGTCCTCATCGGCATCATCCTGCTGCCGTTCCCGGGGCCCGGCTGGGTCATCATCTTCATCGGGCTGGGTATCTGGGCGAGTGAGTTCGAGTGGGCCCAGAACCTGCTCAAGTGGGTGCGCGGCACCGTCGAGGCCTGGTGGGACTGGCTCGAGAAGAAGGGCTTATGGGCCAAGGCCATCGCAGGTCTTCTGACGTTCGCGCTCGTGCTGGCCATCTTCTGGGCGATGTTCGCCGTCTCCGGCGTGCCGGGCTGGTTCCCCGACTTCGCCAAGGACCTCCTCGCGAAGGTGCCCGGCCTGGGCTGAGCGGCCCGTGGCCGGTTTGGTGTCGGGCAGGAGTTCGACTAATGTTTCCCGCGCACCACACGGATGTATAGCTCAGTTGGTTAGAGCGTTCGCTTCACACGCGAGAGGTCAGGGGTTCGAGTCCCTTTACATCCACCATAGATAACGCGGAATCCTTCGGGTTCCGCGTTTTTGGTACCCATCGCTTACCCAGGTGTGGGCCACCGGGCGTTGAACTGGCTGGGATAGCCTGATGCAATGCGTTGTCACCGTTCGAGCATCTTTGGCGGCGGGCGCTGATGCCGGTCCTCATCGCCGACGTCGTCGACGCGCCGCTCGATCTGCAGGCCCACCTCGACGCCGTCGAGGACGCCCGTCAGGGAGCCACCGCGAGCTTCGTCGGAGCGGTCCGCAACCACGACCCGCAGATCGACGGTGAGGTCACGCACCTCGACTACTCGGCCCACCCCAGCGCCAGCGAGACGATGGCGCACATCGCGTCCGACGTAGCCGCGCGGCTCGACCCTGACGGTGTCGCCCGCATCGCCGTCACGCACCGGGTCGGACGCCTCGGCGTCGGGGACATCGCGATCGTCGCAGCGGTGTCGTCACCGCACCGGGCCCTGGCGTTCGCGTTGTGCAACGAACTCGTCGAAGAGGTGAAGCGCTCCCTGCCGATCTGGAAGCACCAGCACAACACCGACGGCGACGACGTCTGGTCGGGCCTGACATGACCCACGGGCTGGTCGATTCCTTCGGGCGCGTCCACCGCGACCTGCGCATCTCGCTCACGGACAAGTGCAACCTGCGCTGCACCTACTGCATGCCGGCGGACGGTGTGCCGCTCGCACCGAAACCGACGCTGCTCACCCTCGAGGAGATGCTCACCATCGCGCGCGTTGCGGTGGAGGCCGGCATCGCCGAGATCCGGCTCACCGGGGGAGAGCCGCTTCTGCGCCCCGACATCGTCGCCATCGTCGAAGGTCTCGCGGCACTCGAGGGGCCGGAGGGGCACCCCGAGATCTCGATGACGACGAACGGCATCGGCCTTGCCCGTCTCGCGGAACCGCTTCGGGAAGCGGGACTTGCGCGGCTCAACGTCAGCCTCGACACCCTCGACCCGGAGCGCTTCAAGACGATGACCCGTCGGGGCCGCTTCGACGACGTCATGGCCGGTCTCGACGCCGCCCGCGCTACCGGTTTCGAGCCGATCAAGGTCAACACCGTGCTGCTGCGCGGTGAGAACGACGACGAAGCGAACGACCTGCTCGAGTGGGCGATCCGTGAAGGCTACGAACTGCGCTTCATCGAGCAGATGCCGCTCGACGGCGGGCACATCTGGTCGCGGACCGAGATGATCACGGGCGCCGAGATCCTCGATGCCCTGCGCGCGCACCACACGCTCACGGAGGTGCCTGGCCGCGGTGCCGCACCGGCCGAACTGTTCGAGGTCGACGGCGGACCCGCCCGCGTCGGCGTCGTCGCGAGCGTCACCATGCCGTTCTGCGGGGCGTGCGACCGCCTGCGCCTCACCTCCGACGGCCAGCTGCGCTCGTGCCTGTTCTCGCGCACGGAGACGAACCTGCGCGACATCCTGCGCTCCGGCGCGAGCGACGACGACATCACCGCGAAGATCCACGAGTGCCTCGCAAGCAAGCTGCCCGGACACGGCATCAACGAGCCAGGCTTCCTGCAGCCGCCACGCCCGATGAGTGCCATCGGCGGCTGAGTCGATCAGCGCACGACGTCAGTCGGTGAGCGGAACCCGGTCCGCGATTTCGCGCTGAGCCGCGGCGTCCACGGGCTCGCCCCGCTCGAGGCGTCGCCCGACGGCGATGCCGAGGAGGTAGCTCGAGACCGGCGCCAGTGGCCGCGTCACCTCGTGCGAGACGTTCTTCGACAGCTCGTGGACGAGATCGATGTCGATATCTGCCGGGTCGAGGTCCAGCGCGGTGCAGGCCTTCTCGACCCAGCGGGTCCACTGCTCGGGGTGGGTGCTCATGGGTCACCATGATGTCAGCGCACTGTCGTCATCCCGGTGGGCAGACTTCGACGCGGTTGGGCCGAGGCCGAGTCGGCCCAAGCGCAGGAGAGTCGGCCCAAGCGACCGCCGCGACATCGGGACGGGAGTCAGGCCGGCCGCTGCGGGTCGAGGCGTTCGGTCCACGCGGCGTGGTCGGCCCACGTGTCGATGTCGTGCCACTCCGGGCCTGCCGGACGTACGAGGACGAGATCGAGCCCGGCGAACAGCGCACGCATCGAGAGGTTCGTCGCGGCGGATGCGTTGACGGCGGCGCGCACCGCGGCCGTCCGGTATAGCCCGAGCATCCACTGCGCGCGCCCGTCGGCGTCGGTGAGGACGAACCCGTCAACATCAGCGACGCCATCAGCGTCGCCACCAGCTGCGCGGGCGTCGAGCAGGCGACGCACCGCGTCGCCAGCCCCCGGCACGTCGCAGCCCAGGAGCAGTGTCCAGGAGGCCGGGTCGGTAATCGATGTCAGGCCTCGGGCGAACCCGGCGGCGGGGCCCGATCCGGCCGGTTCCTCCTGGGTGAGGACCGCGCGTGAGGGGAGTGGCGCCGAGGTTCGACCGACGACGACGAGCGTCCGCGCGCCCCGAGCAGCGTTCAGCGAGGCGTCGACGAGTGGGTGCCCTCCGAGGTCGAGAGCGGCCTTGTCGACGCCGCCGAGACGCGAACCGCGGCCGCCGACGAGGACGACCGCGTCGAAGCTCGTTCCGGCCTGTCCCGCAGCGGTATCCATGCCCCCATCATGCCCGCAAGCGCCGGCGCCCCCGATAGTCTGGAACGCGCCCATGAACGCGCGAATGAGTAGGTATGCGATTGTTTTGCATAACTAGTCATTGGGCCGATAGAGTCGGCGGCATGTCCAAGGTTCTGACTTCACTGCCGACCGGCGAGCGCGTCGGCATCGCGTTCTCCGGTGGCCTCGACACGTCCGTCGCTGTGGCGTGGATGCGCGACAAGGGCGCCGTTCCCTGCACCTACACGGCCGACCTCGGCCAGTACGACGAGGACGACATCGAGGGCATCCCCGGCCGCGCCGGGCAGTACGGTGCCGAGCTGTCGCGTCTCGTCGACTGCAAGAAGGCCCTCGTCGAGGAGGGTCTTGCCGCCATCGCGTGCGGTGCCTTCCACATCCGCTCGGGCGGTCGCACCTACTTCAACACGACGCCGCTGGGCCGCGCCGTGACGGGCACGCTCCTCGTGCGCGCCATGCAGGAGGACGGCGTCTCCATCTGGGGTGACGGCTCCACCTTCAAGGGCAACGACATCGAGCGTTTCTACCGCTACGGTCTGCTCGCGAACCCGGGGCTGCGCATCTACAAGCCGTGGCTGGACGCCGACTTCGTCACCGAGCTCGGTGGCCGTCAGGAGATGTCCGAGTGGCTCACCGAGCACGGTCTGCCCTACCGCGACTCGGCCGAGAAGGCCTACTCCACGGACGCCAACATCCTCGGCGCCACGCATGAGGCCAAGACCCTCGAGCACCTCGACGAGTCGATGGAGATCGTCTCGCCGATCATGGGTGTGGCCCACTGGGATCCGTCCGTCGAGATCGAGACCGAGGACGTCACCGTTCGCTTCGAACGCGGCCTGCCCGTCGCCATCAACGGCGACGACTTCGGCGGCGACGTCGTCGCGCTGTTCCAGGAAGCCAACGCCGTCGGTGGTCGTCATGGCCTCGGTATGAGCGACCAGATCGAGAACCGCATCATCGAGGCCAAGTCGCGCGGCATCTACGAAGCCCCCGGCATGGCGCTCATCTTCACGGCCTTCGAGCGACTGCTCAACGCCGTGCACAACGAGGACACCATCGCTGCGTACCACAACGACGGTCGTCGCCTCGGCCGCCTGCTCTACGAAGGCCGTTGGTTCGACCCGCAGTCGCTCATGATCCGCGAGGGTCTGCTGCGCTGGGTCGCCACCGCCGTCACCGGTGAGGTGACGCTGCGCCTGCGTCGCGGTGAGGACTACTCCATCGTCAACACCGTCGGCGAGAACTTCAGCTACCACCCGGAGAAGCTGTCGATGGAGCGCACCGAGAACGCGGCGTTCGGTCCCGTCGACCGCATCGGTCAGCTCACGATGCGCAACCTCGACATCGCCGACACCCGCGAGAAGCTCGAGTTCTACGCCGCCTCGGGCGGCCTGGGCCGCGCGCAGACCGACCTCGTCGGCCAGCTCGAGCCGGGCGGCGCGAAGCAGATCGCGTCCAACCCCAATGCGCACGCCGAGGCGATCGCCCTCGACGAAGCGGCGATGGAGTTCGGAACCGACTGACCCGCGAACGAGTCGAAGCGAACGCCGGGTCACCCGCAAGTAGGGGGTGACCCGGCGTTTGGCGCGTACACGCGAGGCGAAGCAGGACGAGACCGTAAGGTTGGCCTCGCCGCGAGAAAGGGGAGGTGTCCGCGTGCAACACCTAGGACCGTACGAACTGCTCGACGTCATCGGGCAGGGCGGCATGGGGCGTGTCTGGCGGGCCCGCGACACGCGCTACGACCGTGTCGTCGCGCTCAAGGTGATTGCCGACCAGGAGGCCGACGAGGCCGACTACCTCAAGCTCTTCCGCCGCGAGGCCGACCTCGTGGGGCGTATGAACTCACCGCACATCGTGCCGATCCACAACTACGGCGAGATCGACGACCAGGCCTACCTCGACATGCGTTACGTCGACGGGCACTCCCTCTCGGGCGTCGTGCGGCAGTTCGGGCCGGCATCGCTCGGTACGGCCATCGAGATCGTCGAGCAGGCTGCCTCGGCCCTCGACGACGCGCACGCCGCGGGCGTCGTCCACCGCGATGTGAAGCCCGCCAACCTCCTCGTCGACCGCAAGGGATTCGTCTACCTCGCCGACTTCGGCATCGCCGTCGTCGACCGGCACAAGGTGGCGGCCGGCTCGCAGATTCTCGGGTCGTGGGCCTACATGGCGCCCGAGCGCTTCACCGCATCATCCGAGGACGGGCCCGCGGTGGACGTCTACGCCCTCGGCTGCGTCCTCTACTACGCGCTCACGGGTGAACCGCCCTTCGCTGGGCGGGAACTGGAGGAGCTGCGCCAGGCCCACCGCCACGCGAAGGCCCCGTCGCTCGTCGGACGCGTCGACGGGGTGACGCCGCGCGTGGACGCCGCTATTCGGTGGGCGCTGCGCAAGGACCCTGCCGAGCGTCCGCCGTCGGCGGGCGAGTGGATCGCCGCTATCAAGAAGGAACGCCGTCGTGCTGCGGCCGGCGGCTCCGGACGCCCCGCACCGGCGCCGTCGCGACCCAGTGCCCCGCCGCGCGCGCATCAGGCGTCCCCTGCACGTGTCGCCAGCGCCAGACCGGCGCCGCGTCCCGCGCCGAGCGGCGGTGGCATGTCGACGTTCCTCGTCGCGGTCCTCGTCGTCCTGGTCCTCGTGGCGAGCGGCCTCGCCGCCGTCATCGTCAACAGCCTCTGATCGCGCGGCAAACCGGCTCGCCCGGCACTTCGGGGAGCCGGTAACCTTGCATCGGGTCGGCGCAGGTGCGCCCCCATCCCGACTTCCAAGGAGACCTCCCGTGTCCGAACAGATCACCCTGACCGTCGCCGGTGACCAGCGCGAGGTGGAGGTCGGGACGACGGGCACGGACCTGTTCGGCGACGACAAGGCCGTCCTCGTCATGCGGGTCGACGGCGACCTGTGGGATCTGCACCGCGAGGTGCCGGCCGGCGCCGTCGTCGAGCCCGTCACGGCACAGGAGCCCGAGGGCCTCGCCGTGCTGCGTCACTCTGCCGCACACGTGCTCGCCCAGGCCGTGCAGCAGGCCAACCCCGACGCCAAGCTCGGCATCGGTCCGCCCATCACCGACGGGTTCTACTACGACTTCGACGTCGCCGAGGCGTTCACCCCCGACGACCTCAAGAAGCTCGAGAAGGCGATGCTCAAGATCGTCAACGAGGGCCAGACCTTCCGTCGTCGCGTCATCACCGACGCCGAGGGCCTCGAGGAGCTCAAGGACGAGCCGTACAAGTGCGAGCTCATCGGCCTCAAGGGCAACGCGGCCGATGCCGCCGAGGGCGCCGAGGCCGAGGTCGGCGGCGGTGAACTGACGATCTACGACAACGTCCGTCGTGACGGCAGCGTCGCCTGGGGCGACCTGTGCCGCGGCCCGCATGTGCCGTCGACGAAGGTGCTCGGCAACGCCTTCAAGCTGATGCGTTCGGCTGCGGCCTACTGGCGCGGCAGCGAGAAGAACCCGCAGCTGCAGCGCGTCTACGGCACCGCGTGGCCCACGAAGGACGAGCTCAAGGCCTACCTCGAGCGCCTCGCCGAGGCCGAGAAGCGTGACCACCGCAAGCTCGGCGCGGAGATGGACCTGTTCAGCTTCCCCGAAAACATCGGCCCCGGCCTGCCCGTGTTCCACCCGAAGGGCGGCATCATCAAGCGGGAGATGGAGGACTACGTCCGCCGTCGCCACATCGAAGAGGGCTTCAGCTACGTCGGCACGCCGCACGTGTCGAAGGAAGACCTCTTCTACACCTCGGGTCACCTGCCCTACTACGCCGACGGCATGTTCCCGCCGCTGGACCTCGACGGGCAGAAGTACCGCCTCAAGGCGATGAACTGCCCGATGCACAACGAGATCTTCCGTTCGCGCGGACGCTCCTACCGTGAGCTGCCGCTGCGCTTCTTCGAGTTCGGCACGGTCTACCGCGACGAGAAGTCCGGCGTTCTCTCGGGCCTCACGCGCGTGCGCATGATCACCCAGGACGACTCCCACTCCTACGTGACGCCGGAGCAGGCGCCGGGCGAGATCAAGCACCTGCTCGACTTCATCCTCGGGCTGCTGCGTGACTTCGGGCTGAACGACTTCTACCTCGAGCTGTCGACGCGTGACGAGGCCGGCGACAAGAAGGACAAGTTCATCGGCACCGACGAGCAGTGGGAGGTCGCGACGCAGGTGCTCGCCGACGTCGCGAACGCCTCGGGCCTCGAGCTCGTGCCCGACCCGGGCGGCGCAGCCTTCTACGGCCCGAAGATCTCCGTGCAGGCACGTGACGCCATCGGCCGTACGTGGCAGATGTCGACGATCCAGTACGACTTCAACATGCCCGAGCGCTTCGGCCTCGAGTTCCAGGCTCAGGACGGCACGCGTCAGCAGCCGGTCATGATCCACTCGGCGAAGTTCGGTTCGATCGAGCGCTTCCTTGGTGTGCTCGTCGAGCATTACGCGGGGCAGTTCCCGGCGTGGCTCGCACCGGTTCAGGTGCTCGGGGTTCCGGTCGCGGAGGAGTACTACGACTACCTCGGCGAGGTGGGCGAGAAGCTGCGTCGGGCCGGCGTACGCGTCGAGATCGACACGAGCGACGACCGCTTCCCGAAGAAGATCCGCAACGCCTCGAAGTCGAAAGCGCCGTTCATCCTCATCGCCGGCGAGGAGGACCGCGACAACGGAGCCGTGAGCTTCCGTTACCGCGACGGCTCGCAGAAGAACGGCGTGCCGGTCGACGAGGCCGTGGCCGAGATCGCCGCGTACATCGCCTCGCGCAACAACACGTCGCCCACGGCGGCCGAGGCACCTGCCGAGGCCTGATCCACATACGACGAAGCCGCCGCCCCGATTTGGGGTGGCGGCTTCGTCGTAGTCTCCGCGGTGCGGGCGATCAGGCGGAGGCAGCCTTCGCGGCTGCGAAGCCCTTGTCGAGGTCGGCGATGATGTCGTTCGCGTTCTCGATGCCGACCGACAGGCGCACGAGGCCGGGCGTGACGCCGGCGCCGCGGCGGTCGTCGTCACTGCCCTGGCTGTGCGTCGTCGTCGCCGGGTGGATGGCGAGCGAGCGGACGTCACCGATGTTGGCCACGTGCGAGTGCAGCTCGAGGGCGTCGACGAACGCCTTGCCCGCGTCGATGCCGCCGGCGATCTCGAAGGAGAACACTGCACCGGAACCGGTGGGCAGGTAGCGGTCGGCCAGCTCCTTGTACGGGCTGTCGTCCTTCGAGGCGTAGAAGACCTTTTCGACCTGCGCGTGCTCGCTCAGGTAAGCGACGACCTTCTCCGCGTTCTCCACGTGACGCTCGACGCGCAGCGACAGCGTCTCGAGGCCCTGCGCGATGAGGAAGGCGTTGAACGGCGACACGGCGGAGCCGAGGTCGCGCAGCAGTTCGACGCGCGCCTTGAGAATGAATGCGAGGTTCGCGCCGAGCGCCGAACCGACGCCGAGATCGCGGGCGAAAACGAGGCCGTGGTAGCTCTCGCTCGGCTCGTTGAACTGCGGGAACTTCTCCGGCTCCTTGGCGTAGTCGAACGTTCCGGCGTCCACGAGCACGCCGGCGATCGACGTGCCGTGGCCGCCGAGGTACTTCGTCGCCGAGTGGATGACGACGTCCGCGCCGTGCTCGATCGGGCGCAGCAGGTACGGCGTCGCGACGGTGTTGTCGACGAACAGCGGCAGGCCGGCGTCGTGGGCGACAGCGGCAACACCCGCGACGTCGAGGACCTTCTGGTCGGGGTTGCTCAGCGTCTCACCGAAGAGGAGCTTGGTGTTCGGTCGGATGGCGTTCTTCCACGCGTCGAGGTCACCGATGTCCTCGACGAAGGTGGTCTCCACACCGAGACGCTTGAGCGTGTACTTGAGCAGGTTGTACGTACCGCCGTAGAGAGCGGGCGACGCGACGACGTGGTCGCCTGCCTGCGCGACGTTGAGGATGGCGAACGTCGTCGCGGCCTGGCCGGAGGCCAGCAGCAGGGCGCCGACGCCACCCTCGAGCGCCGCGATGCGCTCCTCGACGGCCTGCGACGTCGGGTTGCCGATGCGGGTGTAGATGGGGCCGAGGTCGGACAGGCCGAAGCGGTTGGCCGCCGTCTCGGCGGAGTCGAAGACGAACGAGGTCGTCTGGTAGATCGGCAGCGCGCGCGATCCGGTGTCCCCGTCCGGCACCTGGCCGGCGTGGATCTGCTTGGTCTCGAAAGCCCAGTCCTGAGCGCTCATGACAACTCCTCGAAAGGTCGCTACCCGTGCGCGAACCTCGCACGCGGGGTGCGCCGGAAGCTCTGCTTCCGCGCTTGCCCGGGCGTATCCGACGCCGGGCCAGGTCGTCACCCGGAGCACCCCGCCGCGGTGGGAGGGTTGCCGGCCAGCAAACCGGGGTTTGACGCTGGCGCTCGTGACCTGGTCCGAGGATATCCCGGGCGGTATCGAGGGGCGGGACTCGTGTCTCACATCGTGGTTTGCCGTGCGGCGCGGGGCGTTTGCCGAAGGGTCAAGCCGTGGTTGACTGGCGCCATGACGATCACCATCGCCCGGGCCAGGCGTGACGACGCCTTCGCCTGTGCAGCGCTTCGGTTGCGCTCGGACCTCGAGGAGGGGCACCTGAATCGGGCCGGTTTCGTGACCGAGTACGCGGACGACTTCCTCTCGGCCTTCGACGAGGTACCCACGTGGATCGCCACCCGTTCCGACGGCACCGTCGTCGGCATCGTGCAGTGCGCCCTCGTCCACCGGATGCCGACGCTCGCGCGCGGCGCCAAGCCGTGGTTGTACGTCGCGTTCGTCTTCGTCGTGCCCGACGAGCGTGGCGCGGGACTCGGCGAACGCATGCTCCGCACCGTCGACGCCTGGGCGGACGCGCGCGGCGTCGAGCGGATGCTGCTCAACACGCGTCCGAAGGCGCGCCCGTTGTACGAGCGTCTCGGACTCGGTGCCCCGGAGGAGCGACACATGCACCGCGACGCACCGTTCGCGGCCACGAAGGAGCAGCGATGAGCGACATCATCTGGGCCCTCGACCAGCGCGAGCGCTGCATCGCCTGCCCGTCGAAGCCGGCGGCGAACGCCGTCGTGCTCTACCTCGGTGAGGACGGCTCGCTGCCGCGCGAGAGCGTCGGATCGCTGGCCGAACGTGGCGTCATGGCCGCGGGCGTCGTGTGGGCGGGTGTGACAGCGGAACTCACCGACGACGACTGGCTCGACCTCGAGGACGCCGCAAGCGGCCTCGGCGGACTCGCGAGCGCCGTCGCCGTCGTGGGTGAAGGCGATGCCGCAGCCGTCGCACAGAAAGTGGCAGAGCGCGTGGGCGGCCTGGCCCACGCGGGCGCTGCGAGCGACGAGCGGCTCGTGGAGAAACTCGCCGAGATCGCTCCGGTCTGACCCGGCGCGCGGGTTTCCCTAGGATGGGGCGCATGGTCACGCAGAACGAGGACTTCACTCCCGAGCACGCCGAGTCCGAGCACGACTTCGCGGGGGAGCCCGACGGGTTCGGCCGACTGTGGACGCCTCACCGCATGGCCTACATCGAGGCCGACCGCCCCTCGAGGGACGCCGGCGACGGCTGTCCGTTCTGCGCGGCGCCGGGCAAGGACGACGCCGAGGGCCTCATCGTGCACCGCGGTGAGCACTGCTTCGTCGTGATGAACCTCTTCCCGTACAACCCGGGCCACCTGCTCGTGTGCCCCTACCGTCACGTGCCGCACTACATCGACCTCACGGACGCGGAGACCGAGGAGTTCACGAAGCTGACGAAGCAGGGCATTCGCGCGCTCAAGGCGGCGTCGAACCCGGCCGGATTCAACCTCGGCATGAACCAGGGCGATGTCGCGGGCGCCGGCGTGGCTGCGCACCTGCATCAGCACATCGTGCCCCGCTGGGGTGGCGACATGAACTTCATGCCGATCGTCGGCCAGACGAAGGCTCTCCCGGTGCTTCTCGAGGACAGCCGTCAGCGCATCGCGGCGTCCTGGCCAACCGACTGACGGCCTCGACCTCGCGGGGCGTGCGGCTCGTGAACGCGGGGTGAGATGTGACTCGTCCGGCGCGGCGCGCACCTCGGCTCGACGTATCGAACCGCTACAGTTGAGTCACCATGCTGAACAAGTACGCGCGCGCCTTCTTCTCCGCGATCTTCCGCCCCCTGGCGCAGCTGCTCCTGCGCCTCGGCATCAGCCCTGACGTCGTCACGATCGTCGGCACGCTCGGTGTCTCGTTCGGCGCGCTGTGGTTCTACCCGCGCGGCGAGTTCCTCGTCGGCACGCTGTTCATCACGGCCTTCGTCTTCTCCGACATGCTCGACGGCAACATGGCCCGCCTGTCGGGTCGCTCGTCGGTGTGGGGCGCCTACCTCGACTCCACGCTCGACCGCGTCGGTGACGCCGCCATCTTCGGTGGCCTCGTGCTCTACTTCGCCGGCCAGGGCGACAACTTCCTCATGGCATGCCTCGCGCTCGCCTGTCTCGTGCTCGGTTCCGTCGTCTCGTACGCCAAGGCTCGCGCCGAGGGTCTCGGTATGGAGGCGAACGTCGGCATCGCGGAACGCGCCGACCGTCTCGTCGCGGTTCTCGTCACCACCGGCCTCACGGGCCTGTTCGACCTGCCGTACATCGTCCTGACGATCGTGCTCGCCCTGCTCGCGGTGGCCTCGTTCATCACCGTGCTGCAGCGCATGCTCATGGTGCGTCGCCAGGCGCTCGGCAAGGCTCTCGCGAACTGATGGCTCGGCCCGCTCCCTACCGCAAGCGAGCGCAGGACGCCGCCACCGTTCTCGCCTTCAAGGCCGGATGGCGTGCCGTGCGCGCCCTGCCCGAGCCGGCTGCGTACGCGCTCTTCGAGAAGATCGCGGACGTCCTTCACCGTCGCGGCGGCAAGGACGTCGAGCGGATGCGCTCGAACTACGCCCGGGTCCGCCCGGAACTCGACGCCGCAGCCCTGGACGACCTCACCCGTGAGGGCCTGCGCTCCTACTTCCGTTACTGGTGCGACGCGTTCCGCCTCCAGTCGCTCTCGCAAGACGATCTGCGCTCGCTCGTGCGCACCACCGGTGCCATCGACCAGGTGCGGGCGGACCTTGCGGCGGGGGAGTCGATCGTCCTCTACCTCGGCCACCTCGGTAACTGGGATCTCGCCGGCGCATGGTCCGCCACCGAGCTCGCGCACGTCACGACCGTTGCCGAACGTCTCGAACCCGACGAGCTCTTCCGCGCGTTCCTCGAGTTCCGTGAGGGCCTCGGCATGACGATCATCCCGTTGACGCAGGGCGTCGACGTCATGGGTCAGGTCGAGGCGGCGCTGCGGGTGCCGGGCGCCTTTGCGCCGCTGCTGTCGGACCGTGACCTCACGCAGCGTGGCGTCACCGTGAAGCTCGCCGGACACGACGCGCGGGTCGCCGCCGGGCCCGCGATTCTGGCCCGGCGCACGGGTGCTCGCCTGTACCCCGTCACGATCACCTACGACCCTCCGAGGGGTCGCGCGATGCGAGGCATCGAGATCCGCTTCCACGACCCTGTCGATGCCGGTTCGTCGCCGGACATGCGCGCCGACGTCCTCGCGGCCACGCAGCAGTGCGTCGATGCGTTGTCGACGGCGATCGTCGAGCGCACCGAGGACTGGCACATGATGCAGCGCGTCTTCGTCGACGACCTCGGCAACCGCGCGCCGCGAGGGAACTGACACGATGCGCGTCGGTCTCGTCAGCCCGTACTCGTTCGACGTGCCCGGCGGCGTGCAGCTGCACGTGCGCGACCTCGCCGAGTACCTCATCGGCGCCGGCCACGACGTGAGCGTCCTCGCGCCCGCGGACGACGAGACGCACATGCCCGACTACTTCGTCAGCGCCGGGCGTGCCGTGCCGATTCGCTACAACGGCTCCGTGGCGCGCCTCGCCTTCGGCCCACTGACGGCTGCCCGCGTCAACCGCTGGTTGGAGCGCGGTCAGTTCGACGTCCTGCACGCGCACGAGCCGGTCAGCCCCAGCGTGTCGATGCTCGCCCTGTGGGCGTATGACGGACCCGTCGTGGCGACGTTCCACACCTCCAACGTGCGTTCTCGCGCGCTGCACGCCGCGCACCCGCTGCTTCGTCCTGGCCTGGAGAAGATCACGGGCCGCATCGCGGTGTCGCAGGCAGCGCGTGAGACGGTGGCGCGTCACCTCGGTGGTGACGCGGTCGTCGTCCCGAACGGTGTGTACGTCGACCAATTTGCGCAGGCACCCCAGAACCCTGCGTGGCGCGGCACGGACGAGCGCCCGACGATCGCGTTCCTCGGGCGGATGAACGAACCGCGCAAGGGTCTCGACGTCCTCGTGCGCGCTCTGCCGCAGATCGCCCGCAGCTACCCGGGTGTGCGGCTGCTCGTCGCCGGGCCGGGGGAGCGCGACGAGGTGATCAAGGCCGTTCCCGAGCAGATGCGTGAGCGCATCGAGTTGCTCGGCATGATCTCCGACGCGGAGAAGGCGTCGCTGTTCCGCTCGGTCGACCTCTACGTCGCGCCGAACACCGGCGGTGAGAGTTTCGGCATCATCCTCGTGGAGGCATTGAGTGCCGGGGTGCCGGTTGTGGCCAGCGACCTCGAGGCGTTCGCGCGCGTGTTGGACGGTGGGCGCTGCGGCGTCCTGTTCCGCACGGGCGACGAGGGCGACCTCGCACGCCGTGTGACGGCGTTGCTCGACGACCCCCACCGCCGCGCAGACCTGGCGCGTCGGGGCGCGGAGCGCGCCCGAATCTACGACTGGAGCACCGTCGCACGCCACATCCTCACGGCCTACGAGACGGTGGCGAGCTCGCACGAGGTGAGTGAGCGGACGTTGCGCATCGCGAGGAGGTTGTAGTCGTGCAGGAGTGGACCGTTGTTGCGTTGCTCCTCGCGGGAGCGCTCGCCGTCGCGTGGTACCTGAGCTACACGGCTGCCCGGCTCGACCGTTTGCACGCACGGGTCGAGGGGTCGCTCGCGGCGCTCGACGCCCAGTTGGTGCGGCGCGCGGAGGTGGCCTTGGAACTGGCGAACGGCGCCGACCTCGATGCTGCGAGTGCGTTTCTCCTGGCGTCGGCGGCGAGTGCGTCGCTCGAGGCGTCTGAAGGCGCTCAGATCACCGCGGAGGTGCAGGAGGTGGGCGTGCCCGAGGAACGGGCGCTCATCGAGGGGGAGCTGACGGCGGCCCTCGGCGCGGTGGTCGAGGACTGGGCTCCGGCGTCGGCGGCGGGCACGCAGGTGCGGCGCCGGTTGGCTGACGCGTGTGAGCGGGTGGAGTTGGCGCACCGGTTCCACAACGAGGCGGTGACGGATGTCCGTCGGGTGCGTGCGAAGCCGGTGGTGCGGGCGTTGCACTTGGCGGGTCGCACCCACTTGCCGCGCCCGGTGGAGTTCGACGACCACGTCGAGGGCCTGACGACGACATCCGCCTGGCGCTGAGCACTCTCGCTCCTCGAAAACCCAACCCAGAAATCGCCGCCTGAAAAGCCAGGCAAGCACCCAAGCCACAACGCTCTTCAAGAACCGAACCCGGCTGGAAGCGGACGCCCCCGAAGCGCTGTCGCACCGAGCGTCGGTCCTCGCAAGCTCGGACCGGCGCTCGGTGCGACAGCGCAAGGGAAAAGACAGGCAGATCCTTTTGTAGGGCGCGAGCGCCCTACAAAAGGATCTGCGCTCCCATCATCACCGTCCGCTCCTTGGGGAGGCGGAAGTAGTCGGCGGGGACGGCGGCGTTGTGGGTCATGGCGATGAAGAGCAGTTTGCGCAGTTTGTTCATGCCGGGGCGGCCGGTGTCGAGGAGGCCGATTTCGGAGACGAAGTAGTAGGCGGTGTCGGGGTCGATGTCGACGCCTTGTTCCTTGGCGATGCGCAGTGCGGCGGGGACGTCTTGGTCGTCCTGGAAGCCGTACTTGAGGGTGAGGTGGGTGATGCGGTCGTAGTCGTTGCCGAGTTGGTCGAGGATGACGGTGTCTTGGGGGGCGACGTGGGGCACGTTGGCGCTGAGGGTGCTGACGATGAAGACGTTCTCGTGGATGACGTGGTTGAAGTTGGCGTTCTCGCGCAGGGCGAGGGGCGTCGTGTCCTTGTCGGGGTGGAGGAACACGGCGGTGCCGGGCACTTCGCGCAGGTCGCCGCTGCGGGCTGTTTCGACGAAGGTGGCGAGGGGACCTTCGATGCTCTGGCGGCGGGTGGCGACGATGGCGCGCCCCTTCTGCCAGGTGAGCATGGACATGCCGATGCCGAGTGCGATGACGACGGGTAGCCAACCGCCGTGCAGCAGTTTGGCGACGTTGGCGAGGAAGAAGATGCCTTCGAAGAGGTAGAGCGCGACGCCGAGGGTGACGATGCGCCAGGTGCGCCACTTGAGCGTGCTGTGGGCGTAGACGAGGAACAGCGTCGTCGTCATGAGGAATGTGCCGGTGACGGCGAGGCCGTAGGCGACGGCGAGTTTCTCCGAACTGCGGAAGGCGAAGAGCAGAAGCATGACGCCGATGAAGAGCACCCAGTTGACCCCGGGGATGTAGATCTGGCCCTCTTCCTCCTGGCCGGTGTGACGCACGGTCATGCGGGGCAGGTAACCGGTTCGTTCGGCCTGTCGTGCCACGGAGAACGCGCCGGAGATGACGGCCTGGGAGGCGATGACGGTGGCCATGGTCGCGAGGATGACGAGCGGTAGCTTCGCCCATTCGGGGGCGAGGAGGAAGAACGGGTTCGCGATCTTGTCCGGGTTGGTGAGGATGAGCGAGCCCTGGCCCATGTAGTTGAGGACGAGCGAGGGGAACACGAGGAGGAACCAGGCTCGGGTGATGGGGGCGCGCCCGAAGTGACCCATGTCGGCGTAGAGGGCCTCGGCGCCGGTGACGCACAGGACGATCGAGCCCGCGGCGATGAACGCGATGAAGGGATGCTCGACGACGAACAGCGTGGCGTAGTTCGGCAGGAACGCCTTGAGGATGTGCGGGTCGCGCACGATCTGGCCGATGCCGAGGGCGGCGATGGTGACGAACCACAGGATCATGATGGGGCCGAAGAACTTGCCGACGACCTCGGTGCCCTTGCGCTGCACGAGGAACAGGATCGTGATGATGACGGCGCCGATCGGTACGACGTACCGGTTGAGTCCGGGCCGCACGACTTCGAGGCCTTCGACGGCCGACATGACGGAGATGGCGGGGGTGATCACGCTGTCGCCGAAGAACAGCGATGCTCCGATGACGCCGAGAAGCATGACGACGCTCCAGCGCTTGCCGCCCTTGGGCACTCCCTGGCGCACGAGCGCCGCGAGCGCCATGATGCCGCCCTCGCCGTCGTTGTCGGCGCGGAGCACGAAGAGCACGTACTTGATCGTCACGATGATGGTGAGCGACCAGAACATCCAGGAGATCGTTCCGTAGATGTCTGCCTCGTTGGCGATGACGGCGTTGTGGCTGGCGTTGAACACGCTCTGCACGGAGTACAGGGGGCTCGTGCCGATGTCGCCGAAGACGACACCGAGCGCGCCGAGCACGAGCGCGCCGGCACCCTTCTTCCGGTGCCCGCCGGCCCGCTCGTCAGTTTCCGCAGTGACCGACGCGGACCCGTTCGAAGATGTCACGTCCGAAAGTATGAACCTGCAGTGCCGTGTCGCGGCAACTGTGGTTCACCTGAGCAGATGTGAGGCGAGGAGCGCACCCCGTTAGACTGCCGACAGATCTGACGGGTGGGCGCGCGTGTCGTCGTGAGCCGCCCCGCGGGCCTTCGGCGAAGGAGCACCGCGACAGAACCCCAGAGGAACGGCACGACGGACCAGCGAGAGGGAGACATGAGCGGCCACTCCAAATGGGCGACGACGAAGCACAAGAAGGCTGCGATCGACGCCAAGCGCGGCAAGCTGTTCGCCAAGCTCATCAAGAACATCGAGGTTGCGGCCCGTTCCGGTGGTGGCGACCCGGCCGGTAACCCGACGCTGTACGACGCCATCCAGAAGGCGAAGAAGTCGTCGGTCCCTAACGACAACATCGACCGGGCCGTCAAGCGCGGTTCGGGCGCAGAGGCCGGTGGAGCCGAGTACCAGGCCCTCATGTACGAGGGTTATGCCCCTGGCGGCGTCGCCGTGCTCATCGAGTGCCTGACGGACAACAAGAACCGCGCCGTCGCCGAGGTTCGCACCGCTCTGCAGAAGAACGGCGGCTCGATGGCCGACTCCGGTTCGGTCGCCTACCTGTTCAACCGCAAGGGCGTCGTCATCGTGCCCAAGGACCAGGGAGACAAGGACGACGCGACGGAGGACGGCGTCCTCGAGATCGTCCTCGAGGCCGGTGCCGAGGAGGTCAACGACCTCGGTGAGTCCTTCGAGATCGTCTCCGAAGCGGGCGACTTCGTGGGTGTGCGTGAGGCGCTCCAGTCGGCCGGTATCGACTACGACTCCGCCGAGGCCTCGTGGATGCCGTCGATGGAGGTTCCCCTCGACAAGGACGGCGCGAAGAAGATGTTCCGTGTCATCGAGGCACTCGAGGACAGCGACGACGTGCAGAACGTCTTCGCCAACGGTCAGGTCTCGGACGAGGTTCTCGCCGAACTCGACGCCGAGGACTGATCGGCAAGCACGTCACCAGCGGAAGGCGGCTCGACCCTCGGCGGGTCGGGTCGCCTTCGGCGTGTGCGACGGTAGAGTGATCGGGTGCGAACAGGTGTTCGCATCGACTCATCGTCTTGTCATCTTGTTGGTCAGGTGCCGGGGCGGTCCCGTCAGCGGAAGGAGCGTTGCGCATGCGTGTGCTCGCCGTTGACCCCGGTCTGACGCGCTGCGGCGTCGGAGTGGTTCAGGGCGCTCCCGGCGGTCGCCTGCAGATCGTCACGGTCGGCGTGATCCGCACCGGTGCGGACACCCCACTGCACGAGCGTCTTCACGAGTTGCAGGTGGAACTCGAGGCCGTCTTCGAACGCACCAGGCCGGACGCCGTCGCCGTCGAGCGCATGTTCGCCCGAAACGACGTCTCGACCATCATGGGCACCGCCCAGGCCTCCGCCGTTCCGATGCTCGCTGCTGCGTCGCGCGGGTTGCCGCTCGGTCTGCACACGCCGTCCGAGGTGAAGGCAGCTGTCACGGGCAACGGGCGGGCCGACAAGGCTCAGGTGACGGCCATGGTGACGCGCATCCTCGGTCTCGAGAGCGCCCCCAAGCCCGCTGACGCCGCCGACGCTCTGGCTCTTGCCATCTGTCACCACTGGCGTGGTGCGGGTGCCGCCCGTCGGGCCAACACCGACGGCGAGCGTCCGTTCGCCCCGGCGGCGGCCCAGTACCGTGCCGCAGAAGCTGCTGCGGCGCGTCGATCCCGTTCGGCGGCCAAGCAGTATCGTGAGCCGCTGCGCTCGTCCGCCTCCCGCGACGCCCCCACCCGAGGAGCCCGTCCATGATCTCCAGCCTCACCGGCGCCGTCGCAGCAGCGACGCTCGACACCGTGGTCCTCGAGGTCGGGGGAGTCGGGCTGCTCGTCCACACCACGCCTGCGACGGCCGCCTCGGCGCGCCCGGGGGAGTCGATGCGCCTGGCGACGTCGCTGGTGGTGCGTGAGGACTCGCTCACCCTCTTCGGCTTCGCCGGTGACGACGAACGCGCCCTGTTCGAGCAGGTGCAGACCGTCAGTGGTGTCGGGCCGCGCCTCGCCCTGGCGATGCTGGCCGTTCACGACCCGGCGCAGCTGTCGTCGGCCATCGCGACAGGCAACGTCACCGCCTTGACGAAGGTGCCCGGCATCGGCAAGAAGGGCGCCGAGCGCATCGTCCTCGAACTGCGCGACAAGGTCGTGCCCGTCGGTACGGGCGAAACAGAGGCCACGCCCGAGGTACCTGCCGCGACGACACCGGGTGACTCGCAGGTGGCAGAGGCGCTCGTGGGGCTCGGCTGGAGCGCCAAGCAGGCCGATGACGCCGTGGCCAAGGTCGCCAAGCTGCCCGAGGCCGACGGCGCCACGACGCCCGTCCTGTTGCGCCTGGCCCTACGGGAGCTCGGCCGATGAGTCCGGCACACTTCGAGGACCACAGCGCCGACATCTCGCCGCGCCTCGTCGACCCGCACGGTTCTGAGGACGAGCAGCAGCTCGAAGCGGCCCTGAGGCCGAAGAAGCTGGCCGACTTCCCCGGTCAGGAGCGGGTGCGTGATCAGCTCGGTCTCGTGCTCGAGGCCGCGCGCCGACGCGGTGCGCCGCCGGACCACGTCCTGCTCTCCGGCCCTCCCGGGCTCGGCAAGACGACGCTCGCCATGATCGTGGCGAGCGAGCTCGAGGCCCCTATCCGCATCACGAGCGGACCCGCCATCCAGCACGCGGGTGACCTGGCGGCCATCCTCAGCTCTCTCACCGAGGGCGAGGTGCTCTTCCTCGACGAGATCCACCGCATGGCGCGCCCGGCGGAGGAGATGCTGTACCTCGCGATGGAGGACTTCCGCGTCGACGTCATCGTCGGCAAGGGGCCGGGCGCAACGGCCATCCCGCTCGAACTGCCGCCGTTCACCGTCGTCGGCGCCACCACGCGTGCGGGGCTGCTGCCCGCGCCGCTGCGTGACCGCTTCGGCTTCACCGGCCACCTCGACTACTACAAGGCGAGCGATCTTGCTGCCATCCTCGCGCGCAACGCCGACCTGCTCGGCGTGCCCGCGACACGCGAGGGCATCGAGGAGATCGCCGGTCGCTCGCGCGGTACCCCGCGCATCGCGAACCGACTCCTGCGCCGCGTCCGTGACTACGCGCAGGTGCACGGCCGTCAGGTCGTCGACCTGGGGTCGGCCCGAGCCGCGCTCGACCTCTTCGATGTCGACGCGAGCGGCCTCGACAGGCTCGACCGTGCCGTGCTCGAGGCCCTGTGCCGCCGGTTCGGTGGTGGGCCTGTGGGCCTGTCGACACTCGCCGTCGCCGTCGGTGAGGAGCCCGACACCGTCGAGACCGTGGCTGAGCCGTACCTCGTGCGCGAGGGCTACATGATCCGCACGCCGCGAGGGCGCGCTGCGGCGCCGCTCGCGTGGAGCCACCTCGGGCTCACCCCACCGGAATCGTCCCTGGGCGGCGCGCTGTTCGACCCGGCCGAGGGTGGGGACGGGCGCTTCACCGGGTAGGGTGGTGCGGCCAGTGGTCCGGCACCTGACGTGGATGCGGACCCCGGCAGACCCGAGAACTACGTGAGGACCTTCATGCCGAACATGGTTGCCGCATCGCAGTCGGGAGGCTCCGGCTTCTCGATGCTCCTGCTGCTCCTGCCCTTCCTCCTCATTGCGCTGATGTTCTTCAGCCAGCGCAAGCGAGCCCAGGCGACCCAGAGGGCGCAGGCTGCGCTGAGCGTGGGCGACGAGGTCTGCACGACGAGTGGAATGTACGGCACGCTGCGTCGCCTCGACGACGCCACGGGTGAGGTCGAGGTGGCGCCCGGCACGGTGATCCGCTTCGACCGCCGCGCGCTGCTGCCGGCCAATGTCGACCCGGTCTCCGGTCGGGTTCAGGACGAGAACCGACGCGACGACGCCGCAGGCGCCGAGGGCGACGCACGATGAGCACGCCGACCGGCGCGCCGCACAACATCGACTCGAACCGCCCGAACCGCGCGAAGGCGAAGAAGACTCCGCCGTCCAGCCCGAAGAAGAGCCTCGCCGGCCTCCTCATCGTGTTCCTGGCTCTCATCGGCGGAATCGCGGCAACGGACAGCTGGCTGCCGAAGCTCGGTCTCGACCTCGAGGGTGGCCGTGAGGTCGTCCTCGAACCTGTCGTCACCGGCGGTTCGTCCGTCAACGAGTCGCAGGTCAAGCAGGCCGTCGACATCATCCGTAACCGCGTCGACGCGTCCGGCACCGCCGAGGCCGAGGTGACGACGCTCGGTGCGCGCAACATCGTCGTGTCGATTCCGGGCAACCCGAGCCGTCAGGTGCTCGACTCCCTGTCGCGCTCTTCGCAGCTCGACTTCCGCGCCGTCGTCGCGACGGCCCAGGGCTCGAAGCAGGGACAGTCGCCCTACCGCCTGCCCGAGGTCATCAAGAGCTCCGGCGCGAACCAGGCGACGCCCTCGGGTTCGGCATCGACCTCCCCGTCGGCGAGCTCCTCGGGTGGATCGTCGTCGCCTGCACCGTCGAGTTCCAGCTCGTCGAAGGACGTACTGCCCTCGGCCTACAAGCAGGTCGGCCCGGAGAACGCCAGCGACACCGCGTGGGGCGAGCAGAAGGTCGACGCCGCGTGGGTCAAGGCCGGCATCGCCTCGTCGAACATGACGTACAACCAGCTGCTCCAGGTCTATGCCTGCACGCCCTCCTACCAGGAGGTCGCGGCGAGCATCCCTGCGAACAAGCCGGTTGTCGTCTGTTCGAAGGAGGGCAACGAGAAGCTGCTGCTCGGACCGGTCGAGGTCAAGGGCGCCGATCTCACGGACGCGAGCAGCGGTATGGCCACGAACCAGCAGGGCAACCAGACGGGTGAGATCGCCGTCGACCTCAAGCTCAACGGTGAGGGTAAGACGGCCTTCGCCAACGTGACGCGCCGAGTGGCGCTCCTTCAGGAGCCGCGCAACCGCTTCGCCATCACGGTCGACGGTCAGTCGATCTCGGCCCCGAACGTCCGTGAGCCGCTCACGTCGGGCCAGGCCCAGATCACGGGTGGGTTCACAGCCGAGAGCGGCAAGCTGCTCGCTGACTCCCTCAAGTTCGGTGCGCTGCCGATGTCGTTCAAGGAACTCACGTCCGATCAGCTGAGCCCGGAGCTCGGCTCCGACCAGCTGACGAAGGGCATCATCGCCGGCGCCATCGGTCTCGGCCTCGTCGTCCTGTACTCGCTCTTCCAGTACCGTGCGCTCGGCCTCGTGACGGTCGCGTCCCTGCTCGTCGCAGCGGCCATGACCTACCTCGCCGTGACGCTGCTGGGTTCGGTCAACAACTTCCGTCTGTCCATGGCGGGTGTCACGGGCCTCATCGTCGCGATCGGTATCACCGCCGACTCGTTCATCGTGTACTTCGAACGCGTGAGAGACGAAGTGCGCTCGGGACGGCCACTACGAGCCGCGGTCGACACCGGTTGGGCCCGGGCCAAGCGCACGATCATCATCTCGGACGCGGTGAACTTCCTCGCGGCCGCCGTGCTGTATGTCCTGTCGGAGAGCACGGTCAAGGCCTTCGCGTTCACGCTCGGCCTCACGACGCTCATCGACCTCCTGGTCGTCATGCTGTTCACCCACCCCGTAGTGGCACTTCTCGCCCGTACGAAGTTCTTCGGTAACGGCCACCCGGCCTCGGGTCTCGACCCGGAGCGTCTCGGTGCGCGCACCGCCACGTACGCGGGTCGCGGCCGCGTGACGCTGGCCGACCGTCGCCGCGCAGCTCAGGAGGGCACCGCCTGATGGCCAGCTTCGCAACGTTCGGAAACGACCTCTACACGGGTCGTCGTCAGTTCGACTTCATCGGCAAGCGCAAGCGCTGGTACGCCCTGACCGCCGTGCTGCTCGTCCTCGCCGCAGCCGGTCTGTTCGGTCGTGGCCTCAACTTCGGCCTCGAGTTCACCGGTGGCTCCGAGATCCGCGTTCCCGGTATCTCGAACACGGCCAGCTACGACACGCGTGCTGCCGACGCCGTCACGGCGGTGACGAAGACCGAATCGAACCTGCGTGTTTCGAAGCTCGGTGAGGGCACGGTCCGCGTGCAGGCCGAGAAGCTCGGCGACGGCACCCCGGCCACCACGGAGGCCGTCAAGAACGCCCTGGCCAAGGAGTTCGACGTTCCGGCCACGAGCGCCGAGACCTCGTTCATCGGCCCTTCCTGGGGTGAAAGCGTGACGAACAAGGCCATCGTCGCCCTGTTCGTCTTCCTCGCCTTCGTGTCGGTCGTGCTCGCGCTGTACTTCCGCACGTGGAAGATGGCGGCTGCTGCGCTCATCGCCCTCATCCACGACCTGTTCTTCACCGTCGGTATCTACGCCCTTACGGGTCTCGAGGTGACGCCGGCGACGATGATCGGCTTCCTCACGATCCTCGGTTACTCGATCTACGACACCGTCGTCGTCTTCGACAAGGTGCGCGAGAACGCGTCCGAGGCCTTCGCGACGGGACGCCGCAGCTTCGACCAGGCCGCGAACTACGCCGTCAACCAGATGCTCGTGCGTTCGATCAACACCTCGGTCGTGGCCCTCCTGCCGATCGCGGCGATCCTCGTCGTCGGTGTCTTCTTCATCGGCCCGAGCACGCTGCTCGACATCGCGGTCGCCCTGTTCATCGGTGTGGCCGTCGGTACGTTCTCCTCGATCTTCATCGCGACGCCGGCGCTCACCGACCTGCGTCGCCGTGAGAAGGGCGTGCAGGAGCTGGCGCGTCGCGCCAAGGCCTACCAGAAGCGGGCCGCGGGTGACAGTGACGAGGACGCCGGCCACGGCGCCGACTCCTCGGGTGTGCTGACGAGCCGGGCTGCCTCCGGTGCAGCGAGCGGCGCTTCGGCGACGATGCGTCGTCGTGGTGCACACCCGGCTGCTCAGCGAGACGAGTGATGACGGACTACCAGCAGCGGGTGGCCGGCCTCGTCGCTCGGCACACTCGGGACGTCGCTGACTTCCCGACGCCGGGCGTGGTGTTCAAGGACATCACGCCGCTGTTCGCGAACGCCGCGGCTTTCGGTTCGGTGCTCGATCTCCTCGCGGAGCGTCACGAGGGCGGCGTCGACGTCGTCGCGGGCGTCGAGGCGCGTGGGTTCGTCATCGGGGCACCGCTGGCCCAGCGCATGGGCGTCGGATTCGTCCCGATTCGCAAGAAGGGCAAGCTGCCCGGTGAGGTCGTCGCGCAGTCGTACGACCTCGAGTACGGCTCGGCGACCATCGAGATGCACACCGACGCCGTGAAGCCGGGCGCGCGAGTGCTCGTCATCGACGACGTCCTCGCCACCGGTGGCACGGCTGTGGCGTCGTGCGAGCTCGTCGAAAAGGTCGGCGGAAGCGTCGTCGGGTTCGACGTCCTGGTCGAACTGGCCTTCCTCGACGGCCGAGCACGCCTGGAGCGTTGGCCCGTTCACACGGGCCTCGTCGTCGGCTGAGTGGCGTTTGCCACTACTATCGGCCCATGGTTGAGCAGTCCGGTTCGAGTTCGTCGTCGCGAGTGCGCCAGAGGCTGGTGCGCTTCGGCGGTCCGCGCCCGAGCAACAACCGCGTTCTGGAACCGCTGCTTCGCACCGTTCGCGAGACCCACCCCAAGGCCGACACCGCGCTGATCGTGCGGGCGTACGAGGTCGCGGAGCGCTGCCACCGTCACCAGGTGTGCAAGAGCGGCGACCCGTACATCACGCACCCGCTCGCCGTCGCGACGATCCTTGCCGAACTCGGCATGACGCCGCCGACGCTGGCCGCCGCGCTGCTGCACGACACCGTCGAGGACACGGACTACTCCCTCGACCAGCTGACGAAGGATTTCGGCCCCGAGATCGCCCGCCTCGTCGACGGCGTGACGAAGCTCGACAAGGTCACCTACGGCGACGCTGCGCAGGCCGAAACGGTGCGCAAGATGGTCGTCGCGATGGCGCAGGACATCCGGGTGCTCGTCATCAAGCTCGCCGACCGTCTGCACAACGCGCGCACGTGGCGTTACGTCTCGCAAGCCTCGGCCCAGCGCAAAGCCACCGAGACGCTCGAGATCTACGCTCCGCTGGCTCACCGCCTCGGGATGAACACGATCAAGTGGGAGCTCGAGGATCTGTCGTTCTCGACGCTGTACCCGCAGATCTACGACGAGATCGTGCGTCTCGTGGCCGATCGTTCGCCGGCTCGCGAGTCCTACCTGCGCACCGTGAAGGAGCAGGTCGCGAGCGATCTGCGCGCGGCGCGCATCAAGGGTGAGGTCACCGGACGCCCGAAGCACTACTACTCCGTGTACCAGAAGATGATCGTGCGGGGGCGCGACTTCGAGGACATCTACGACCTCGTCGCCGTGCGCGTGCTCGTCGAGTCGGTACGTGACTGTTACGCAGTGCTCGGCACCCTGCACACGCGATGGACGCCCATTCAGGGGCGGTTCAAGGACTACATCGCGATGCCGAAGTTCAACATGTACCAGTCGTTGCACACGACGGTCGTGGGCCCCGGCGGCAAGCCGGTGGAGATCCAGATCCGTACGTACGACATGCACCGTCGCGCGGAGTACGGTGTCGCCGCGCACTGGAAGTACAAGGACGACGCGAAGCGTGGCGTCGAGAACGCCGGCCCGGCTGCGTCGCCCGCTGCCGGCACGAACGACATGGCCTGGCTGCGACAGCTGCTCGAGTGGCAGCGCGACACGGAGGATCCGGGGGAGTTCCTCGAGTCGCTGCGCTTCGAGGTCGGCAGCCGCGAGCTGTACGTCTTCACACCCAAGGGCGGCATCATCGCGCTGCCGGCGGGTTCGACGCCCGTCGACTTCGCGTACGCCGTGCACACCGAGGTGGGGCACCACTGCATCGGTGCCCGGGTGAACGGACGACTCGCCACGCTGGAGACGACCCTCGCCACGGGTGACGTCGTCGAGGTGCTCACGTCCAAGGCAGATGGCGCGGGTCCGAGCCGCGACTGGCTCGGCTTCGTCAAGTCGCCGCGAGCCAAGAGCAAGATCAAGCAGTGGTTCAGCAAGGAGCGCCGCGAGGAGGCCATCGAGAAGGGCAAGGACGCCCTCGCGAAGACGCTGCGCAAGCAGGGTCTGCCGCTGCAGCGGCTCATGTCGCACGACAGCCTGACGGACGTCGCCACGCGCCTCAACCACGCCGACATCGACGCGCTCTACGCCGCGATCGGTGACGGGCACATCTCCACCGAGGCGGTCGTGCGCTCGCTCGTCTCGGCGCTCGGTGGGGAAGAGGCGACCACCGAGGACATGGCGGAGGCGGCGACGCCGCGCACCGGCCGTCCGCGGATGAAGGCCGACCCGGGTGTCACCGTCGTCGGCACTGACGACGTGTGGGTGAAGCTCGCGCGCTGCTGCATGCCTGTGCCGGGCGACGACATCGTCGGCTTCGTGACGACGGGTCGCGGCGTGTCGGTACACCGCAGCGACTGCACGAACATCGACGACCTCAAGCGTCAACCGGAGCGCCTCATCAAGGTGGCCTGGGCGCCGGGACAGGCGAGCGTCTTCCTCGTCCAGTTGCAGGTGGAGGCGCTCGACCGCAACGGTCTGCTCTCGGACATCACACGCGCCCTGAGCGACCAGCACGTCAACATCCTGTCGGCGGCCCTCACGACGGCGAGCAACCGCGTCGCCGTCAGCAAGTTCACGTTCGAGATGGGCGATGCGAGCCACCTCGACCACGTCATGCGTGCCGTCCGGCGCGTCAGCGGCGTCTTCGACGTCTACCGACTGACGGGCACGGGAGCGAAGGCCAAGGACCAGCCGGGGGAGCCGGGCGACAGTGCCGACGAGACCGGGGTAGCGACACAGAAGAACTGACCCGTTCGACCTGGGCGCGCAGAGAGCTTCAGTCAACCTCGCGTTGGTTCGGGAGTCGTGCCCTTCCACAGGGTCTCGCCGTCGATCGTGATGTCGGTCGGCTCCATCGCAAGCCGCTGCGCGATCCGCTGTGACGCCGTGTGGTCGGGATGGATGTGAGCGATCACGTCGGTGATGCCTCGTTCTCGAAGCTGCTCCATGAGGAGCGAGGCTGCGCGGTGGCCGTAACCGTTTCCCTGCCAGGGGACTCCGATCACCCAGGCGATCTCTGTGGGCCCGGTGTCGACAGGGATGGTGGCCTGAACGAAGCCCACTGGCCGCTCGCCGCTGTCAGTCCGGGCGAAGACGAGTTCGTTGATCCAGATCTCGAGGCCGGCGGGGGAGCCACCTCGGGTTTGAACCGCGTAGCGGCGTTCCAGTTCGCCCGTCGTTGGGGGATGACCGCCCGTGAACCGATAGAGCTCGGGATCCGACAGCACCTCGGACATGTCGGCTGCGTCGCTGACCTGGAGCGGACGAAGTGCGAGGTGCTCAAACATCGTCCCAGTTGATGCCGGTGCGCCAATTCGACGCAACCGAATTACGCCCGCTCAATGACTGATGAACAAAGTGCAGGTTGTTCGTGAAATATCACGCACAACCTGCACTTTCCTCGTCAGTCGAGCAGCAGCCCGCGTCTCACGCACCTCGTGGGGCGAGGAAGGCCGCGAGCGCGGCCGCGTACATCGCCTGGTCGGCCGCACCGACGAGTTCACGGATGGAGTGCATCGAGAGCGTGGGGGCGCCGAAATCGACCGTCGTCGCACCGGAGAGGGCCGCCGTCATCGGGCCGACCGTCGAGCCGCACGGCAGGTCCGAGCGCACGACGAACTCCTGCATGGGCACGCCCGCCTGACGGCACGCGGCGGCGAAGTGCGCCGCCCCGACGGCGTCCGTCGCGTAGCGCAGGTTCGTGTTCACCTTGAGCACCGGGCCGCCGTTCATCGCGATGTGGTGCGCCGGCTCGTGACGGTCTGCGTAGTTGGGGTGCGTGGCGTGCGCCATGTCGCCCGAGGCGATGACGGTGCGCGCGAGGGAACGGTGCAGGGCGTCGCGTGACCCGCCGAGCGACGAGACGATGCGCTCGAGAACGGTGGGCAGGTACGCCGAGAACGCGCCCCGCTCCGACATCGAGCCGATTTCTTCGTGGTCGAACAGCACGATGAGGGGGATGACGGGCTCGTCCGCCGGGTTCTCCACCGCGTCGAGGAGCGCCATCGTCGCTGCGAAGCTCGTGGCAAGGTTGTCCATACGGGCGCCGGCGACGAACTCGTGGTGCAGCCCCGTGCGGGCCGGAGCCTGCGTGTCGTGCGTCATCGCGTCCCACGCGAGGACGTCGAGGGGCTCGACGCCGACCTGGTCGGCGAGCCACTCGGCGAACGTCGGCACCTGCGAGAGCGCCCAGTGCGGCTCCATGTGGGCCTGCTTGTTGAGCGTCAGCCCGTCGTTCGTGGAACGGTCGAGGTGGATGGCGAGCTGGGAGACGCGCAGCAGCGGCTCGTCGCACTGGAACAGGCGCGTGCCGACCGAACCGTCGACCTGGCGAACGGAGACGCGCCCCGAAAGGCCGAGGTCGCGATCGAGCCACGAGTTGAGCAGTAGGCCGCCGTAGGGCTCGACACCGAGCATCTGCCATCCGGCGCGCTCGTGATCGGGGCGCGGCTTGATGCGCAGGTTGGGGGAGTCGGTGTGCGCACCGACGATGCGGAAGCCGGGCACCCCCTCCGCCGAAGCCTTCGTGAAGGCGCCTTCACCCACCTGCTCGCTCGACCACGCGACGAGCGAACCGCCCCGCGTCGTGACGTAGCGCCCTGGCGCCGTGGGCCACACGTCGACCTCGTCGAGACGGACGAAGCCCGCCTCCTCGAGCAGACGTACCGTGGACTCGACCGCGTGGAACGGCGAAGGGCTGGTGCTCAGGTAAGCGACCAGCCCTTCGGCGGCCGAATCCGTCGTGAACCGACCGGATCCGAACATCAGATCACACCTCTCAGCCGTCGAGCTCGCTGGCGGTGGAACGCACCTGGTCGAGCCAGGACTGCTTCGCGTTCAGCTCCTGACGCAGCTTGTTGGCCTTGTTGGAGTTGCCCGACGCCTCGGCGGCGTCGACGTCGGCCTGCAGGTCGGCGATGGCCGACTCCAACTGCGCGACCATCGAGTTGGCGCGGGCGCTCACCTCGGGGTCGGACTTCTTCCACTGCGCCTGCTCGGCGTCACGCACGGCGTTCTCGATGCGGCGCATGCCCTTCTCGAGCCGGTCCATGTCCTTGCGCGGCACCTTGCCCGCGGCGTCCCACTTCTCCTGGAGCGCGCGCAGCTGCGCCTTGGCGGCGCCGAGTTCCTTGACCGGCAGGATCTTCTGACCCTCGGCCAGCAGCTCCTCCTTGACCTTGGCGTTCGCCTCGAACTCCTTGTTCTCCTCGGCGACGACCTCGTCCTTGGCCGCGAAGAACGCGTCCTGCGCGGCCTTGAAGCGCTGCCACAGCGCGTCGTCGTCGGCGCGCGACGCGCGGCCGGCGGCACGCCAATCACCCATGAGGCGCTTGAACGCGGACGCCGTCGAACCCCAGTCGGTGGAGTTCTGGAGCTTCTCGGCTTCGGCGACGAGGCGCTCCTTCTCCTTCTTCGCCGCACCGTGCTGTTCGTCGAGCTTGCTGAAGTGCGCGCGGCGCGTCTTGTCGAAGCCGTTGCGGGCCGCGGAGAAGCGCTGCCAGAGCGTCGACTCGACGTCACGGTCGAGGCGCGCGCCGCCCTTCTGGTGGGCCTTCCACTCGTCGAGGAGCTCACGCATGCGGGTGGTGGACTTCTTCCACTGCACCTTCTCCGGGTCCTGCGCGGCGATCTGCTCGGCCTCGGCGACGAGAGCCTCACGCTGCTCGAGCGCCTCGGCCTTCGCGGCGGCACGCTGCTCGCCCTCGACCTGCGCCTTGACGCGCAGCGCCGTCGAGATGTCCTCGACGAGGCCGTCGAGCGCCGGCAGGTCACCGACGACGTTCGCCTCGCCGACCTGCTTGCGCAGGTTCTTCAGCGACTCGGTGGCGTCGTGGGCCGAAACGTCAGTCTGCGTGACGCGCTGCAGGAGCAGGGCTGCGCTGGCGTGCAGTTCGTCGTACTTGCGCGCGAAGTAGGCGAGCGCCTCGTCCTCACTCTTGCCGGGGTAGGAACCGACAGCCTTCTCACCGTCCGGGGTCTTGACGTAGACCGTGCCGTCCTCGCCGACACGGCCGAACGAGGCCGCGTTGGACGTGGACTCGGCAACGGGGGCGATGGGCGCTGCAGGAGCGGCAGCGGGCGTCCCGGACGCTTCGGCGGCGGCCGGAACCGCGGTGGGCTTCGGCATTGCGCTCGGCTTGATGGAACCGGGCGTCGGGGTGGGAGTGGTGGAGTCCTCGGACACGTTCATGCCTTTTTCTCGACGTAGCCGGGGAATCGGTCATGCGTCACCCCGGCAGCAACCCGATCAGTCTAGGTGGGATGCGGCCAATGTCACGCCCGGACGGGCAACACACTTCACGGTACTGAGGTACGCGCGAAAGCCGAGTGGCCGCGGCCAGTAGGCTTGGGCGGGTGCTGACCGTTTCCTTCCCTGCTGCCGCGATGGGCACGAACTGCTACGTCGTCGCGCGTGAGCGCGGCTCCGAGTGTGTGGTCGTCGACCCGGGCATCGGCGTCACCGACCAGCTCGAGCACGTGCTCGCCGAACTCGACCTCAAGCCGACCGCGGTACTGCTCACGCACGGCCATCTCGACCACACCTTCTCCGTGACGCCGGTGTGCGGCGGCACGATCGCGGCGCACATCCACGAGGACGACCGCTACCGCCTCGTCGATCCGTACGCCCAGCTCGGCCCGCAGCTTCGCGGCATGCTCGAGCAGTCGTTCGGCAAGGCCGCCACGTGGCAGGAGCCCGAGAAGGTCGTCTCGATCCACGAGGGCGCCCCGCTTGAGCTCGCCGGCCTGACGTTCGGCGTCACCCATGCGCCGGGGCACACGGAGGGTTCGGTCATGTTCACGATCGACGACGTTCCCCAGGGGCTCGACGACGCCACGGCGGCGTCGGTGACGAGCACCGTCGTCACCGGTGACGTCCTGTTCGCCGGCTCGATCGGCCGCACCGACCTCATCGGCGGCAGCGCCGAAGCCATGCAGCGCAGCCTGCGCGACAAGGTGCTTCCGCTGCCCGATTCCTCCCTCGTTCTTCCCGGGCACGGCCCGGCTACCACGATCGCGCGTGAGCGCGCCACCAACCCGTATCTCCAAGGACTCACCTCATGAGCAAGGTCACGCCGATCTCCGGCTTCCTCGAATGGCTTCCCGCACAGCGTTACGCCGAGCAGATGGTGCTCGACGTCATCGCTGAGGTCTTCGAGCTCCACGGCTTCGAGCCGATCAACACGCGGGCCGTGGAGCCCGTCGAGCGTCTGGTCGGCAAGGGCGGTGATGCGGACAAGGAGATCTACGCCGTCTCCCGCCTGGCTGCCGACGAGAGCGACGCGAAGGAGGCCGGACTCGGCCTGCACTTCGACCTCACGGTGCCCTTCGCCCGGTACGTGCTCGAGAACTCCGGCAAGCTGACGTTCCCGTTCCGCCGCTACCAGATCCAGCCGGTCTGGCGCGGCGAGCGCCCGCAGGCGGGGCGCTACCGCGAGTTCGTTCAGGCCGACATCGACATCGTCGACGCGGGGGAGTTGCCCTTCCACTACGAGGTCGAGCTCCCGCTCGTCATCGCCGACGTGTTCAAGCGCCTGCCCATCGGTGACTTCCGCATCCAGGTGAACAACCGCAAGATCCCCGAGGGCTTCTACCGCGGCCTCGGCATCGACGACATCACCGGCACGCTGCGCATCGTCGACAAGCTCGACAAGATCGGACCGGCGAAGGTCAAGGAACTGCTCGTCGCCGAAGGCGTCAGCGACGAGAACGCCGACAAGGTGCTCGCCCTCGCCGCGATCTCGACGAGCGACTCCAGCTTCGTCGAGAAGGTGCGCGCTCTCGGCGTCGAGCACGAGATTCTCGACGAGGGGCTGGCGCAGCTCAAGGCCGTCATCGACACCGCGGCCGAGCACGCGCCCGGTCTGCTCGTCGCGGAACTCAAGATCGCGCGCGGTCTCGACTACTACACCGGCACGGTCTACGAAACGCAGCTCGTCGGTGACGAGGCGTACGGCTCGATCTGCTCCGGTGGCCGCTACGACGCGCTCGCCAGCGACGGCAAGAAGACCTACCCGGGTGTGGGCCTCTCGATCGGTGTTTCACGCCTGCTCGCGAAGCTCATCGGTGAGCGGGGCCTCGCCGCCACGCGCCCGACGCCCACCGCGGTGCTCGTCGCCGTGACGGACGAGGCATCGCGTGACGAGAGCATGCGCGTGGCGGCCGCACTGCGCGCTCGTGGCATCCCGACGCTCGTCTCGCCGAAGGCAGCCAAGTTCGGCAAACAGATCCAGTTCGCCGACCGTCGCGGCATCCCCTTCGTGTGGTTCCTCGGCGGCGAGAGCGACGGCGTTCCCAACGCCGATCAGGTGAAGGATCTGCGCTCCGGCGACCAGAGCGACGCCGATCGCCACACGTGGACGCTCCCGGCCGAGGACGCGCAGCCGACGCTGCACCTGCCCGGCTGAGGAACGAACGAGGCGACATGAACGAGGCGCCCGCCGCGCTGCGTGACGCCGCGACGGCGTGGCTGCACCACCTCCAGGTCGAGCGGGGCGTCTCGGCGAACACACTGGCCGCGTATCGCCGGGACGTCGCCCGTTACCTCGCCTTCCTCGCCGCCGACGGTGTGAACTCGCCCGAGGGCATCGAGGAGAAGCACGTCGAGGCCTTCCTTCGTCACCTGCGTGAGGGGGATGCGGAGCACAAGCCGCTGGCTGCGAGTTCGGCTGCCCGCACCCTCGTGGCCGTGCGCGGCTTCCACACCTTCACGTCGCTGGAGACGGGCAGCGACGACGCGGCGGCCGACGTCGCACCACCCACGCCGGCGCGCAAGCTGCCGAAGGCCATTCCCGTCAGCGACGTCGAGCGGCTTCTTGAGGCCACGGGGGGAGAGGGCCACCCCGGCGGTCTGCGTGATCGTGCCCTGCTTGAAGTTCTCTACGGTGTGGGCGCGCGCGTCAGCGAACTCGTCGGCCTCGACGTCGACGACGTGGACCTCACGACGAAGTCGGTGCGCCTGTTCGGAAAGGGCAGCAAGGAACGCATCGTCCCGCTCGGCTCGTACGCGGCTGATGCCCTCACCGCGTACCTCACCCGCGAGCGGCCGAGCTTCGCCCAGAAGGGCAAGGGAACGCCGGCCGTGTTCCTCAACCAGCGCGGTTCGCGGCTCACGCGCCAGAGCGTGTTCGATGTCATTCGTCGCAGCGCCGAGACCGCCGGGCTCACGGGGGAGATATCGCCGCACACCCTGCGTCACTCGTTCGCCACGCATCTGCTCGAGGGCGGCGCCGACGTCCGGGTCGTGCAGGAACTGCTCGGGCATGCGTCGGTCACGACAACGCAGATCTACACCATGGTCTCGGTGCAACAGCTGCGCGAGACCTTCGCCGCGGCGCACCCGCGAGCCCGCTGATCCGCCGCTCGTTTGGGCATGGCGCGAGGCCGCGCGCTAGTCTTGAGGGGATTGGCGAGATGCCAAACGTTCAACTATCACTGGAGGCTTGCGAGTGACGTCCGACGGCACGCCCAAGGCGGCGAATCCTCAAGGTCAACTTGACCGTTTGCCCGGAATCGACGCGACGGGGCAGTGGGGACCGACCGGGCGACCCCTGCCCGGCTTCCCGACGCCTCCGATGCTCGACTCGCACGGCCCGGCGCGCATCATCTCGATGTGTAACCAGAAGGGTGGCGTGGGCAAGACGACCTCGACCATCAACCTCGGCGCGGCTCTGTCCGAGTACGGCCGCAAGGTGCTGCTCGTCGACTTCGACCCGCAGGGTGCGCTGTCGGTCGGCCTCGGCGTGCGCTCGCACGATCTCGATGTGACGATCTACAACCTTCTCGTCGAGAAGGACCACGACATTCACGACGTCATCCAGCACACCCAGATGGCGGGCCTCGACGTTCTGCCCGCCAACATCGACCTGTCGGCCGCCGAGGTCCAGCTCGTCGGCGAGGTGGCCCGCGAGATGGTTCTCGCTCGCGTGCTGCGGGGCGTCGAGGACGAGTACGACGTCATCCTCATCGACTGCCAGCCGTCGCTCGGCCTGCTCACGGTCAACGCGCTCACGGCGTCGCACGGCGTCGTCATTCCGCTCGAGGCCGAGTTCTTCGCCATGCGCGGTGTGGCCCTGCTCGTGGAGACGATCGAGAAGGTTCAGGACCGCCTCAACCCGCGCCTCGAGATCGACGGCATCCTGGCCACGATGTACGACGGACGCACGCTCCACAGCCGCGACGTCGTGCGCTCGGTCGTCGACCACTTCGGTGACAAGGTCTTCCACACCGTCATCTCGCGCACCGTGAAGTTCCCCGACGCGACGCTCGCCGCGGAGCCGATCACGCAGTACGCCTCGAACCACGGTGCGGCCGAGTCCTACCGTCAGCTGGCGCGTGAGCTCATCTCGCGCGGCGGCGCACCCTGACCGAGACGCCGGTGAGCGACGAGGCGCCGACCGCGTCGGCACCTGAGGCGCAGGAGACGCAGGAGACACCCGGCGGAGTTCTCACGAGGCGGGCCGCGACGACGCCGTTCCACGTCCACCTCGGTGAGGTGTTCGACGGCCCGTTCGACCTCCTGCTCGGCCTCATCTCAAAGCACCGTCTCGACGTCACGGAGATCTCGCTCTCGCAGGTCACCGACGAGTTCATCGCGCACATTCGTCGTGCGCGCGCCGCGAGCGACGAGTGGGATCTGTCCGAGGCGAGCGAGTTCCTCCTCGTCGCAGCGACCCTGCTCGAGATCAAGGCCGCGCGGCTCGTGCCGAGCCTCACCGCCGACGAGGACGACTTCGAACTCATCGAGGCCCGCGATCTGCTCTTCGCCCGGCTGCTGCAGTACCGGGCGTTCAAGGACATGGCGACGTTCCTCGACGAGCGGATGCAGACCCACGGCCGCCTCGTCGCGCGCCAGGCCGGACTCGAGGAGCGCTTCGCGGGGCTCCTGCCCGAACTCGTCATGACGGCGACGCCGGAGCAACTCGCCGTCGTCGCGGCGCGGGCACTGACGCCGAAGGTGCCGCCGACTGTGGCGGTGGATCACCTCCACGCCGTGCAGGTGAGCGTGCGCGAGCAGGCCACGATCGTCACGTCGAAACTGCGACGCAGTGAGCAGCTGACGTTCGCGCAGCTCGTCGCCGACGCGGACAACACGCTCGTCGTCGTGGCGCGCTTCCTCGCGGTGCTCGAACTGTTCAAGGAATCCGCCGTGACGTTCGAGCAGGAGGCCCATCTCGAGCCGCTCAGCGTGCGCTGGAGCGCGGACCCCGACGCGCGCATCGTCGTCTCGGACGAGTTCGACGGTGAGCCCTGGGACAATGAAGGAGTGAACGGAGGTGGAGATGACTGAGATGCCGCAGGAGCAGCCCGACCGGGCGGCACCGCGCGACGGTGACGAACCCCTTGTCGTGCACCACCTTCCGGGCGGCCTGCGCTCGACGTTGGAAGCCGTTCTCATGGTCGTCGACGAGCCCGTCTCGGTGCCCGATCTCGCGTCCGCGTTCGGTGTGGGCGAGAGCGAGATCCGCGCCAACCTCGAAGGCCTGGAGGTCGAGTACCGCGCCCAGCAGCGCGGCTTCACCCTGCGTGAGGTCGACGGCTCGTGGAGGATGTACTCCCGCCCGGTCTACGCCGACGCCGTCGAGAAGTTCCTTCTCGGCAACCAGCAGGCGAAGCTCACACAGGCTGCCCTGGAGACCCTCGCCGTCATCGCGTATCGCCAGCCGATCTCGCGTTCGCGCGTGGGCGCGATCCGCGGTGTCAACGTCGACGGCGTCACGCGCACGCTCGTCACGCGCGGCCTCATCACCGAGGTCGGCTCCGACGCCGAGGGCGGCGCCACGCTCTACGGCACCACCCCGTACTTCCTGCAGCGTCTCGGCATCGGCTCGCTCGACGAGCTCCCGCCGCTGGCGCCCTACCTGCCGGACGCTGCGATCATCGACGAACTAGTGGAACAAGGACACGGATGAACAACAAGAAGCCCCGCCCCGGTGCGCGCGACAAGCGCAGCACCCGCGTCAACCGCGGCTCCGGCGGCAAGGTCAGCCGCTACGAGGCCGACGTGCTCGGCATCGGCACGACGAAGGACGGCCAGCCGGTCGCTCCGCCGCGCGAGCGTCAGCCCAAGAAGGCTGCGCAGCGCGACGTGCACGTCGACGAGGGAACGCGCCTGCAGAAGGTGCTCGCGCAGGCCGGCGTCGGCTCGCGCCGTCACTGCGAGAACCTCATCGCCGAAGGGCGCGTCGAGGTCGACGGTCAGATCGTGAGCGAGCTCGGCACGCGTGTCGACCCCGAGACCTCGGTCATCCACGTCGACGGTGCGCGCATCCAGCTCGACGACACGCTCGTCTACATCGCGTTCAACAAGCCCACCGGCGTCGTTTCCACGATGGAGGACGACATGGGTCGCCCGTCCGTGGGGGAGTACCTCGAAGGACGCACCGAGCGCCTCTTCCACGTCGGACGCCTCGACCAGGACACCGAGGGCCTTCTCCTGCTGACGAACGACGGCGATCTCGCCAATCGTCTGCAGCACCCGCGCTACGGCGTGGAGAAGGTCTACCTCGCCACGATCCAGGGTCCGGTGCCGCGCGACCTGGGCAAGCGCCTGCGTGAAGGCATCGAACTGGAGGACGGGCCGGTCAAGGTCGACTCGTTCAAGGTCGTCGACAGCCAGCCGGGTATGGCGCTCGTCGAGGTCGTCATTCACGAGGGCCGCAACCACATCGTGCGCCGCATGCTCGAGGCCGTCGGCCACCCGGTCATCGCGCTCGCCCGCCCGCAGGTCGGCCCCGTCAAGGTCGGCGACCTTCGCCCGGGCAAGATGCGCCCGCTCAACAAGCGCGAGGTCGCGGCGCTGTACAAGACCGCCGGGCTGTGAGCGTTCCGCAGCGTGTACGCGTCGTCGGCGCCGGGCTGCTCGGTACGTCGATCGCGCTCGCGCTGCGGGTGCGGGGTGTCGACGTCACGCTGACCGACACCTCGCCGGTTTCCGCGGCTCTGGCCGCCGACATGGGCGGCGGTCGTCTCGCGTCGGATGACGATGCAGCGCCCGATGTCGTCGTGGTCGCGGCCCCACCGGACGTCACGGCCGATGTCATTACGGCCGAACTCGAACGCTGGCCGGAAGCCACGGTCACCGACGTCGCGAGCGTGAAGAACGCCGTCGTCGTCGCGGTGCGAGAGCTCGCCGGCGCCGACGCCGCTGCCCGTTACGTTCCTGGGCACCCGATGGCGGGACGTGAGCGAAGCGGCGCCGTCGCCGCGCGCAGCGACCTCTTCGAGGGCCGCACCTGGGTCGTGTGCCCCGACGGTGCCGAGGCGGAGCGGGTGCGTGATGTCATCTCGCTCGCGGAGTCCGTCGGCGCGCGCGTAGTGACGATGGCGCCCGAGGAGCACGACACCGCCGTCGCGGCCGTCTCACACGTGCCGCAGCTGGCCGCCAGCCTCGTCGCGGCGCAACTGCGCGAGCTGTCGGAACCCGCTGTCGGGCTGAGCGGCCAGGGCGTCCGTGACGTCACACGCATCGCCGCGAGCGACCCGCTCCTTTGGACGCAGATCCTCGCGGGTAACGCGCGCGCCGTGCGCCCCGTCGTGGACCGCTTCATCGAGGAACTCACCGCAGTGCGCGATGCATTGCGTGCCGTCGAGCAGCCAAACTCGCCTGCGGCGGGTGACGGCCTCGGGCCGGGCCCCCGCGCTGTGATCGCAGGCACGATCGCGGCGGGCCAGGACGGGCAGGCGCGCATTCCCGGCAAGCACGGCACGCCGCCGACGACCTACGCGACCGTTGCCGTCGTCGTCCCTGACGAGCCTGGCGCTCTCGGGCGACTCTTCGTCGTCGTCGGGGAGAGCGGCGTCAGCGTCGAGGACCTGCGCCTCGAGCACGACGCCTCGGTCGCCGCAGGTCTGCTGGAGATCGACGTGCTGCCGGTCCGGGCCGAGGTGCTGCGCGAGGCCCTGGCGGCCAAGGGCTGGTCGGTTCATGTGCTCGAGACGCACTAGAATCCCCGCATGACGAGTACGAGCAGCGGTTTCCGGGTCGCCATCGATGGGCCCTCGGGCTCCGGCAAGTCGAGCGTGAGCAAGAAGGTCGCAGCGCACCTGGGCATCGGTTATCTCGACACGGGCGCCATGTACCGGGCCCTCACGTGGTACTGCCTCGACGCGGGCATCGACCTCGACGACACCGAGGCCGTCGCCGACGCCGTCGCCGCGATGCCACTCGAGATGGGTACCGATCCGAAGGCTCCCAGCATCTCCATGGGCGGAAACCCCATCGATTCCGACATCCGCACCACGCGCATCGCCGAGGTGGTCTCCAAGGTCGCGACGAACCTCGCGGTGCGCCCCAAGCTGCAGCAGCGTCAGCGCGAGCTCATGGCGCAGATCGCCGCCGACCAAGGGGGAGTGGTGGCCGAGGGCCGCGACATCACCACGGTCGTCGCGCCGGACGCGGAGGTGCGAATCCTCATGGTGGCGAGCGAGGAGGCCCGCCTGGCTCGTCGCTCCAAGGAGGTTCACGGTGGTGCCGACGAGTCGATGCTCGCCGCGACGCGCGCCCAGATCGTCGACCGCGACAAGGCCGACTCGACCGTTTCCCAGTTCATGACCGCCGCTGACGGTGTCGTCACACTCGACACGAGCGAACTGACGTTCCAGCAGTCCGTCGAAGCTGTGCTGACCCTCGTCGAGCGTGCAACCGCCTGAGCGTCTGCGCAGCGCTGCGCAACACCTGGACGAGCGGCTGGCCTCTCGGCTGCCGCGTCCCGTGGACGCTGATCGAGGCGTACGAGTAGGCCAACGTCTGGGCGTCGGGCTGCTGCGGCTCCTGTACCGCGCACGGGTGACGGGTCAAGCGCACGTGCCTTCGCGTGGGCCGGTCATTCTCGTCGCGAACCACGTCGGCTTCATCGACGGGCCGCTGGGGTTCATCACGTCCCCGCGACCGGTGCACTTCCTCGTCAAGCGGGCGTACTTCGTCGGGCCGGTCGGTTGGCTCCTGCGCGGCGTCGGGCAGATCCCGATCACGCAGCGCAGCGCCGACCGTGAGGCGCTCACCAGCGCACGGGAGGTCCTGCGCGCAGGCGGGGTCGTCGGCGTGTTCCCCGAAGGAACGCGCGGCAGTGGCGAGGTGGCGAGCGCCCAGCAGGGAGCCGCGTTCCTTGCGCTGGGAACGAAGGCGGTCGTCGTTCCGGTTGCCTTGTCGGGAACGGCGGGTCGCTCGAAGGGTGCGTTGCCGCGCGTGCGTTCACGCCTGTCGGTGACGTTCGGCGAACCGTTCGACCTCGCAGGCGTGCCCGACGTCGCTGCCGTCACCGGTCGCGAGCGTGTTGCCGTGGCCACCGAGGCGCTGCGTGTGCGCCTCGCGGAGCACGTGCGCGCTGCCCGAATCTGACTTTTCGCCCAAGTGCGCGAGAATGGTGTCTGACGCCCGTTCGGCGTCATGGCGCGGCGCGACACGGATCAGACTCCGATCGACGAGCGAACCGCGCAGAACTTTCCGACATTCGAAGGTATGACGCGTGAGCGACGAGCAGAACTTCCCAGGCGACGAGTCCGTCGAGCAGGCCCTCCGGGTCGGGCTCGAGGACTTCGACCTCAGCGACGAGGACCGCGCCCTCCTCAGCGGCGAGGGCGGTGACGACGAGGGCTTCAGTGAGGCGGACCTGCGCCCTGTTGTTGCCGTCGTCGGACGCCCCAACGTCGGCAAGTCGACTCTCGTCAACCGCATCCTCGGCCGCCGTGAGGCCGTCGTCGAGGACGTTCCGGGTGTGACGCGTGACCGTGTGGCCTATGACGCCGAGTGGGTCGGGCGCCGCTTCACGCTCGTCGACACCGGCGGATGGGAGGTCGACGCCACGGGCATTCACCTGCGTGTCGCCGAGCAGGCCGAGGTGGCTGTCGAACTCGCCGACGCCGTGATGTTCGTCGTCGACGCCACCGTCGGTGCCACCGACACCGACGAGGCCGTCGTCAAGCTGCTGCGCCGCTCGAAGAAGCCTGTCGTGCTCGTGGCCAACAAGGTCGACGACAACCGCACCGAGGCGGACGCCGCGATGCTGTGGTCGCTCGGACTCGGCGAGCCCTACCCGGTCTCGGCCCTTCACGGGCGCGGCACGGGTGACGCCCTCGACGCCATCATCAACGAGCTTCCGGACAAGTCGGCCGTGGCCGGCGCCTACCCGCGCGGCGGCCCCCGTCGCGTCGCGCTGCTCGGGCGCCCGAACGTCGGCAAGTCGTCGCTGCTCAACAAGCTCGCCGGCTCCGAGCGCGTCGTCGTCGACAACGTTGCGGGTACGACGCGCGACCCGGTCGACGAATACATCGAACTCGGTGACAAGACGTGGCGCTTCGTCGACACCGCCGGTATCCGCCGACGCGTTCACCAGACCCGCGGCGCCGACTTCTACGCGTCCCTGCGCACGCAGACGGCGCTGGAGAAGGCGGAGGTCGCCGTCGTCCTCATCGACGCGGAGCAGAGCATCGCCGAGCAGGACGTGCGTGTCGTCCAGCAGGTCATCGACGCAGGCCGCGCCCTCGTCGTCGCGTACAACAAGTGGGATCTGCTCGACGAGGAGCGCCGCTACTACCTGGAGAAGGAGATCGAGCGCGAGCTCGTGCAGGTGCCGTGGGCGCCGCGCGTCAACATCTCCGCCGCCACGGGGCGTCACACGGACCGTCTCGTCCCGGCGCTCGAGGTAGCTCTCGACTCGTGGGACCAGCGCATCCCGACGGGCCGTCTCAACGCGTTCCTCGGCGAGGTCGTGGCAGCCCACCCGCACCCCGTGCGTGGTGGTAAGCAGCCGCGCATCCTGTTCGCGACGCAGGCCTCGACGCGTCCGCCGCGCTTCGTCATCTTCGCGAGCGGCTTCATCGAGGCCGGCTACCGCCGCTTCATCGAGCGTCGCCTGCGCGAGGAGTTCGGTTTCGACGGCACGCCCATCGAGATCTCGGTGCGCGTGCGCGAGAAGCGCAAGCAGCGCTGATCCAGCTGTGGCCACGACCGGCCGCCGTCTCTGTTCGAGACGGCGGCCGTCGCCTATGGTGAGCCAGCACACACTCAAAAGGGGTCACCATGTTCAGCCGCTCGCACAAGGACCAACCGTCGCAGGACGCCAACCAGACGGCCTCATGGATGCTCTCTTCCGGCCCGGCCTGTCGCAGACGCCCGGTGACGCCGTGCCGCGTCAGGACGTGTCTCTGTCGTCGCTCAAGCACCGCCTCCAGGGGGCATGTCGAGGAGGTGGCGACGGCGCTGGGCGACGAGATGGTGGCCCACGGCGTCGCAACCCGCAATCCGGCGTCCCGCGGGATGCTGGGGCGCCGGGGGTCGTGGCTGAGCTCCGACGGCGAGCGTCTCAAGCGGGAGGCGGCGTCGTTCAAGCACTACCTCGCGAAGGTCGAAAGCAAGCAGCTCGCGAACGATCAGAGCGAGGGCTTCGTGGGCGGCTAGCTCGCCTACGCGGTGGCGTTCGAACTCGTCGGTGCGTGGTCCAAGGAACTCGACACCGCCCAGACGGGACGTCCGACGTCCGCGGCTGGGCAGATGCTCGCCGAGATGCACCGCAACCCGATGCTGGTCGGCATGGCTGCTGCGTCATCGGGCGGTTTCTCGCTCGACGATCTGTATGTACTCGCCGTGGCGCGAAACTACGGCGCGAAGTTCCCCGGAGATCGCTGAGCCGGTCTGCCAGAGGCTGAGCGCGGTGGCTAGGCTGTGAGCGCCCCGCGAACGAAAGGTCATCGATGTTCGGTTGGAACCACGATTACGAGTACGTCGGCGTCACGCCCGGTCTCACGCCGGCTGCCGGCACGGGGGAGGTCCGCCGCGTCAAGGGGCGCAAGGAGTGGGCCGGTGAGGCCGCCGTGCAGTTCTCGCCGCCCAAGGGCGTCAGCGCGGCTCTCGCGGGCACCGTGGTGGACGGCAAGGTGGACCCGCGTGACATCGGGGCCATGATGATCGATCTGTCCCTTCGCGGGTGGTTCCGCATCGACAAGCAGGACGACTCGTGGTTGTTCGTGCAGAACGAGTTCCCGCGCGACGACATCATCACGCAGGTGGAGGCCGACTTCCTCAACGCGCTTTTCCCGCCCGGCGTGAAATACGTCGGGCTGGAGCAGATGAAGCGCCAGCTGCGGGGGCCGCTGCGGCACATCACGGACTCGCTGTACCGCGAGACGATGGAGCGCGGCTGGTACGAGCGTGACCCGCGCAGCAAGGGTTTCTTCGGCCTCGCCGGCCGCTCGCCGCGTACGGCCGACGGCACGGCCGTTCGCATCCAGACGCTCGGTTTCCGCAAGTACATCGCGACGGCGGAGGCCAGTCAGATCAAGTACGAAGAGGCAGCAGGGTTGTTCAGCCGCTACCTGCCGTACGCCATGATCTTCGGGTTGACCGAGCGCTGGGCGTCGGTGATCGGCGACGTCGCCAAGGCGGCCCAACTCGAGGGCTACGGCAACATCATGGGCGGCCTGGCATCCGACCCGTTCTTCTGGCTGTTCTTCGGTGACGACATTGCGTATCTCGGCATCGAGGCCATCGGCGGACTGGCTGATCTTCTCGGCGACGGTGCGGGCCTGTTCGACCTCGGCGACATGGCCGGCGGCCTCGGCGACATCTTCGGTTCCGTCGGTGACGCCATCGGCGACATCGCGGGGGACATCTTCGACTTCTGAGCCTCGCTGACCCCTGCGAGTGGGGCGCGCGTCACCCGATTGTGAGGCGCCCGCCACCGTGGGGTAAGGTTCATTTCGCCCTTCGGGGCTTGCGCTCTCGGGCGCAACGGGCTGTGGCGCAGTTTGGTAGCGCACTTGACTGGGGGTCAAGGGGTCGCAGGTTCAAATCCTGTCAGCCCGACAGGCCAGCGGGAGGGATCGCATCGTGCGATCCCTCCCGCTTTTTCGTGCTCGTTTCGCCGGACGCGGTGAGAGTCACTCGCTGCGGGACGCGAGATCCACCCCGCGGCTTTCGGCGAGTGCCTGCAGCTTCTCCACGTCGTCGGTCTGGATGCATACGGTCGCCCGCAGACCGGAATCCTCGCGACGCAGGAGGTAGGAGGGGCTGCTGTCCGTGAGGGCGTCCCCGTTCGCGTCGAAGAACGTCCAGCGGACGGCGACGAGGACGAGACGGTCACTGAAGTGGCGCTGATCGACGATCTCGTACGCCACCGACGCGAGACCGAGCTGCTTGTAGACCGGCTAGGACTGCTCGAGCCCTGACACCATCGCGTCCCGTGAGTCGAGGACGCCGGAGAACCCGGTCGTCCACGATCGTGCCGGGTGTCGCCCACAGGTCCGCCGCGGCCCCGGCGTCGAAATTCGTGAGCGCCGCCGCATAGCGACCGAAGAAGTCGTCGATGTCCTGGCTGCTGATGGTCATGTTTCGACGATACGTGCGCTGACGACCGGGCGTCGCGTCGGAACGCGACTCACTCGAAGGCGGAATCCTTCATGCCTGCAAGGTAGCTCGCCTGGCCGACGTGCTGCAGCGCATCCTCGCTGACGCTCACCAGGCGGGCGCCGCGGGTGACCGGCGGATCCCAGTTCTCGTCGACGACATCGTCGAGGTCCGCGTCCGTCAGGGTGTCGAGGTAGGCCACGTGCGCAGCCGTCACGGCCTCGAGGTGATCGACGAGGGCGTTCGCGTCGTTCACCACGAGGGCGCGCGCCTGCTCGGAGGAATCGCCGTAGCCCATCGCGTCCGCACCGCGGTCCACGCCGAGCTTCTCCGCCCAGCCCCCTCGCGTCCACTCCTGTTGTTCGCCCGAGAGCTGCGCGACCTGCACGTCGATCTCTCGAGCTGCATGCCACAACAGCCACGCGATCGAGTTGTCGTGCCCCGGGTGAGCGTTGAGTCGCTCGGCCGGAACGTCCCGCAGGGAACCCGCCACCTCCGCGGCTCGTCCCGCCAGATCCTTGAGTACCTCGATGCCGTTCATGCTTCGACCCTAACGCTCGGCCGGCACCGTGCCCAGAGCGAATTCAGCCTGCGACGCATCGAATCTCTATAAGGTGCCGGAGAACCGTGAGCAGCACAACCGGATGAGGAGGCACACATGAACGCTGCCACCGTGCCCTGGTATCGCGAGGTCAGCCCGACGCAGTGAAAGTCCTTCTGGGCCGCGTGGCTCGGGTACCTGCTCGACGGTTTCGACTTCGTCATCATCACGCTCGTCCTCACCGAGGTGGCCGACGAGTTCGACCTCAACGGCGTCCAGGCCGCCACCCTCATCAGCGCGGCGTTCGTCTCCCGCTGGTTCGGAGGTCTCGTGCTCGGCGCCATCGCCGACACCCTCGGACGCCGTGACGCCATGGTGCTCGCCATCGTCACGTTCTCCTTCGGTTCACTGTTGTGTGCAGTCTCCACCGGCTACGTCATGATGTTCACCGCACGCCTTCTCATCGGCTTCGGCATGGCGGGGGAGTATTCCGCGAGCGCCACCTACGTCATCGAGTCGTGGCCGCAGCACCTGCGTAACAAGGCGAGCGCCTTCCTCATCAGCGGCTTCTCCATCGGTGGAGTGCTGGTCGCTCAGGTCTACCGCTTCGTGGTGCCCGCGTGGGGCTGGCGAGCGCTGTTCGCCATCGTTCTCGTGCCGATCGTGCTCGCCCTCTGGCTGCGCCGTGGTCTGCCCGAACCGGAGGACTTCCGCCGGGCGAAGGACTCCGGTCGGGTGGATGCAACGCCTGACATGTTCACGACGCTCTACCGCGGCCCGCACCGCATTCTCAACGTCCTCCTCACCCTGGCGACGTTCGCGGTTCTCCTCGCCATCTTCGGTGGTTACGTCCACGGCGCAGGGACCGTCGCACCGATGTCCGTCTTCATCACGGCAGTGTTCGTCTGGTTCCTCGTGCAGTTCGAGCCTCAGCGCTGGCCCACCGCCGTTGCCGTGACGGTCGTGGTCTTCACCGTGTTCTTCTTCGCCTGGCCCATCACGGCCCTGCTGCCGACCTACCTCAAGACCGACCTCGGTCTCTCGCCCGGAGAAGTCAGCGACATCCTCTTCTGGAGCGGATTCGGTACGGCTTTCGGTGCGATCCTGGCCGGTTTCACCGGCGACCGCTTCGGCACGACTCGCGCCTACTGGGGCAGCCTGCTCATCTCCCTACCCTTGCTGTGGCCGATCTTCACGCTGACCTCGGACCACGCGCCCCTCATCGGGTTGCTGCTGTTCGTCCAGCAGTGCTTCGGCGCCGGCGTCGGCGGCCTCGTGCCCAAGTGGATGGTGAGCTGGTTCTCCATCGAGAAGCGCGCCGCAGCGCTCGGCTTCACCTACAACGTCGGCGCACTCGGTGGAGGGGAGCGGTGTCGCCCGTCGTCGGAGCCGCGCTCGCGGAGACGATGTCGCTCGGTCGAGCGATCATCGTGCTCTCCGCCTCGTTCACGGGAATCGTCATCCTCCTCGTCGCCATGAAGTTCCCGCTGCGGCTCCAGCAGCTGCTCAAGCCCTCGGCGGTTGGCGCGGACGACGGCGACGACACCATCCGCCGGATCGAACCCCAGGCGGGCTGAACCGGCAGCGTCAGGCCGCGCGCTTGAACGTCACCGGGAAGCCGTTGCCGCTCGCCGACCACGCGCCCGGCGATGCGAGCAGGTTGCCGTTGAACATCAAGATGCGCGTGTGGGCCATCTTCTTCGGCACCCGCGTGCCCGAGGCGTCGGTGACGCTGAGCTGACGGAACGAGACCGTGCCCGTGTTCGCGAGGGCGAGCGGGCGTCCGTCGGCGCGGCTCGGGCGTTCGAGCACGAACTCGGCAACGCCCTTCGGCGCGCTCGTGGCGCGGGAGGTCACGACACAGCGCTGGAGGCGCTCGTTGCACAGCGTGAAGTAGGCACGGCTGTCCCGAGCCGACCAGCGCACCGCGACCCGGACAGGGTCACCGGGAGAGACGGGCAGATTCGTGATGCGTTCCTGAGAGCGCTGAGGGAACGTCTCGACCCACAGGTAGTAGTCGTTCTTCCACTTCGAGCACTTGCCCGCCCGGAGGGCGACACACTTCGAGTCGTGCTCCGTTCCGGCCTGGATGAGCTGGCCCTGCGCACGGTTTCCGCCGCCGAGGCCCACCCACATGTTCGAGTAGCCGTCACGTCCGGGCCACGACGCCTTCGGTACCGTCCACGAACCCCGGGCCTGCGTCGGGTTCTTCGCCGCAACCTGGTAGCCGGCCCAGTTCTCGTACAGGGCGTTCGACGCGGCGCGCAGGCCGGTGGCGGTCGTCGTCGCGGCGCTCGCCGGGGCAGAGGCCTCAGCGGGTGATTGCGCGGACGCCGGCGCCGTCAGGGAGGCGGCGGACACGCTCAGGCAGACGAGCGCGGTGAACAGGGTGTTGCGTGCGGCGGACATGAGCTCCTCGGGGTCGGTGCAGTACGGCTCCATGCTAGGGGCCGCGGGCTCGACGGTCGGTGCGCGCCGCGCGGGGCCATCGCCTAGTCTTGGCCTGTGACGACCGCTGAACCGGAGCTTTCGAGCCGCATCTGGACGGTGCCGAACGTGCTGTCCTTCCTGCGGCTCGTCGGTGTTCCGGCGTTCGTCTGGCTGATCCTTTCGGAGTGGGACAAGACGGCCCTCGTCGTCCTCATGGTGGCGGGGTTCACCGATTACCTCGATGGCAAGATCGCCCGCAAGTTCGACATGCAGTCGCGTCTCGGAGCCATCCTCGACCCGATGGCTGACCGGCTCTACATCGTCGCGACGATCGTCTGCCTCGCGATGCGTGGAATCCTGCCGATGTGGGTGGTGCTCGCCCTGGTTCTGCGCGAAGTCTTCATCCTCACGATGGCGCCCACCGTCCGCCGGCACAACCTGCCGCTGCCGCCGGTGCACTTCATCGGCAAGGCGGCCACCTTCAACCTTCTGTACGCCTTCCCCCTTCTCCTGCTCGCCGAGATCGAGGGCGCTGCCGGTGACCTGGCGCGCCCGACCGCCTGGGCCTTCGTCCTGTGGGGCGTGTGCCTGTACTGGCTCGCCGGCCTGCTGTACGCCGTCCAGGTGCGCGAGATGCTGAAGGTCGTTCGCGCGCGGGCGGTGTGATGGCACCGCACCGACTCATCCGACGCAAGCCGCGCTCGCCGGGAACGACGCGCGAGGTACGTGTCCAGGACCCGGCCGCGAGCATGGCGCTCATCTTCGACGCCATGAAGCGGCCGATCGACCCCCTCTACGAAGACGTGGCCCGCAAGCGCGAGGCAACGGGTGAGGGGCTGGTTCGTCGTCCGGGCCGTTCGCCGCTGCTCGTCGTGACGGTCATCGCACTCGGCTTCCTCCTCGGCGCGGCGGCCCATGCCCTGCGAGTGCCGGATTCGGTGCAGGCCGATCGTCACGCGCAACTCGTGGAACAAGTCGAGGCGAAACAGAAGGCGAACGACGACTCCGCCGCCGAGGTGGAGGCACTACGCACGGAACTGGACTCGAACCGTTCGTCAGCGTTGACCCGCCAGGAGCGCTCGAACCTGAGCGCCGACCTCACGGCCGGTGAGCGCACCGCTGGAGCGGCCGCCGTCAGCGGGCCCGGGCTCACCGTCGTCATCGAGAACCCCGAGGACGCCGAGCCCGATGCAGCCGACAGCGATCCGCGCACCGGTGAGGACGAGAACGCTCTCACCTCGAGCGATCTGCAGCACGTCATCAACGGTCTGTGGTCCTCGGGGGCGACCGCCGTCAGCGTCAACGGTCAGCGCATCACATCACTCAGCGCGGTGCGCTTCGCCGGCTCGGCCATCCTCGTCAACTACCGTCCGCTCGCGACGCCGTACACCGTCACCGCGATCGGTCCGAGCGACATGCAGAACAAGTTCGAGAGCGGGTTCTCGGGGGACTACCTCACGTCGCTGCGGAAGTCGGATTTCACCATATCCACCTCCCGTGGCAACGTCACGGTGCCTGCGCAAGGAACCATCCGTATCGCCCACGCTCAGCCGGTGCGCTGACTTCGCCCTTCCCCTCGTTAGGAGCTGACGTGATTCCCGCCATCGGCCTCGTGATCGGCCTCGTGATCGGCCTCGTGCTCGGCCTGTGGCTGCACCCCGACGTTCCGTTGTGGATGCAGCCGTACCTGCCGATCGCCGTCATCGCCGCGCTTGATGCGCTGTTCGGCGGTATCCGTGCAGCCCTCGACGGATTGTTCGACGACAAGGTTTTCGTCGTCTCGTTCCTGTCGAACGTCGTCGTCGCCGCGTTCATCGTGTTCCTCGGCGACCAACTGGGTGTCGGTAACCAGCTGTCCACCGGCGTCGTGGTCGTGCTCGGCCTGCGCATCTTCACCAACGTCGCTTCGATCCGCCGACACGTGTTCAAGGCATGAGCAAGAAGCAGAAGAAGACGCCCGAGGCGCCAGACCTCGACGCACCGACCGAAATCGACCCCGCTGAGGCGTCGTCGGAGCCGGCCAAGGACGCGGCGTTGCCGGGGGAGAAGCACGTTCCTGAGGAAGGCGCCGAGACCTCCCCGTCGATCGCGACCTCGGCTGAGCAGTCCGACGCGACGCCCGATGACGGGCACGAGGCTCCCGCCCAACCCTGGCGACGCTACGCCTTCGGAGGTCCGCGTTCCCTCGCGGGCGGTCTGACGGCGGCGGTGCTCGCCCTGGGCCTCGGCTTCGCTGTCATGACGCAGGTGCAGCAGAACGAGAAGTCCGGCCTCGACAACCTCTCGCAGGCCGACCTCGTGGCGCTCCTGGGCAACGTCAACGACCAGTCCGCGCGCCTGGAGAAGGAACTCGACGACCTCACGACGAGCAAGGAACAGCTCGCTCGCGGCGGAGACCGGGCAGCCGTGGCCGACGCGCAGAAGCGTCTCGACCAACTCGCCATCCTCAACGGAACGGTGCAGGTCAAGGGCCCCGGCATCATCATCGAGGTCGATTCCGCCGGCGGCGACGTCACAGCGGCCAACATCCTCGACGCCGTCCAGGAGCTACGCGACGCCGGCGCCGAGTCCATCGATGTCGGTGGCAACCGCATCGTCGCGTCGTCCTGGTTCACCGACGTGGACGGCCGCCCGAGCGTCGAAGGCCGAAGCCTGCCGGAGAAGTTCACGATCAGCGCCATCGGCGATCCGCACACCATGAGCACCGCGATGGCCATTCCGGGCGGTGTGACCGATACGCTGACACAAGCAGGCGCTCGCGTTAAGGTCTCCGAGGAAACCTCGATGCAGATCACCTCGCTGCACCGAAGAGACTGACCAGACGCCTGCTCACCGACCGACTCGAGGAGAACCATGAGCGAGTTGCAGTACCCGGCCGACCTTCGTTACACCGAAGACCACGAGTGGGTCGCAGACAAGGGCGAGGGCGTCGTGCGCGTCGGCATCACGGCGTACGCCCAGGACGCCCTCGGCGACGTCGTGTACGTCAGCCTCCCGTCCGTCGGTGACTCCGTCACGGCGGGCGAGTCCTGCGGCGAGGTCGAGTCGACGAAGTCCGTCAGCGACCTGTACTCGCCGCTCGACGGTGAGGTCGTCGCCGTCAACGACACGCTCGACGCCGAGCCCGGCACGGTCAACTCCGACCCGTACGGCTCCGGCTGGATGTTCGAGATCCGCCCCAGCGATGCCTCTGCGATCGACGGCCTCATGGACGCCGACGCCTACACCGGCTCGCTCGACTGACACGTCCTGTAAGCCTTCTCGTCACCCGGCGGTTCCTCGGTTCCGTCGGGTGACGGTAGTCTGACCACCACATCGAACGGCTCGCCCCGTGCGGACGAGCCGCTCACGACACGGCGCCGCAAGGCGCAGGGGATGGGGTACACCATGGCTGACGAGTACAACGGCTATTCCGGTGATGCCACGACGATCGGCGTGCCCGGCGAAGCTGGTTGGGAGCCGCGTGAGCTGTCGCACGAGGCACCCCGTGTGCTCTCGCCGGCCGACCAGGCGATGGTCGAGGCGCTGCGCCCGAACACCGCGCTGCTCATCGCGCTGAGCGGACCCAACTCCGGTGCGCGATTCCTGCTCGACGCAGACGAGGTCAGCGCTGGGCGTCACCCGAAGAGCGACATCTTCCTCGACGACATCACGGTCTCGCGCCGTCACGCCATCTTCGTTCGCTCCGGCAACGGCTACAGCGTGCAGGACATCGGATCGCTCAACGGCACCTACGTCGACCGAAAGCTCGTCGACAATCTGCCGCTCGTCACCGGCGCCGAGGTAATGATCGGCAAGTACCGACTCACGTACTACGCCGCCGCACACTCCGCACCCGAGCAGAGCTGAGGCACTTCCGCTCCATGGCACAGCACGGCCTGACGATCAGCGCGGTTCTCAAGACCCTGCGCGAGGAGTTCCCCGACCTGTCGGTCTCGAAGGTTCGTTTCCTCGACGCCCAAGGTCTGGTCTCCCCGAAACGCTCCGACTCCGGGTATCGCCGCTACAGCGACGAGGACGTCGAGCGTCTGCGCTTCGTCCTGCGGGCCCAGCGCGATCGCTTCTGGCCCCTCAAGGTCATCCGTGAGGCGCTCGACGCCTACGACCGTGGCCTCACCCCGCAGGACGCCGACTTCGTCAGCGCCGTTCCCAGCGTTCCGACGCCGACGGCCGACCCCGACGTGCCTGATGTCGAGACGCTCGCCGCGGATGCGAACGAGACACTCTCGCTCACCCGCGAAGAGCTTGCTCGTGGGGCCGGCGGCACGGACGCCCTCATCGCCGAGCTCGAAACGTTCGGTCTCGTGCGCCCCGGCGCGGACGGGCACTTCGACGGTGAGGCTCTCGCCGTGGCGACGGCTGCAGCCGCTCTTGCCGAGTTCGGTGTTCAGGGCCGTCATCTGCGTCCTTTCCGCCTGGCGGCAGACCGCGAGATCGGTCTTGTCGAGCAGGTTCCACTGCGTGACGAGTCGCAGCGCGCCGTCATCGCTCAGCGCTGCCTCGCGTTGCACGTGGCCCTCGTGAAGGCCGGCCTGCGTCACTGACGTTGCAGGTGTCGCCGGTCGGTGGCACCCGACGTGTTCCGCAGGTCGCTCCCGGTCGCGGCTGCGCGGTAGCGTGGACATGTGAAGCGCGCCGAAGTTTCCGGCATCCGAGTCGAGTTGCCGACGACCAGCCCCGTCCTCCTTCTGCGTATCGAAGGTGGAGTGACGCACGTACCCATCTGGATCGGCTCGCCCGAGGCCTCGATGATCGCGTTGTTCGCCGAGGGTGTTGATTCCCCGCGGCCCCTCACGCACGATCTCGTCCTCGACGTTGCGGGCGCGGCGGGCCGTTCGCTGGAACGTGTCGAGATCACGGCGCTACGCGACGACGTCTACGAAGCAAGCCTCGTCTTCGACGACGGTGGGCGCGTCGATTCCCGCGCCAGCGACGCCGTCGCTCTCGCGATGCGCGCTTCTGTGGACATCTTCGTCGCGGACGCCATCGTGGACGAAGTGGGCGTTCAGGTCGCCGACGAGCAGGAGGAAGAGGTCGAGAAGTTCCGCGAATTCCTTGACCACGTCAGCGCAGAGGACTTCGAAGAACCCGAAGAGTGAAGTGTCGGTTGACCCCCGAATGATTCGATAGAACTAAGCGTTAAGTGGATCTTTAGTGTTTGTGATCGAGTCGTGATCCGCGAAATTTCGGGAAATTTATTCGGCGTGTCGTGCGCGCTGTCATTGATCGGACCCTGAATCGGCTCTACCTTTGAGGAGTCAAGAGGGCGCGGGTCAACGTGCTCACGCCTTGTTTCTTCCAGGAGGTCGCCGTGGTTTCCACCGGCAAAGCGCCCGAGTCTCACTCCGAGGCTCCCGCGCCGATCGACGCCGATGTCACGCGCGAGGTCGAGATCGACGACGCGATGCTCGGCTACCGCGGCCCGGCTGCCTGCCGCGCTGCCGGTGTGACATACCGCCAGCTCGACTACTGGGCCCGCACCGGCCTGCTCGAACCGTCGGTGCGCAACGTCAGCGGTTCCGGCCACCAGCGCCTGTACTCCTTCCGCGACGTCCTCGTCCTCAAGGTCATCAAGCGCCTGCTCGACGCCGGTGTCTCGCTCCAGCAGATCCGCGTCGCGGTGGCCGCGCTGCGCGACCACGGCGTCAAGGAGCTCGCGGGCATCACGCTCATGTCCGACGGGGCGTCGGTCTACGAGTGCACGAGCGACGACCAGGTCATCGACCTTCTGCGCGGCGGCCAGGGCGTGTTCGGTATCGCACTCGGAAGCGTCTGGGCCGAGGTCGAAGGCACCCTTGCCGAACTCCCCGGTGAGCGTCCCGACGCCACCGAGATCGCCGAGCACCCGGGCGACGAACTGCGCAAGCGCCGCGCCGCGAAGCGCGCCGGCTGAACCGCTTCCACCAGCCTTCTCGTACCCGACACCGCAACGGCGGTGTCGGGTACTGTTGTGCTCGCTGTCGAATCCGGTGGGAGAGACTCCGGCCGCGAGCCGGGGCGCCGAAGGGGCAAGCCTCCCCGCAACCTCTCAGGCGAAGTGGACCATCGGGTGAAGCAACTCTGAAGCGCCGTCGTGCGTGACAGAGGGGGAGCAGCCGACCAGACCGTCGGCCGTCGCCCACCGACACGCGTCAGGGAGTCACCCATGACAAGCGATTCGTTCGCCCCCTTCGTCGCCCGCCACATCGGCCCGGGCGACTCCGACCTCGAGCACATGCTCTCCACGATCGGCGCGAGCGACGTCGCCGACCTCGTGGCCCGCGCCGTTCCTCAGGCCATCGCCCAGAAGGAGCCGCTCGCCCTCGAGGCCGCCGGTTCAGAGGCCGAGGTGCTCGCCGAGTTGCGTGAGAAGGCTTCCCGCAACCGCGTCCTGACGTCGATGATCGGCCTCGGCTACTACGGCACGCACACGCCGGGCGTCATTCGCCGCAACATTCTCGAGAACCCGGCCTGGTACACGGCCTACACGCCCTACCAGCCGGAGATCTCCCAGGGTCGCCTCGAGGCGCTGCTCAACTTCCAGACCGTCGTCACCGACCTCACGGGTCTCACGACGGCCGGTTCGTCGCTGCTCGACGAGGCCACCGCCGTCGCCGAGGCCATGACGCTCATGCGCCGTGCGAGCAAGTCGGCCAAGGACGCCGTGCTTGTCGTCGACGAGCAGGTCATGCCGCAGAGCATCGCCGTGACGCAGACGCGTGCCACGCCGCTCGGCATCGAGGTCGTCGTCGCCGACCTGCGCGACGTCAAGGACGCGGACGCGCTCGTCGAAGCTGCGGGTGGCAAGTCCGTCTTCGGTGTCATCGTGCAGTACCCGAGCGCCGACGGTCAGATCGTCGACTGGAAGGCGCTCACCGAGGCCGCCCACGAGCACGGTGCGCTCGTCACGGCTGCCGCTGACCTGCTCGCCCTGACGCTCATCGCGTCGCCCGGCTCGTGGGGTGCGGACGTCGCAGTGGGTACCTCGCAGCGTTTCGGTGTTCCGATGGGCTTCGGCGGCCCGCACGCCGGTTACATGTCGGTGCGCGCCGGTCTCGAGCGCAACATGCCGGGGCGCCTCGTCGGTGTCTCGCTCGACGCCGACGGCCACCAGGCCTACCGCCTCGCGTTGCAGACGCGTGAGCAGCACATCCGCCGTGAGAAGGCGACGTCGAACATCTGCACCGCGCAGGTGCTGCTCGCCGTCATGGCGTCGATGTACGCCGTCTATCACGGCCCGCAGGGGCTCGCGAAGATCGCCGAGGACGTTCACGCGAAGGCGCGTCTCGTCGCCGCTGCGCTGCCGAAGGCCGGCCTGGAGGTCGTCCACGACACCTTCTTCGACACGCTCGCCGTCCGCAGCGAGGGACGCGCGCAGGCGCTCGTCGACTCCGCGCTCGAGCACGACGTCAACGTCTGGAAGGCCGACGAGGACACCGTCCTGATCAGCCTCGACGAGACGACGACGCAAGGCGAGATCGACGCTCTCGGCGCCGCGTGGGGCTTCCGCACCCGCGAGGCGGGCGAGGCGTCGGCTCTGCCGAAGGCGCTCGTGCGTGAGGACGAGTACCTCACCCACCCCGTCTTCAACAGCCACCACAGCGAGACGGCCATGCTGCGTTACCTGCGTCGTCTGGCCGATCGCGACTACGCGCTCGACCGCGGCATGATTCCGCTCGGCTCGTGCACGATGAAGCTCAACGCCACGACGGAGATGGAATCCATCACGTGGCCCGAGTTCGCAAACCTTCACCCGTTCGCTCCGGCCAACCAGAACGAGGGCATCCGCGAGCTCATCACCGACCTCGAGCAGTGGCTGTGCGACATCACCGGCTACGACGACATCTCGCTGCAGCCGAACGCCGGCTCCCAGGGTGAGCTCGCCGGCCTTCTCGCCATCCACGCCTACCACCAGGCCAACGGCGAGGGGCACCGCAACATCTGCCTCATCCCCGCCTCGGCGCACGGCACCAACGCGGCGTCCGCCGTCATGGCCGGCCTCAAGGTGGTCGTCGTCAAGACGGCGGCCTCGGGTGAGGTCGACCTCGAGGACTTCAAGGGCAAGCTCAAGGAGCACGGCGAGAACCTCGCCGCGATCATGGTGACGTACCCCTCGACGCACGGGGTCTTCGAGGACACGATCAGCGAGATCTGCTCGCTCGTGCACGAGGCGGGCGGCCAGGTCTACGTCGACGGCGCCAACCTCAACGCGATGGTCGGCCTCGCCCAGCCGGGGCAGTTCGGTGGCGACGTCTCGCACCTCAACCTGCACAAGACGTTCTGCATCCCGCACGGGGGCGGTGGCCCCGGCGTCGGCCCGGTCGCAGTGCGTGAGCACCTCGCTCCGCACCTGCCGAACCACCCGCTGTTCGCGGAGGCTGGCCCGGCGACGGGCGTCGGTCCGATCTCAGCGGCGCCGTTCGGTTCGGCGAGCATCCTGCCGATCTCGTGGGCATACGTTCGCCTCATGGGTGGCGCGGGTCTGACGCGCGCGACGCAGTTCGCCGTCGTCAACGCCAACTACGTCGCCGCACGTCTGCGTGAGGCCTACCCGGTCCTCTACGCGGGCACCGACGGTCTCGTCGCGCACGAGTGCATTCTCGACCTGCGCGCCCTGACGAAGGAATCCGGCGTCACGGTCGACGACGTCGCGAAGCGCCTCATCGACTACGGCTTCCACGCCCCGACGATGAGCTTCCCCGTCGCGGGCACACTCATGGTCGAGCCGACGGAGTCGGAGTCGCTCGAGGAACTCGACCGCTTCGTCGAGGCGATGCTCGCCATCCGCGCCGAGATCCAGGACGTCATCGACGGCAAGGTCGCGGCCGAGGACTCGGCCCTGCGTCACGCACCGCACACCGCGCTGTCCCTGACGAGCGAATGGGACCACCCCTACGAACGTCGCGAGGCCGTCTACCCGGGCAGCACCGACCCGCGCGCGAAGTACTGGGCGCCGGTTCGTCGTATCGACGGTGCGTACGGCGACCGTAACCTCGTGTGCTCGTGCCCGCCGCCCGAGGCGTTCGAGGACTGATCCTCACCGTGTGACGGAGAACGAACGAAGCCCCATTGCCGAGAAGGCGATGGGGCTTCGTTCCATGCTCAGGGGCGGAGGTTCGACCCGCACCGGGCATCAGGAGCGGTAGTCCTCAAGGAAGTCTCCGATACGTCCGATGGCCTCTTCGAGCATGTCGACGTCGGGCAGCGTGACGAGCCGGAAGTGGTCTGGCTTGACCCAGTTGAACCCGGTTCCGTGCGTCACGAGGATCTTCTTCGCGCGCAACAGGTCGATGACGAAGTCCTGGTCGTTCTCGATGGGGTAGACCTCTGGGTCGAGCTTCGGGAACGTGTAGAGCGAGCCCATCGGTTTGACGCAGCTGACACCCGGGATGTCGTTGAGCATGCGCCACGCCAGCATCGACTGCTCGTAGAAGCGACCTTCCGGACCGATGAGCTCCTGGATCGACTGGTAACCGCCGAGGGCAGTCTGGATGGCGTGCTGGGCAGGGACGTTGGCGCACATGCGCATGTTGGCGAGGAGGGTGAGCCCCTCGAGGAAATCGGCCGCGAGGTGCTTGGGGCCGGAGATCATGACCCAGCCGGCACGGTAGCCGCACACCCGGTAGGCCTTGGACAGGCCGCTGAAGGTCAGGCACAGCACGTCGTCACCTGCGTAGGTGGCGGCGTGGTGGTGCACCGCGTCCTCGAAGAGGATCTTCTCGTAGATCTCGTCGGCCATGACGACGAGGTTGTGGCGGCGTGCGATGTCGACGAGGCCCTTGACGACGTCCTCGGAGTACACGGCGCCCGTGGGGTTGTTCGGGTTGATGATGACGATGGCGTGCGTGTTCTCGGTGATCTTGCTCTCGATGTCCGCAAGGTCCGGGTTCCACCCGTTCTCCTCGTCGCACAGGTAGTGCACGGCCTTGCCGCCGGTGAGCGTCACGGCACCCGTCCACAGGGGGTAGTCGGGGGCGGGAACGAGGATCTCGTTACCGTCGTCGACGAAGGCCTGCAGCACCATGCTGATGAGCTCCGAGACGCCGTTGCCGATGAAGACGTCATCGACGAGCGTCTCGCGCAGGCCGCGGCTCTGGTAGTACTGCGCGACGGCGGTGCGCGCCGAGTAGATGCCGCGGCTGTCGCTGTAGCCCTGCGCGTGGTGCAGGTGGTGCTTCATGTCGGCCAGGATTGCCTCAGGTGCCTCGAAGCCGAACGGGGCGGTGTTGCCGATGTTCAGCTTGAGGATCTTGTGGCCCTCGGCCTCGAGGCGCTGGGCCTCTTCGAGGATCGGACCGCGCACGTCGTAACGCACGTTCTGAAGCTTCTTGGACTGACGGATCGCACGCATGCGCCCAGCGTTTCACAGGGCGGCGCTCAGACCGCGCCTGACACGTCGAATCCGGACACGATCGGGTGAACCGTGGAACCCTCGGAGGTCTTGCGAACTTCGATCTGAGAGGGGATTCGGGCGCGCAGTTCGGTGACGTGGCTGACGACGCCGACGAGACGCCCACCTTCGCGCAGCCCGTCCAGTACCTCCATCACCTGCTCGAGCGTGTCCTGGTCGAGCGAGCCGAACCCTTCGTCGACGAAGAGGGTGTGCAGTTCCATGCCGCCGGAGTCGGCACGCACGGCGTCACCGAGCCCGAGCGCGAGGGCGAGGGAGGCCATGAAGGCCTCGCCGCCGGAGAGCGTGGCGGTGTCGCGGCTGCGGCCGGTCCAGGCATCGACAACGACCAGACCGAGTCCGCTGCGGGCGGTGCCCTTGGCCCGCTCGTCGGTGTACTTCAGCTGGTAGCGCCCGTCGGTCATGTGGTGCAGGCGCTCGTTCGCCATCGCCGTGACGGTCTCGAGATGGGCGGCGAGCACGTAGCTCGTGAGCCTCATGCGGTGAGTGTTCTCGCCGATACCGGAGAACGTGCTCGCGAGGTCGCTCATCTCCCGGGCTGCCTGAGCGACAGGGAGGTGCTCGCGCACGGCGTCGGCGATGCGGTCACGCATCGAGTCGAGGATCTCGTAGGCCCGCGCCCATCGGGACGCCTCGGTGGAGGATTCGTTCGCGCGGCGTGCGTAGATGTCGGCCCTCCGCCGCAGCCGCGCGGGATCGGGAGCGGGGGAGTGCGCCGCAGACACCACGGTGTCGTCGGCCAAGGTGGCGCCCGCGGCAGCGCGGACCTCGATGGCGTGTTGCCACGTGGCGCGCAGACTCGTCAGCTCGTCCTCGTCGAGGGCGACGGCGAAGGCCGCCTCGACGTCGTCGTAACCCTTGGCGACGAGTTCGTCGGACAGTTCGGCGTGGGCGCTCTCGCTCTGCGTGGCTGCGGTACGGAAGGTCGCGTCCGCGCGGGCGAAGGCGTCACGCGCGCGGTCGATCGCAGTCAGCTGTCGACGCGCGTCGTCGACCGACCGAGCGAGCTGCTGGACGCGGGTGCGCACGGCCTCCTCGTGCTCCTCGTCCGCGAGGTTCTGCGCAGCGTCATCGTCGCCGGTGGCCGTGGCAACCACGCTCGTGCCGTCGGTGGCACCTTCGGGCAGCGTGGTGCCGCGCAGCACGGGGGAGTTGTTGGAGTCGGTGTAGTCCGAAACGAACTGCAGGGTGGACGACTCGGCTTCCGCGAGGTGCTGGAGGGCAGCCGCCAGTGCTTCTTTCGCGCCATCGCGGCGTGCAACGGCGGCGGCAGCGTCCTTCTCCGCGGTTGCTATGCCTCGGTGGGCTCGCGTCTGTGCTGATCGAGCCTTTTCCAGCGTCACGGCCGCTTCTTCCCGACGCTGGGCTCGCTCGTTCAGGTCGCGCTCGGTCTGACGCAGCGCGCTGTCGTCATCGACGAGATCGGCGGCAACGAGGGCTTCGGCTGGGTCATCGCTCCCCGCAGGGGATGTTTCCCCGTCCGGCACAGCGGCCACGACGTCGTCGAGGCGGGCTTGCAGGTGCGCGAGGTGGCTCGCCCAGGCCTGCTCGGCGCCGGCGAGTGTGGCTTCGGCACGGCGACGCTTCTCGTCAGCATCCCGGGCAGCCCGTTCCGCCGCCTCGATCGCCTGCGGGCCGGGTGCCTGCGGTGACGCAGTCGCAGGGTTCGGGTGTTCGCACGAGCCACACACGGGGCACGGGTTGCCGGGCGTGAGATCGGTGGCGATCTCGGCGGAGATACCGGTTAACCGCGCCAGACGCAGGGCCACCGCGTCGTGCTCACGTTCGGTGAAGGTGGCCACTGCTGCGTCGCGCGCTTCGGTTGCTGTGGTCACGGCCCTGCTGTGTGCAGGGACTTCCTGAAGAATCCGACGCGCAGCGTGAACGGCGTTGAGGGCGCCTCGCACGTCAGGCAGCGAGCTGAGCGTCTCCTCCGCGACGACGACAGCTTCGTCGGCACGTTCGCCCTCCTCCTTCGCCGTCCCCACCGTCTCCCTCGTGGCGACGGCCTTCTGCTCGGCCGCTGACGCATGGCGCCGAGCGGCGGCGACGTCGTCGAGGGCGCGCAGGGCTCGCGGCAGGTGCAACTGCAGCGCGTGAAGCGCTTGTGACCGAGCCTTCAGCGCCTCGGCCGGGAGAACGGCGTCGGCATCGTGACGTTCGCCAGGCGCCTCGAGCCCGGTGATCTCCACGAGTGCTCCGGCGGTCTCGATGCGCCGGGCACGTGCCTGCTCGAGTTGTTTGTCGGCGCGTCCACTGCGTTGCGCGAGGCGAAGCACGCCCGCCACGTGATCGGCGGCGTCCGCGTCATTCTTCATCTGGGTGACGGTTTCGGCGGGCCAGGCGTCGAGGTCGGTGCGCGCCCGCTCGTGGGCCTCACGCAGGGCCAGCAACGCGCCGGCGCGTTCGACGGCGCGTTCGGCCTGCTTGGCTGCGGCCGCCGCCTCGGCCGCCCGCGTGCCCGCGTCGTCACGGCGCCCGCGCAGGGCGGCGAGGAGGGTCCGCAACACCTCGGGAAGGTCGGCAACGCTCTCGTCGGACCAGACGGCCGGTGGCAACTCGTCGTCGTCAAGACGCGTGAGCGTGTCGGTGACGACCGTCATGTGACCCCGGATGTGTTCGAGCGAGGCCTCACTCGCACGGAGGCGTTCGTTCTTCGTCTCAGCGAACCATCGCTCCACGGCGTCGAAGCGGGCGACGTCGAAGAGCCGCTCGAGCAGGGCCCGGCGGTCTTCGGGCTTGGCGCGCAGGAACTGGGCGAACTCGCCCTGGGGGAGCAGGACGACCTGGGCGAACTGCTCGAGACCCATGCCCAGCGTGTCGGTGACCATGTCGGCCGCCTCGTCGATACGGGACGAGACAAGGTGCCATTGGCCCTCCCGCCACTGCTCGAGCCTCACCGATGCGGGGCGCGTGGTGGTTCCCGAACCGCGGCGCTTCGGTGCGTCCCACGCGGGTGCCCGGCGTACGCGCCAGCGCTCGGGGCCGACGCTGAACTCGAGTTCGACCCAGGGCGCCGTCTCTGGCGCGGCGTGGTGGCTCCGCAGAGCGTTGCGCAGGCTGCGTCGACTGCCCGGAACGTCGCCGAACAGCGCGAACGCGACGGCATCGAGGAGCGAGCTCTTGCCCGAGCCGGTGGGGCCGTTGACGAGCAGGATGCCCTGGTCGAGTTCATCGAAGTCGACGTCCACACGGTCAGGGAAGGGCCCGAACGCCTCCAGGCGCAGGGTGTGAAGTCTCATCGCAGATCCTCGAGGGAGAACATCGAGCCGTCGTCTGCCATCGGTTCGTCACCGCGTCGCAGAGCCGCGCTGACGGCCTTGCCGATAGCGGTGCGCTCGGTGGCGTTGGGGCCGCGCCCGCCACGTACGTGGGCGAGGAAGTCGCAGCACAGCTCCACGTCGTCACGGCCCTTGAGTCGCTCGGCGTAGGTGATCGGCTGGGCCTCGGTGCGAGGCGTGTCGAAGATCAGGCGCAGGGTGTGGGGGAAACGCGCTCGCACGCGCTCCATGGCCGCCGCAGGCCGGATCTCGTCGGTGAGCGTGACCTGGCACCAGGCCGATTCGGCGTGTTCGAGCTTGGGATCGGCGAGCAGGTTGTCGAGTTCGCCGCGCAGGATGGCGAGCGAACGGTGGATCGGTGCCTCGATGAACTCGGCGGAGACCCTGCCGCGGGCGACGTCGACGAGCCACGTGCCCTTGGTGTGGGCCGCTTCGCTGAACGACATGGCGACCGGACTGCCGCTGTAGCGCACCGACTCGCTGAGGGTTTGCGCGCCGTGGAGGTGCCCGAGTGCCGCGTAGTCGAAGGCGTCGACGACGGAGCGGGGCGCGACGCCGAGACCGCCGACGCAGATGTCGCGTTCGGACTCACTCGTCGTGGCGCCTGCGAAGAAGGCGTGTGCCATGCCGACGACCGGCAGCCCGTCGTCAGGTAGCGCGGTGCGACCGCGCGTCACCGCCTCGGTGAGCACGGCCCGGTGCGTCGACTCTGTGTCGAACCTCCCCGCCGCAACGGACGGCTCGAGGTAGGGAAGCGCCACAACATGTCCTGCCGTGTCCTGGCTGCCCAACCGCGGTATCGCGATGGGGCGCGCGATGCCTTCGTAGGCGGCGCGGATGTGGAGCCCGGAGTGCTCCATGACGCGGGATCCGAACCCGAGGCGCGTGGCCGAGTCGTGGTTGCCGGAGGTCACGACGACGCGGCTCCCGGTGTCGAGCAGTCGCACGAGGGCGTCGTCGAGCAGTTCGACGGTGCGCGGGTTCGGCAGTGCCCGGTCGTAGATGTCACCGGAAACGACGACGGCGTCGACCTTCTCCGCGCGGGTCAGTTCGACGAGGTGGTCGAGGTAGCGCGCGTGCGCATCGCCGAGGCCTTCACCGTGGAAGGACCGGCCGAGATGCCAGTCGGAGGTGTGGAGGATGCGCATGGCTCACACCCTAGGAGCGACCACCGACAACCCGATCCCGCAGGTCATGCCGACGGCAGGTGCGTCGTGTTCCAGCTGAGGATCCCGGGCACGTCGTGGTGGTGATCGAGGGCGCATACCGCGCCGGCGTCGAGCATGAGCTGGGCGGCGAAGCGGGGCTCCTGCCGAAGGTAGACGGCTGCGAGGATGCGCAGGAGGTGGCCGTGGGCCACGAGGATGACATCGCCCCTCTCCAGCAACGGCATGACGCGGTTCAGGACGTGCGAGGCGCGGGCCGCGACGTCCTCGACCGTCTCACCCGGGGTCTCACCCGGCACGACGCCGTGGCTGAAGATCTCCCAGTCGTAGCCGACCTCGTCACGGATCTGCGGCGTGGACTTGCCTTCGTAGCCGCCGTAATCCCACTCGCGCAGGTCCTCGTCGATCTCGAGGTTCTTCAGGCCGATGAGTTCGGCGGTGCGCAGCGCCCGGGTCAGCGGTGAGACGAACTCGGCGACGAAGTGACGACCGGCGAGCGCCTGCCCCGCCGCGCGTGCAACGGCTTCGCCGGCCGGAAGCAGTGGGAGGTCGGTGGTGCCGGTGTGACGCCCGTCGCGCGACCATTCGGTTTCGCCGTGACGGACGAGGACGAGCTGGCCCTTGCCGGGCGGGGGACCTTGAGGAGCGGTGACGAGGGGCACCCGAAGAGCCTAGTGGCACCATGGCCCCATGACTTCTACCGATGCCCACCGCAGTGTTTCCCTCACCCGTACGAGCGCCGGTCGCTTCACCGCGACGAACGCGCGCGGCGGCACGCTCGACTTCGGTTCGGGCGAGGACGAGCAGTTCACGCCCGTCGAGCTCCTGCTCACGGCCATCGCCGGGTGCAGCGCGATCGACGTCGACATCTTCACCTCGCGCCGCAGCGAGCCCGAGCAGTTCGACGTCGTAGCCGAGGGCGACAAGCTGCGTGACGAGCAAGGCAACCACATGGGTCCGATCGACGTCACCTTCACCGTGCGCTTCCCGGAGGGTGAAGCGGGCGACGCTGCTCGCAAGGTGTACCCGGAGACGGTGGAGCTCTCGCACGAACGCCTGTGCACCGTGAGCCGTACGGTGCTCCTTCCGACCGAGGTTCGGATGCACGTCGAATCCTGACGACGAACGGGTGCGCCCAAACCCCCGACACACGGAGCCGCTGTGGTCAGATGGAGCGACCGTTGAGTGAGAAGGGGGCGACGTTTCGTGGATCCCATCCGGCTGACGTACGACGTCCCGGTGACGCAGTCGCTCGCCTTTGCTCTCTTCGTCGACGAGTTCTCCCGATGGTGGCCGCGTGAGTTCAGCCGTGACCCCCTGGCGTTCGAAAGCGCCTCACTGGGCGGTGTCGCAGGCGCCGATGTCACGTGGACGTCGTCCGATGGCGGGGTGGACGTGTGGGGACGAATCAAGGTGCTCCAACCCGGCGAGCAGGTCACGTGGTGGTGCTGGTGGCAGGGCGAACAGGATGCGCCGAGCCACGTGTCCGTGCGCTTCTCGGAGAACGACTGGGGGAGTCGGGTGCACTTCGAGCACGACGGATGGCGCGAGGCGAACGCGGCGTTCCGCGCGGCGTACGAGCAGTGGCCCCTGATCATGGCGGCGTACGTTCTGCACACCCGACGGCGGGGTTTCGACCAGGATCCACGCATCGACGGGGAGCAGCAGCGCGGCGTAGCGTGAGGCATGGCAACTTTCCTCGACATCCACCCCGAGAACCCGCAGCCGCGTCTCATCGCGCAGGTCGTGGACGCGTTGCGTGACGGCGCGCTCATCGCCTACCCGACGTCGTCGGGTTACGCGCTCGGTGCCACGCTCGGCAATGCCGAAGCGAAGGAGCGGATAATTCGGATCCGCAAGCTCGACGCGAAGCACGACTTCACTCTCGTGTGCCGTGACTTCGCGGAGATGGGGCAGCTCGTGCAGTTGAGCAACGCAGCGTTCCGCGCGGTGAAGGCGGCAACGCCCGGGCCGTACACGTTCATCCTGCCGGCGACGGGCGAGGTGCCGCGCAAGCTTGTCCACCCCAAGAAGAAGACCGTCGGCGTGCGTCTCGACACTCACCCGGTGGCGCGTGCCATCGTCGAGGCGTTGGGGGAGCCGTTGCTGTCGACGTCGCTCATCCTGCCCGATCAGGAAGAGCCGTTCACGTACGGCTGGGCGGTGAAGGAGGAACTCGATCACCTCGTCGACATCGTCATCGACGCGGAGTCGGTGGAGCCTCGTCCGACGACGGTGGTCGACTTCACCGAGGGTTACCCGGAGGTCGTTCGTGTGGGTTCCGGTGACACGGAGCGCTTCGAGGCATGAGCGAGCGTTTCCTCGTCATTGCTGCGGCGCGCAGCGAGACGCGCTATCTGCCCGACGATGTCGAGGTCGTCATCACCGGGCTCGGGAAGACGGCGGCGGCGATTGCCACGACGCGTGCTCTTGCGGAGCGCGGGGAAGCCGGTCGCGAGAGGCTCACCGTGGTCAACCTCGGCAGCTGCGGGGCGCTCCGGCCCGGTCTTCGCGGCGCCTTCGAGCCAGGCGTCGTGCTGAACCACGACATGAGTGCCGACGCCATCCGTGCGCTCGGCTACGACCCGCGTGAGCGACTGACGACGGGTTTCGGCGACCCTGAGCTCGTTCTCGCCACCGGTGACCTGTTCGTCAGCGACCCTGCGGTGCGTGACGTGCTCGCCGAGCGCGCGTCGCTCGTCGACATGGAGGGGTACGCGGTCGTCATGGCGTGCCAAAGCTTTGGGGTGCCGGTGCGCGTGGTCAAGCACGTCTCCGACGACGCCGACGAATCGGCGCTCGACTGGGCGACGGCCGTCGACACCTCGGCCCGCGACCTCGCGCAGTGGTGGACGGCGAACCTCGCCTGAGGTTCGCCGTCTCTGTCAGCCGATGAAGTTGTAGTGCCAGAACTCGGCGTTCGGGCGGCCCTGGTCGAGCCACCACGAGCGGTGGAAGCCGAAACCTGCGCCGTTCGCGGTCAGCCACTTGTCGGCAGCTGTACCGAAGGTGAAGGGCGATCCGGCACCGCTTCGGATGTCGACGGCCAGCCCCATGCCGTGGTTCGACGTACCCGGATAGGCAGCGCGAGGCGCGCCGTACTGGGCGTACCAGTGCTTCTGCCAGTACAGCGAGCGGTAGCCCTTTTCGACGGTGATGTGGTAGCCGAAGACCTTCGCGAACGCCGTGCCCATCCGGATGAACTGCATGGCCGCAACGCGCTCGAGGGACGATGCGGCGGCCGACGGTGCTCGTAGGTAGGCGGGCAACGCGCGCAGCCTTCCGCTCGGCACGCGGCTGTTGAAGGCACGGACGACCGGTGTGGTGGCGAGCAGCGCGGTCGTGATGTAGCGGCCGTCGTCCAGCCTCACCCAGTCGCTCGAGACGAGCTTGCCGGTGACCTTCGTGCGGGGCGCGATCGATGTTCTGCGCGCGGCGGAGAAGGACGCGGACGCGCGGGTGCTGACATAGAAGTCGCGGCTGATGACGTAACGCGTGAGGCGGGAGCCAACCGGGGGGAGCGAGAACGGGTCGGGTGAGGGGTAGGCGAAAGTCTGGGTGGCCGGGTTCGTCGTGGTCAGCCCCGAACCGGAGACGTACGTACCCGCCATTTTGCCGGTGGTGATCTTGAACCACGTCGTGTTGACGAAGTAGCCGGTGACCGGCACCGCCTCACCGAGACGGCCCACGGCGTTCTTGACCTGCATCGCCGGGTAGGCGTCGGTGTACGGCGGCTTCACCCAGCGCGTCACCGTGGTGGCTGCCGTGGCCGATCCGGCGGAGACACCCGCCACGAGCGGCGCGGCGAGGGCGCCAGTGAGTAACGTTCGTCGCGTCGTGCCGTGGCCCGATCCTGGCGTGTGAGTGAAGGCGTCGTGCTCGCACATGATGTTCCCCTGCCCCGTGGTTGATATGCCAGCACTACGACGTGAGAGCAGTCACATCGGTTCCGTCTCAGACGCCGCAGAGTTCGGCACTTGCTCGTAGCGCATCAGTCGTGGGGGAGAGGTAGGCGCCACCGAAGAGATCAAGGTGCACGAGGTAGCCGAAGAGCTGGTGCAGGGGGATCTCCTGACGCCAACCGCTGCGCAACGGTCGCGCCGCCTCGTAGCCCGCGACAATCTCCTCGACGTGCGGAGCGCCGAACATCATGAGCATCGCGAGGTCCGCCAACGGGTGGTGGCCGCAAGCTGCCGGGTCGATGAGTACCACGCCGTTCGGTGACCACATGACGTTGCCGCTCCACAGGTCGCCGTGCACCCGTGCCGGCGTGACGGCGGAACGGCCGAACTCGGCTGCGCCGTTCTCCAGTGCCCTGCAGAGATCGTCGAGGAGGCGAGTTTCCCGCCCGGGAAGGTCGACGCGCTCCGCCAGGGGGTGCAGGCGGGCACGTGAGTAGAAGGTGCCGAAGTCGTCGTACACGTCCGTGGGTAGCGAGATCGGCTGATCGAGCGGACCGAAATAGTAGTGACCCGCGCCCGGCGGAAGGGCGCCGAAGCCGGGGGCTCCGGCGGCGTGCGTCGCGGCAAGCGCCTTGCCGAAGGCGTGAGCCGCTTCGGCGTTTGGGGAGGCCGACTCGACATGAGCCAAGGTGAGCGAACGCGAATCGACGTCGAGCACCTCGACGAGGTCCGCTCCGCCACTCGCCGTTGCCTCACCGAGCCACCGCAACCCGGCGGCCTCGGTCTCGAAGAAGCCCTCAGGCGCCGAAGTGCGTTCCTTCACATGGGTTCTCACGTCAGCCATGTTCGCGACTGTACGCTTTCCGGGTGTCGCAGATGACAGCCCGTCGCCGCGTCCACCGCGTCAACCCCGGTGGCATGACCGGACGCGCCGACGACCTCGTCGTCGAGGCGCCCCTCGAACTCCACCTCGGTGACACGACGCTCGCCGTGCTCATGCGAACCCCGGGGCACGACACGGAACTCGCTGCCGGCTGGCTTCTCGTCGAATCCGGCGTCGAAGCTCCGGCCGACGTCACGCAGCTGCGCGGGTGCTGGAAGAACGACGTCGATGTCATCGAGATCGCGCTCGCGCCGCACACGACACCACCGCGCCCCCGATCCTTCGTCACCGGCGCGGCCTGCGGCGTCTGTAGTGCCGACCAATTGACGCTCGGCGCCGTCGGGCCGCGCTCGGCTCAGGTGCTCGACGTCGACGTCGCACGCGACCTGCCCGACACCCTCCGCGAACAGCAAAGGGCGTTCGAACGCACGGGAGGTCTCCACGCCGCCGGGCTCGCCACCTACGACGGGCGGATCGACGTCGTTCGCGAGGACGTCGGCCGTCACAACGCCGTCGACAAGGTGCTCGGCCGATCACTCATGGACGGGCTGCTCCCTGCGCGCGACCGTCTGCTCGTCGTGTCGGGACGTGTGTCCTTCGAGATCGTGCAGAAGGCCGTCGCCGCGGGCGTGAGCGGCATCGTCGCGGTGTCGGCGCCGTCGTCGATGGCCGTCGATCTCTGCGAGGAGTACGGGCTCGTGCTCGTCGGCATGATGCGCCGCGACCACTTCAACGTGTATGCCGGTGCGGAACGCGTGCGCGCCTGAAGCAACCGGGACATGACGAAGGCCCCGCAGCGTCGGCTGCGGGGCCTTCGTCACATCTCGGGGAACTACTTGGCGAGGGCCTCGAGCAGGTCGAAGCGCGTCAGGACCCCGATGGGACGGCCACCTTCGACGACGAGGAGAGCGTCCTCCTCCTGCAGCGCCTCACGGGCGGCCGAGAGCGGTTCGCCCCGGCCCACGAGGGGCAGACCTTCGCTGAGGTGATCGGCCACGGAGTCGGCCAACTGCGCCTTGCCGGCGAAAAGCAGATCCATGAGCGTGCGCTCGCTGACGGCGCCGCGGACCTCGCCGAGCATGAGCGGCGGCTCGGCAGCCACGACGGGCAGCTGGCTCACGCCGTACTCGCGCATGATGTCGATCGCGTCGCGGATCGTCTCCGTGGGGTGCGTGTGCACAAGGTCGGGGAGGTCTCCCGACTTCTGGCGCAGCACCTCGCCCACGGTCTTCTCGTCGCCGCCGGTGACGAAGCCGTAGGAGTTCATCCACTCGTCGCTGAAGATCTTCGACATGTAGCCGCGGCCCGAGTCGGGCAGCAGGACGACGACGACGGCGTCGGCCGGCAGGTCCTTCGCCACACGCAGAGCACCGACGACGGCCATGCCGCTCGAGCCACCGACGAGAAGACCTTCCTTCTCGGCGAGAGCTCGCGTCATCGTGAAGGCGTCCTGGTCGTTGATGGCGATGACGTCGTCGGGAACAGACGGGTCGTACGCGCCCGGCCACATGTCCTCGCCGACACCTTCGACGAGGTACGGGCGTCCGCTGCCGCCCGAGTAAATCGATCCCTCGGGGTCGGCACCGATGATGCGGACGCGCCCGCCTTCGCTCTCCGGACGGTCGGCGCTGATCTCCTTGAGGTAGCGACCCGTGCCGGTGATCGTGCCGCCGGTACCCGCGCCGGCGACGAAGTGCGTCACCTTGCCCTCGGTGTCACGCCAGATCTCCGGGCCCGTGCTCTCGTAGTGCGACTGCGGGCCGAACTCGTTGAAGAACTGGTTCGGCTTCCACGCGCCCGGCGTCTCCGCGACGATGCGGTCGGAGACCGAGTAGTACGAATCCGGGTGATCCGGAGCCACCGACGTGGGCGTCACGACCACCTCGGCGCCGTACGCACGCAGAACGTCCATCTTGTCCTTGGCCACCTTGTCGGGGCAGACGAAGATGCAGCGGTAGCCCTTGCGCTGAGCGACGAGCGCGAGGCCGACACCGGTGTTGCCGGACGTCGGCTCGACGATGGTGCCACCGGGCTTGAGCTCGCCCGAGGCCTCTGCGGCCTCGATCATCTTGAGGGCGATGCGGTCCTTGACCGAGCCTCCGGGGTTGAAGTACTCGACCTTCGCGAGGACGGTGCATTCGACGCCCGCCTCACGTGCTACCGGGCCGAGCTTGACGAGCGGGGTGTTGCCCACAAGGTCGGCGACGTTCTCTGAGAATTTCATGAGGCCATCGTTTCACGCCGTGGACACGCCTGGCGTTCGTGCCGACAGGATCACGGGGAAGCAGGAATCACGCCGCGCTCGTCCAGAGCGGCACCTCCGCCAGCTTGCCGGGTGCCGCGACCATGACCGGCCACCGCAGGTACCCCTCCAGGGCGACGGTGAGGGCGTCCGCCCACGATTCCTCGAACGGGGAGGCTCCGCTCGTTCCGCCGCGTTCGAGCAGGACGAGCGCTCCGGTGATGTCCGGCGACTCCTCAGCGATCGAACTGACGACGAGCGCGAGGTTGGCGACGGCGTCCGCGTCGGGACGTAGGGCGAGGCCGTCGATCTGGGTGAGTGCCTTGTGGACGCGGCCGTTCTCGTCGTGGAAGGCGAGCCAGAGGCTGCGCCCCTGTGGCCGGCTGGCACCGAGCACGTTCTGCCAGAACGCCGTGAGCGTCGATCGGGAGGTGATGGGGGCGTGGGCTGGATTGATCGTCATGCCTTCAGCGTGCGCCGAAACGCACCGAGCGTGCCGGGGGCCGTCCACAGCCCCGAACGGCCGTCACACCTGTGGACGGAGCTGGCGATTCAGCGCTCGCGATACGACGACGACCGCCCGCCACCGAAGTGAGCGGACGGCCGTCGTCGGTCCGAGCAGAAAGAGGTCAGCGGTGTGCTGCTGCTGCCCGCTTCTCGGCCACGACCTTGTCGGCGTGTTGGCCACGCAGGACGCGGTGTTCCGGCGTGTTGCGCACGAAGAGGTAACCGATCCCGATGAGGACGAACCACAGGGGCGTCCACAGCAGCGCCGTGAGGGTGCTCTCCTGCGTCGTCAGGGTCCACAGGACGAAGACGAAGAACACCATCGTGGCCACACACATGCCGATGCCGCCGGGCATCTTGAAGGTGCTCTCCTTGTGCAGGTGAGGACGACGGCGGCGGTAGGTGATGTAGCTGAGCAGGATGATCGTCCAGACGAACATGAAGCAGATCGCCGACACGGTGGTGATCATGTCGAAGGCCTCGGCAACACCGCCACCGGCGTAGAGCAGCGGAATGCCGATGAGCAGGAACACACAGCTGAACAGGAGCGCCGCGACCGGAACCTTGTTGCGTGACAGGCTCGAGAACGCCCGGGGTGCGTCCCCCTGACGGCTGAGGCCGTAGATCATGCGCGACGTCGAGTAGATGCCCGAGTTGGCCGAGGACGCCGCCGAGGTGAGGACGACGAAGTTGACGACACCCGCGGCTGCCGCGAGACCGGCGAGCGCGAACATCTTGACGAAGGGCGACTCGCCCGCCTTGAACTCCGTCCAGGGACGAACCGACATCAGCACGAAGAGGGCGCCGATGTAGAACAGCAGCATGCGGATCGGCACCGAGTTCACCGCGCGGGGGAGGTTGCGGTGCGGGTCCTTCGTCTCGGCGGCTGCCGTGCCGACGAGCTCGACACCGACGAACGCGAACACGGCGATCTGGAAGCCGGCCGCGAAGCCCATGAAGCCCTTGGGGAAGAAGCCGCCGTGGTCCCACAGGTTCGAGAACGCGGCCTTGGAACCGCCGGAGGAGAAGCCAGTGAACACCATGTACAGGCCGATGATGATGAGCGCCACGATGGCGACGATCTTGATGAGGGCGAACCAGAACTCGAGCTCACCGAAGGACTTCACCGAGGGCAGGTTCAGCGCCAGGAGAAGGAAGATAAGCGCCAGGCCGGGAATCCACAGGGGGAGATCAGGCCACCAGAACGCGACGTAACTTGCGATGGCGACGACATCGGCGATCGCGGTGGCGATCCAGCAGAACCAGTACGTCCACCCCGTGAAGTACGCGGCCCACGGGCCGAGGATGTCACCGGCGAAGTCCGCGAACGACTTGTACTCGAGGTTGCTCAGCAACAGTTCGCCCATGGCGCGCAGGACGAAGTACAGGAAGAAGCCGATGATCCCGTAGACGAGGATGACCGACGGGCCGGCGGCACTGATCGTGCGGCCGGAGCCCATGAAGAGGCCGGTGCCGATCGTTCCGCCGATGGCGATCAGTTGGATGTGGCGATTGCTGAGGCCGCGGGAGAGCTGTTCGCCCGCCACCTCCTCGTTCTGTGGTGCGACTGGGCTCGACACGTGGCCGCCTTTCGGACGTCGTCGGGGGAGTAGGGGTATCCCGCGACCCTACGGGCGGTGTGGCGTGGCCCACGTCGTCGACACCCGCGGTGCGCATATAGGTTCCATAACGATGCGATCCCGCCACCCTTCGCGGGTGACGGGATCGCATCGAAACCGGGGAGAACCGATCAGTGACGCGCTGAAGCCTTGCTGCCGTGATCGTCCATCGTCGAGTAGTCGAACGGCTCCTTGCCGTCCAGGACGATGTTGAGGCGCTCGCGGTCGATGGACTTGGTCCACGTGCCGACGAGAACCGTGGCGACGGAGTTGCCCGCGAAGTTCGTCAGCGCGCGAGCCTCGGACATGAAGCGGTCGATACCGACGATGACGCCGACGCCGTCAACGAGTTCGGGCTTGTGCGCGTGCAGGCCGCCGGCAAGGGTCGCGAGGCCCGCACCGGTAACACCTGCGGCCCCCTTGGACGCCACGATCATGAACAGGAGCAGACCGATCTGCTCACCCATCGACATCGGCATGTTCATGGCGTCGGCAATGAAGAGTGACGCCATCGTGAGGTAGATGGCCGTGCCGTCGAGGTTGAACGAGTAGCCGGTCGGTACGACGATGCCCACCGTGGAGCGGTCGACGCCGGCGTGCTCCATCTTCGCCATGAGGTTCGGCAGGGCCGACTCGGACGACGACGTCGCGACGATGAGGAGGAACTCGCGGGCGAGGTACTTGAGCAGCTTGAAGATGTTGACGCGAGCGACGAGCCACAGCAGTGCGCCGAGGATGACGAAGATGAAGAGAGCACAGGTGACGTAGAACCCGAACATCAGCTTGAGCATCTCACCGACGGCCTTGGCTCCGGATTCTCCGACGACCGCAGCCATGGCGCCGAATGCACCGATCGGGGCGAGCCACAGAACCATCGTCAGCACGCGGAAGACGATCTTCTGCAGGTAGGTGATACCGCGCAGCACCGGCTCGGCGTCGGCGCCCATCTTCTGGATGGCGAAGCCGACGAGCAGGGCGACGAACAGGGTCTGCAGGACGCTGTCGCCGGTGAGAGGGGAGAACAGAGTTGTTGGGATGATGTCGGCGATGAACCCGAGGAGGCCGTGGTCGGACTCCGACGCCTTTTCGACGTACTTGTCAGCCGAACCGGGGGTGATCTTGAGCCCGTGTCCCGGCTGGATGATGTTGCCGACGACGAGGCCGATGGCCAGTGCGAAGGTCGACATCGTGAGGAAGTACGCGAGGGCCAGACCGCCGGCCTTACCGACGGTGGCAGCCTTCCGCACCGAGCCGATACCCAGGACGATGGTGCAGAAGATGACCGGCGAAATCATCATCTTGATGAGATCGACGAACATCTCGCCGACAGGCTTCCACTCCTTGGCCGCGTCGGGAGCGACGAGACCAAAGATGATGCCGCCGATCACGGCGATGATGACGGCGATGTACAGCCAGTGGCTGCGATCCTTCTTCGGCGTCGAGGTCGAAGGCGCGGAGGGTTCTGACGCGTCGCGGGCGTCAGCGGGCAAGTTCTCGGGCACTCAGGGCTCCCAGGTGTGACGTGGGTGAAAGACCCCTCAATCTATTCTTGGCGATCCCTGAATCGGCGCAGCGGTTCGGGGCGCAGGAGCTTTGTGTCCGAATGGTTATGCGGTCGACCGCATTCAGAGGCGACGGCGCAGGAGCACGGCCACCTCGGCGTGGTGGGTGTGCGGGAACATGTCGAACAGGCGCGCGGCGGTGACATCGAAGGAGGCGAGGTGTTCCAGATCGGCCGCGAGCGTCGTCGGGTTGCAGCTCGAATAGATGACGGTGTGCGCGCCGCTGCCGTCGAGCGTACGAGCCAGGTGCTCGCCGATACCCCGTCGTGGTGGGTTGACGACGACGAGGTCGGCGGAGTCTTCCGCAGGCACGTCGAGCACGCTCGCATCACCGACCTCGAACGTGACATCCCCTGCGGTGCTTCGCTCCGACGCAGCCAGGCGCGCGCTCTCCACCGCGGTGGGTTCGATCTCGACGCCGTGCACCCTCCGGTGCTCGCCGGCGAGGTGGAGTGCGAACCCGCCGACCCCGCAGTACAGGTCGAGGACGTTGCGCGCGTGCACCGCGTCGGCCCAGGCGGCGGCCTGTCGGTACAGGTCGCCGGCGACGTCGGTGTTCGTCTGGAGGAAGCTGCGATGACGCAGGTGCAGCGTGACGTCGCCCACCGGCAGACGCAGGGTCTGCTCCGGCGTCAGTGGGATCTCGAGGTCGCCCTCGACCACGGCCTTGTGCTCGGGATGGATGTTCGCCGAGACGACGCGCACCTGGGGGAGGCGCTCGAGGAGAGCGGGCAACGCCTCGCGTAGACGCGATACGTCGTCCTCGCTGCGCAGGACGAAGCGCACCATGAGTTCGCCGTCGGTGTTCGCGGTGACGAGAACGAACTTGAGGTCACCCTCGCGCTCTGCGACGTCGTACGGCCGCAGCCGGGCATACGTGACGAAGCCTGCAAGGTCGGGCACGACGTCCCAAATGGCTGCGTCCTGGATACCGCACTCACGCAGGTCGACCCCGGTTCCATCTGCGTCCGTGATGCCGAGTGTCGGCGCTTGCAGGGTGCCGCCGACGGCGAGCTTCGCCTTGGACCGGAACCGCGTCTCGGCCGACGCCCGCGCGGGCAGCCAGACACCGTCGGGGATCCGCGTGGCCAGCGTTTCGGCGACCCGAGCCTGCTTATTGCGAAGCTGCTCCGCGTAGGGAGTTTCGAGCAGGGTGCACGAGCGGCACAGATGCCGGTCGAAGTAGACGCACTCCATCGAGGGGGCGATCAGCGCCGCACGGAGAAGTCGTCGACGGACTGGGGCGCCACATCGCGCACCTCGACGTCGTCGACACGTGCCGCGGATGGACCGTCGTGGCACCAGTCGACGAGGCTCTCGACGGCGTCGGGATCACCTTGGGCACGCACGTGCACCGAGCCGTCGTCGAGGTTCTCCACCCAGCCGACGAGGCCCAGTTCGCGGGCTCGGTCGGCCGTGTAGGCGCGGAACGAGACGCCTTGGACGTGGCCGGTGATCGTCAGGTCGACAGCGCGAGGGGAGGCTTTCATGCGTCCAACGGTACGTCGCTCGTCGCAGGCTCAGCGCGGGTGCCCACCTCCGCGGGGAACAGACCGCGCAGGGTGTCGGAGAGCGTGACGACGCCCACGAAGGAGCCTTCGCGGGTGACTTGGGCGAGGTGCTGGCGGCCTTCGCGCATTGCATGCATCGCCTTCGTCACCGGCGTGCTCTCATCGAACGTTGCCGTGGGGTGGACGAGGTCGGCGATCGGTGCCGACGGTTCGCGCGAGACGGTGTCTCGGACGTGAACCGCGCCTTCGTAGTGGCCGTTCGAACCGATGAGGACACGCAGGTGTCCCGCCTTCTGGGCGGTGTGCCAGACGTCCGCCGCGGTGGCGTCCTTCGAGACCGCGGTAATGGCGTGGTCGGGTCGCACGAGATCGGAGAGCGTCATCTCCCGCAGCGACAGAGCACCCCGGATGTGGCTGCTCGAGACCGGGTCGAGCGTGCCGGTCTCCGTCGAGTGCTCGACGAGCTGCTCCAGGCCCTCCGGGTCCTGGGCCGCGGCGACCTCGTCGGCCGGCTCGACGCCCATGCGGCGCAGAAGCCAGTTGGCGGCGCCGTTGAGGACGACGAGCAGCGGACGCGTGAAGAGCATGAAGCCGCGCATGGGCAGCGCGAGGAGCATCGCGGAACGCTCCGGGTGAGCAATGGCCCACGACTTCGGCATCATCTCGCCGACGACGAGGTGGATGAACGTCACGATGAACAGGGCAAGCACGAACGCGAGGACGTCGGCCACAGTGCTGGGCAGGCCGAGGTCAGCGAGGAGCGGCGTCAGTGCGTGGTGCACGGCCGGCTTCGACAGGGCACCGAGTGCCAGGGTGCACAGGGTGATGCCGAGCTGGGAGCCGGCGAGCAACAGCGTCAGGTCACCCGAACTGCGTAGAGCGGCGCGGGCGCTGCGGGAGGTGGCGGCGAGTTCTTGGAAGCGGTGGCGCTTCGCTGCGATGAGCGAGAACTCGACGGCCACGAAGAAGGCGCTGAGCGCCACGATCGCGACGCTGATGAGGATGAGGGCGGGGGTGCTCATGCGTCGTCACCTTCCGTCTCGTGGCGTGCTTCGAGGGTGAGGCGCACCGTGTGCGGCACGCGGTTCTCGGTGTCGATGACCTGGATGACGAGGAAACGCTCAGGCGGCGCGTCGTCGGAGGCGTACTCGCCCGGGTCGACGGGCAGCGGAACCTCGACGGTGACGCCGTCCTCGACGAAGCCGCCGTTGTAGGCCATGGCCACGCCGCCGACGGTTTCGAAGTCGCCGGGCGGCATGAGGATGTCGAGCGAACGCTCGACCTCGTCGGTGGGCGTGCCGCCGGGGCAGATCCACGCGTCGTCGTCACCGGTCTCGTCCTCGACGATGGCCGTGAGGTCGTCGGGGTCGTGCTCGTCCTCGATCTCGCCGACGATCTCCTCGGCGAGGTCCTCGGTCGACAGCACACCGGCGAAGCCACCGAACTCGTCGACGACGATGGCGAGGGTGCGGCGCTCGGCTCGCATGGCCGCGAGCGCCTCGGGGAGCACGGTGAACGATGAGATGAGGAACGCGGGTCGCATGATCTCGCTGACCTCGCGCTCGTCGTCCGACGGGAGCGTGAGCACGTCGAGGAGTTCGACGACTCCGACGACGTCGTCGTTGTCGAGCACGGGGTAGCGCGTGTGGCCGCCCTCCATGAGCTGTCGGATCTCGCGGACGGGGGTGTCGGCCTGGACGACGTCGACGCGGGCACGCGGGATCATTGCGTGACCGGCGGGGCGCTGGGGGAACTCGAGGGCGCGGTCGATCATGTCGGACAGTTCCTCGGGCAGCTCGGAGCCGCGGGACTCGCCGACGATGTGCTTGAGGTCGCGCAGGGTCGCCGAGTGCTCGACGTCGTGCACGGGCTCGATGCGCAGGAGCTTGAGCAGAGCCTCGGAGGCACGATCGAAGAGCCAGATGAGCGGCTTGAAGACGCGCAGGTACGCGAGCGTCGAACCGGCGAGGCGGTCGGAGACCTGCTCCGGGCGTGCGATGGCGTAGTTCTTGGGGAACAACTCGCCGAGCACCATCTGGATGATGGTCGACAGCAGGAGCGCGACGACGGCACCGACGACGGCGGCGAACGCCTTCGATATGCCGGCTGCAGAGCCCATGTCGCGGATCGCGCCACCGATGAGCGGTTCGGCGACGTAACCGACGACAAGACCGGTGACGGTGATGCCGAGCTGAGCGCCGCTCAACATGAACGAGGTGCTGCGGGTGACCTGGAGCGTCTTGGCGGCTTTGTCGTCGCCGCCCTTGGCTCGTGCTGCGGTGCGGGAACGGTCGACGGCCATGAACGCGAATTCCTGGGCGACGAACCAGCCGGTGAACGCGGTGATGATCAGAACGATCACGATGCCGGCGAGAAGGGAAAGGGCTGGGCCCATGATGATCGAGAATGCCTCACGGTGGGGGAACGGTCGATGGCACAACGGTACTGGATCGACGGGGGTTCCCATGCCTCGCTGCTGAGCGCGCGGGCACCGTCGAAACGGCCCGCCTGCTTCTCCCGGGCCCTCAGTTCGTCGTCGCCTTCTGCAACGTGACGGTTGCCGTGCGGGTCGCGCCGGAGGTGTCGGTCCACGTCACCTTCATGGAGTCGCCGGGGTAGTGGCCGTCCATGACATCGGCCAGATCGCCGGTGTCGGAGATGGTCGTACCGTCCAAGGCGGTGATGACGTCGCCGGCCGCCAGGCCCGTGGATGCCATGGCCGACCCACTTTGGACGTTCTGAACCGTGACCCCGCTCGACCCGCCATAGGGCGCCATCCCGCCGCGGCTCGAGCTGCTCGGCACGACGGCGATACCCAGAGCGGCTCGGGTGCCGATGTGGTTCGTCGCCGTCTTCGTTCCGGCCAGGATGGTGTCGGCCAGCGACTTCGCCTGCGTGATCGGGATGGCATAGCCCTCGGCGCTGCGTGAGCTTCCGTTGCCGTAGGCGGTGAGGGAGTTGCTGGAGGCAGCGGCGGTGTCGATGCCAATGACTTCGCCGTCCGCGTCGAAGAGCGGGCCACCCGAATAGCCGCCGACGATGGGTGCGCTCGTCTGGATGAGGTCGGTCAGTTCCTCGGAGGAGTCGAGCGCCGTCGAATCGCTCGCCGTGATCGAGCGGTCGGTGGCGGTGACGAGTCCGCTCGCGGCGTACAGCACGCCCTCGCCACCGCCCTGGCCGACGGCGAGTACCTTCTCGGAGACCTTCACGCCGTCGGTGTCGAGTCGGACGGTGGCCAGGTTGCTTGCGCCCTTGAGCTTGAGCACGGCGATGTCGTGTGACGCGTCATGTCCGACCACCTCGGCTGTGTACTTCTGCCCGCCGGGCACCGTGACGCGGATCTGGGTGGAGCCCTCGACGACGTGGTAGTTCGTCAGGACGGTGCCGTCAGAGCGCAGCACCATGCCGCTGCCGGCGCCTTCGCCGTTCGTCGTCACGGTGTCGATCATGACGACGCCTCGCTGCTGGGCCTCGGTAGCGGTCGTGGACGTGCCGCTCGTCGAGCTGGCGCTCGTACCGGACGCTCCGTCGTCGCCGTTCCAGCCGTTGCCAGCGCTGGAGCTGTCGGGAAGGAAGCTCGTTCCCGACGAGCCCGCGATGCGCGTCACCGGCAGGAGATCACCGAGGTTGTCGTGCGCCACGACGGCGGCCGGGGCGGCAAGCGCTGCCGTGGTGAGTGCGGTGATGCCGACGATCGTGGTGGTGCGCATGGGGTGCTCCTCGGAACGTGCCTGGGGTGATGGTGACCAGACAACCGGGGGTAGCCATGGCGTACCTGGCTCGTTCCTGTGCCTCAGCTATGTTCGCGCCCGCATGCGCAATAGAACACGTGAGCGCCCCTCACCACCGTGGGAATCGGTCGTGAGGGGCGCCCACTCGTGACAGCTAGCGCCCGGGTTGCTCGGTTTTGACGCCGAATGCTGACGGCCCGAGCTCAACAGCATGAACGTGAGGCGCGCCTCACGCTCATGTGTGGGTGTGGCGGTGCAGGTGGGAGCCTCGGGTGGAAGAGGGCTTCCTCAACTTAACTTTACATAATTTAGATTATCGGCAAATGACTGGAGCGTCGAAGGGGGCTGACGACGCGTGCTTGTTCGGTCTCAGACATCACTGCCACTTTCGCAAACATCACACCCTGTTAGCCGAGGATGCCTGGCAGTTGCCCCGCAAGCGCCATGACCTGGTGACCGTAAGTAGTGATGAGGTTACTGATGAACTGGTTGACAGTGTTTTCTGCGATGCGGCCGCTACCGCGTACGAGTTCGTCACGGATACTGTCCTCAGAGTCAGAGGCCACCTCGGCGCTTTCGGCGTTGAGGATGGGGTGTTCGCGTATCTGACTCATGATCGCGTCGAATTGGTCGATGCTGTTCATACTGATTGTGTTGCTGTGGCTGACGGCGTTGCCGTAGCCGGTGGCTGCGGCAACGCCGGGGCTGCCGGTGATGTTGATGCTGTGGTCGAAGTTTTGGGTCACGGTTCCTCTGACGGATCGTTGCAGGTAGTCGTCGGGCGCATAGTCGTGTTCTAGCGCACTTTCGCCTAGTGGCGTGGGTTCGGTTCGAAGGAGGTCCGATGGGTTCGTGCCGCCCCGGTGGATGAACTGGCCATCTCGGAGTTTGCGTGCTGCGCGGCGTAGTTCGGTCTCGGTGTAAGCCGGGTTATCGGTGTCGCTGGTGGGCAGGTCGGCGGAGCGGGTGATCTGCCCGGTTTGCACGGCTCGGAGCAGTCGGTATTCCATGCGTTTGCGGCGATAGGCGGGGGCGAGCTGTTCGGCGCGGTCGTGTCCGGCGCTGTTGAGGTCGAAGACGTGCGGGTTGCCGAACCGGCCGGAGGTGCGGATAAGTCCGGCGTTTAGCAGCTCGGCGTGGACTCTCGCATGTTTGATGCGCGGGAGCACTTCCTCGGGAGGTTGCTCGCATGGTGTCCGGTCGGAGTCTGCGAGCCATAGGAGGGTCGCCTGAGCCGTAAGGGTGAGAGGTGTGAGCATCTGTCAGAACCCCAGGTGATGTGCGAACTCAGCAAACAGGGCGAGGGCGTCAGGCCCGTAGGCGACGAAAGCCGCGGCGATGAGCGAGGCGATGACACCTTTGGTGATTTCGACGCTGTTGTCGGCCGCCTTCTGACGCAACGACCGTACCTGGGTACGAACTGTTTTGGCCACGTCGTGATCTTCGATGGCCAGGTCGTCTAGGCCAACGCTCAGTGCGTCAAACGGAGTCACATTGGTGACGGTGATCGTGTTGTTCGCGGTCGTGGCGTGGCCGGGGCCGCTGGTCGCGGCCGCGCCGGGACTGTCCGTGATGGTGATGCCGTAATTGCGGTTGTCCTGCACGTTGGCCGTACCGATCGTCTGCTTGCGTACGAACGCTGATGGTCCGTATCGACTGGCAAGGCAGTCCTCCCCCAGATCGGTGAGCCGTCCACGGATCAAGTTGCCCCCATTAGCGAAGTGACCGCTAATGAGCGCTTCATCGTGCAACTGCTCAATGTCGCCGGTCACGCGCTCGTAGTCGTCTGTGGGGCAGCCGGGATCATCCAGAAGGTTGGAGACGATGGCCTCACCGCTTTCACCGACGATTTCGAGGATGCGTTTGCGCCACACGTCACGTTGGTAGGAGCGGGCGATGCTGTTGCCGTGGAGTGCCCCGGCTGCGGTGAGGGAAAAGTCGATGTCCTCAGTGAGGGTAGGTTCCGGCGCTTCGACGTACCCGGCGTCGGCCAGTTCCTCATGGACGAGGTGTTGCTCTGCCTCTGGGACGACCTCAGCGGGCATCATGTGTGGCCGTCCTGCACCAACGGTTGCGAGGTGCAGGAGCGCCGCTTGGGCGCGGAGGGTGAGTAGCTGTGTCATGACTGGCGCGTTGATCCTTTGGAAGGCGGGGTCATTTCCCGGTGTGGATTTGATTGAACGTGTCGAGCCAACCACAGACGTGTGACACCCGCCTCCGTAGGAACCCTACGGAGGCACCGAAATCCTCAAGTAACAGGCGGGGCGGTCCTTGAAGTAACCGACAAGACCCCGATGCGCCACGAACGATTCATCCAGTCTGGCAAGGAAGAGTGAGACGCAAATGCCATTCGACGTCTCAATAGATAGTGCCACTAGGCCTAGGACATCGGAGCTCAGTGGCAACTATCAGTTAGAGCGAACAGTGCTTGCGCACCTGCTTCGTCAGCCCCTTCTGCGTGGCGTTACTGCACCGACGTGATCGACTGCGTCGTGCCGTTCAGATCGAACGTGTCGCCTGCGCGCTTGCCGCTGATGCCGTCGTAGATCGGTGCGTCCGTCGAGATGCCCGAGAAGCTACGGCCTTGTGATTCGAACTCGCTCACGGCGACGCCCACCAGGTAGACCTCGTCGCCGAAGCTCACCACGGCGCCTGGCTCGACAGTCTCCTTTGCGGACACGTCGAGGTTCTCGGCCGTCGTGATCAGCTCCTGCTGGCGGTCGTCGGTCTCCTGGTACATCGCGTGCAGGTCGCCGGCTTCGTCCTCGTGCGAGATATCGTCGACGTCGACCTCGTCGGTCTCCGTGGCCTGCGCCTCGTGGCTCTCCAACGCGACGGCTTCGCTGTTCGCGTCCGCCTGTTCCTTGAGGTGCTTGACGAGATCCGCCTTCAGCATTTCCTTGTCGATGTCCTGAGTGCTCATGGAGCCAACTTACGCCCCAACCCGGGCGGCGTGACTCCCCTAAAATTGCATAGACGATCGAGATAGTTGCCGACGGTCAGCGCCGCCGGCTGAGCACCTTGTCCAGCCCGGTGTAGAGCGATGCCAGAGCGAGGCCGAACGCCAGAATCGCGCACAACGCCACCGCCACCGAGGCGTATCCGTTCGTCGACACGTTGACGAAGGGATAGGGGTACGCGTCGATGAACGCGCCGCGAACGAGCATGTAGATCACCCACACGACCGGCGCGACGAGGAACAGGCTGAACGTCCGACGATCGAAGGCACGCCGTGGCCCGACGACGAGCCACGCGAGCACCGACAGCACCGGAACCGCCTGATGCTCGAGGAAGTTCGTGACAACAGCGACGCCGGTCGGATTCGCGTCCGGCGCGAGAACGACCTGGTAGACGATCGCGGTCACGGTGATCATGACGAGCGCGTCGAGCAGGAGCACGCGAGCCAGGCGCGAGAAGCGGTCCCCGGTCGGTCTGTCCCCCGACGTCGCGGTGGCTCGCCCTACCTGCAACGCGAGCAGCGTGAACGCGAGGGCCACGACGACGTTCGACCACACCGTGAAGTAGCTCAGGGTGTCGACCACGCGCGGCAGAGCGCCGGCCGCACCTGTCGGGTTGTTCCCGTAGGCGTGTGCTGCGATTTCTGCGTGCGAGTAGTTGTCGGTTGCGGACAACGTCACGTCGAGTGCCACCCCGAACCAGGCCAGTGCAGCCACGAACCCCCACACGCGTCGAGCCGGTCTCATGTGCTGCCACCTCTCCCCCCGCCGGATCATGGGCGTGACGACAGGAACCCCGACACTAATCCTCGGTTGCCCGGCGCCGCAGTCACATCCGCACTCCGGTCCCGACCTGACGGTGAACCTTCTCCCCGCGACGACGTGCCGCGGAGGCCGACTCAGTCCTGATTGATGAAGCGGACGTTCTCCTGTGCCACTCCCATGAGGTAGCGGTACAGCCCGGGCAGGTCGAAGTTCTTGGGGAACTCGAACCGGTAGGAGTCGTAGGCAAGGTTGTGGGAACGAAGCCTCGGTGTCGTGACGAAGGTGATCGTGATCTCCGAGTCGTCCATCCCGCCGCCGGCGGTCTCGGCGGTCACGTCGACGATAGTGTTGAGGGCGATCGACTTCACTCGCGTCTTCTTGCCCGTCGCACCCTGGTGGTCGAGGGTGATGATGCGGAGGTTCGTGATGCAGAAACCGTCACGCAGCATCCTGAACGCGTTGTGGATCTGCTCACCCGGCAACAGCCACGGCGCGTACTCCGCCTGTGCTTGCTGCGGGTCCATCTGCTGCATGTTGCCTGCGAGGCCTTGGAAGATTCCCATGGGCACGAAGGTAGAGAAGCGAGGCGGGTCGCGATGACAAAATCAGGAAAGTCCGGACGGTGCCCTCGGCTACCGTCTGTCCATGGGCCACCAACCGACGCGTGAACCCTTCTCGGACGGTACGGGCTTTCGGATTCGGCCGCAGGTGCCCAATGGCGTCGGTGTTCTCACGGTCGCCGGCTCGAGCGGCCGTCTCGATGACCCCCGTGCGCGACTCTTCGCCGCGAAGGGATGCGTTGCGGAGACGATGACGTGGTTCGGCGGACCCGGTCAGAACGCAGGCCCCTACGACATCCCTCTTCGGTTCGGGTCACAAGTCCGCCGCCCGGATGGTGGAGGTGTTCGGCGGATGAGCGGCGTCGATCTGCCGACGCCGAAGGGGCACTACTCCCATGCCGCCCGCGTCGGCGACCTGCTCTTCCTGTCGGGTCAACTCCCCCTCGACGAGACAGGCACCCCGCGCACTGACCTGGACCTTGAGGGGCAAGCCGAACTTGTCTTCGCCAACCTCGACCGGGTGCTCGCGGCGGCAGGTGCACCACGCGACGCCTTGGCGCAGGTGCGCGTCTACGTCACCGACGTCGAACTGTGGCCACGCGTTGACGCCGTGTACCGCGCGTGGCTCGGCGACCATCGTCCGGCCCGGTGCGTCGTGCCCGTTCCCGCTCTGCACTGGGACAGCCTTCCCGAGGCTGAAGCCGTGGCCCACGTACCGACCGCGGAGGTGGAGAACGCCGTCAGCCCTGCATCGCCTTGATGATCGACACGGCCTTCGTCAGGTCAGGAGCCGCAGCTCCGGGCCGGAGCGCTGCGTGGGCATCCCACCACGCGTTGTCGAGGAGCCGCAGGATGCTCCAGGCGCGCGCACGTTCGGGTGCGACGCCCATGGGGTCGCAGGCGTAGTCGACGCGAAAACGCAGGTGGTTGCGCAGGTTGTACGCCCCGGCAGCTTCGTCCCAGCGGTTCCACAGCAGTGGTGCGACGGCGAGCGCCGGCTCTCCCGCGACGGGTTTGGGGTCGATGGCGACGAACCCGTCCACCGTGCCCGCCCGCCGGGTCTGCATGACGTTGTCGTCGTGGAGGTCGGAGTGCACGAGGGTGGCGTCGATTCGATCAGCCTGCGGCAGGTCGCGGGCGAGTGCGATGCCCTGCTGCACGAACCGCCGCGGCATCGGCGGTGGTGACGACTCGAGGCGCTCCCGGATGCGGGCGCACCACGCACTGGCCGTGTCGAGTTGTGGCAATGCCGGGTGGGTGAGCCGGGCGTGGATGAGTCCGATCATCTCGCAGGCGTCGAGAGCCGACATCTCGTGAAGGCGCACGGCAGGCTCGCAGCGCTCGAGAAGCAAGGCCCACCGCGCGGGATCGGCCGCTCTCATGCGGACGGCGCCCGTACCGCGCCACGCGCGCAGAGCGAGGTGCTCGTGACGAGCCTCCGCGTGGGGCCACGTCACCTTCAACGCCGCGCGCTCCTTGCCGACCCTGACCGGGACGACGAGTGCACACTCACCGAACGCGGTGGGGCCCTCGGGCTGTGCCTTCCACGTCGACAGGCACTCGTCGAGCAGACGCGGCAGTGACGCGAGCCACGTGTCGCCGTCGATTCCCCCGTCGGCGTCGGCCGGGCGTCCCGCGACGCGAGCGCGGAAGGCGTCAGGAATGAGATCGGCTCGTGCGGGCATCGGCCCAGCGTAGGCGTCAGGCGTCGTTGAGCGACGCGTAGTTGCGCTGCGCGATCGTCATGAGGTGGCGGTACAGACCGGCAATGTCGAAGCTCTTGTTGAAGGTGAAGGTCATGGTGCTGTACTCCACCGTGTGTGCTCGCAGCCGGGGCGACGTGATGTAGGTGATCGTGAGATCCGAGTCGTCGATGCCGATGCCTGCCGTCCGAGCAGTCACGTCGACGATCGACGCGAGCGGGATGGAACGCACGTCGACCTTCGGGTTGACCGGCCCCTCCCGGTCGAGGGCGATGAGGCGCAGATTCGTCAGGCAGAACGAGTCGAGAACGAGTTCGAAAGCGCCCTCGAGGCGCTCGTTCTCGAGCAGCCACGGCCCGTACTGCTCGCGCGCCTTCTCCTCCTTCATGAGCGAGGCGTTGCCGGTGAGTGCGTTGATGAGAGCCATGCTCGACACGGTAGTCCGGTGCACTGCGCCGTGGCGGGTTCTGCTCCGCATCCGCTTACCCTGTGCGCATGGGTGAATTCGCGGTCAGCCGAGCGCGTCACACGAGCGCCGCACCGTCGCAGGTCCACGCTCTCATCGACGACTTCCGCAACTGGACGCAGTGGTCGCCGTGGGAGGGTCTCGACGACAACATGACGCGCACGTACGAGGGCCCCGAGCAGGGGGTCGGCAGCCGCTACGCCTGGAAGGGCAACAAGAAGGCCGGCTCCGGGCACATGAAGATCACCGAGTCGACGCCGCAGCGCATCACCGTCGCGCTGACGTTCACCGAGCCGTTCTCGTCGGACAACACGACCGTCTTCGACCTTCGTCCGAGCGCCGACGGCGGCACGGACGTTAGCTGGACGATGACCGGTCCGCAGAGCGTCGCGCAGAAGATCTTCTTCACGGTGTTCCGCATGAACAAGAGGGTGGAGAAGGACTTCGACAAGGGCCTGGCCGCACTCGCCGCTGCCGCAGAGCGGAGCTGAGTCACCCACCATGCCAACGCACTCCCCGCTGCCTATGCGTCACGGGCTGCGGGCCGCGTGGGTGCGCACGCCGGATCGCGACCCCGCGAACCCGATGCCGTGGGCATCGATGCGTGACTTCCTGCGCCACAAGCTGCCCGAAGAGGTCGACGTCGACGCGATGCTTACCGACGGGCGTTTCGTCGACGACGACGGACGCCCCTGGAACGGTGACGAGATCTACCGTCCCCACACGTTCGTGCACTTCCACCGTGACCTGCAGCCCGAGCCGGAGCTTCCGTTCGAGCTCGACGTCCTGCATGTCGACGAGCGGATCGTCGTGGTCGACAAGCCGCACTTCATGGCCTCGATCCCCCGTGGTCGCCACGTCACGCAATCGGTCGTCGTCAAGGCGCGCGAGATGCTCGGCCTGCCCGAACTCGGGCCGGCCCACCGCCTCGACCGGCTGACGGCGGGGGTACTCGTCCTCACCACCGAACAGCGTTGGCGAGCTCCCTACCAGCGCATGTTCGAAGCCCGCGTCCCGGCGAAGACGTACGAGGCGCTCGCTCCCCTGCGTGACGACCTGGAACTTCCGCGTCGCGTGGAATCGCACATCCGCAAGGACCACGGCACTGCGCAGGCGTACGAGGTGGCGGGCGCGGCGATCAACGCCGTCACCGACGTCCACCTCGAGGAGCGGCGCGTTGTCACGGCGGGCGACGAGGACGACGCACGCGTCCACCAGATCGGCCTCTACCGGCTCGAACCGAGCACCGGTCGCACCCACCAACTGCGTGTCCACATGAGCGGGCTCGGTGTACCGATCTGCGGCGACCCGCTCTATCCACGCGAGCTCGCCGTCGACATCGACGACTACTCCACTCCCCTGCAGCTGTTGGCGCGACGCCTCGAGTTCGTCGATCCCCTCGACGGGCGCACTCGCGTGTTCACCTCGCGCCGAGAACTCACCCTTGGGGACGCGACCTGACGCGCATCCGCGCGCCGCAGCTGACCTCGACCCCAGAAGGCCGCATCCGTCGTAGCATCCGCACATGCCATCACTCGAAGGAAACCTCTCGTGGGCGCCCCTCGCCGAGCGCCTCGACGACGTCGCGAAACCCGTTGCCGACGCGGTGAACACGGTGCCGAGCGCGCGCGTCGCGATCATCGACCCGCACCTGGCCGACACCGCTGCGTTCTGTGACGCCTACGACGTCGACCCTGCCGCGAGCGCCAACTGTGTCGTCGTGACGGGCCGGCGCGGGGAGACGAAGACGACGGCCGCCGTCCTCGTGTTGGCCACCGACAAGGCCGACATCAACGGCGTCGTGCGTCGCCACCTCGGGGCGCGCAAGATCTCGTTCGCCGACCAAAGCGAGACGGAGGTCGAAAGCGGCATGGTGCGCGGCGGCATCACGCCCGTCGGCCTGCCGAGCGACTGGAAGCTCCTCATCGACGAGCGGGTCGTCGAACGCGGCGAGGTGCTCGTCGGCGGCGGCGTGCGCGGCGCCAAGATCATCGTGGACGCTGCGGAGCTCGCCGGGCTGCCCCAGGCCGAGGTGCTCACCCTGGCCATGACCGAGGAGACGTCGTGAACACTTCAGCTCAGCGCATGGGCGACAAGAAGCCCGACATCGCCGATGACGCACAGGAGGCCATCAACGACGCCGCCAACCACCCGTGGGTGGAGCGCGCGGCACGTATCGGCTACGCGGCCAACGCCGTCATGCATCTGCTCATCGGCATCGTCGCCGTCCGTCTGGCCACGGGCGGAGGTGGCTCCGCCGACCAGGGCGGCGCCCTGGGGATGCTGACCGAGAACACCTGGGGCAAGGTCCTGCTCGGCATCGGCGCGTTCGGCTGGGCGGCGCTCGCGTTCTGGCAGATCGGCGAGGCGTGCCTCTCCTTCCACGAGACGAAGACGCGCCTCAAGGCCGCGGCCAAAGCGGGCACGTACGCCGTGCTCTCGGGCATGTGCATCATGACGCTCGCGCGCGGCCAGAGCAGTTCGAGCAAGCAGCAGAACGCCTCGATGACCGGCAAGCTCATGGAGAACACCGCCGGAGTCATCCTCGTGGGCCTGGCCGGCGCGGTGATCGTCGCAGTCGGCATCTACCACGTCGTCAAGGGCGTCAAGAAGAAGTTCTTCGAGGACCTGCAGAAGAACCCGGGCAAGTGGGCCGAGTGGTCGGGCGTCATCGGGTACTCGCTCAAGGGTCTGGCCCTCGTCCTCACGGGCGTGTTCTTCGTCAACGGCGCCATCACGCACGACCCGAAGGACACGGGCGGCCTCGACACGGCGCTGAAGTCGCTGCTCGACAAGCCGCTCGGATCCGTCATGGTGGCCGTCATCGGCATCGGGTTCGTGGCCTTCGCCGTGTACTCGGCGGCACGGTCGAAGTACGCGCGCGTCTGACCCTCTGCTCGCACGAAACGGCCGTCGCATCCTCGGGTGAGGCGGCCGTTTCGTCGTGCACGGGGCGTGTTTGTGAGGATGGGCGCATGACGCGCTGGAGCCCCGGAACCCGAGTGAGCCTCGTGCTGTTCGACCTCGACGGCACGCTGTCCGACTCGGCGCCCGGCATCACCTCCTCGATGCGGCATGCCCTGACCCACCACGGTCTCGAGGTGCCGAGCGACGACGTCCTCAACTCCTTCGTCGGGCCGCCGTTTCGCGTCTCGCTCGAAGGAATCGGTCTGCCACCCGAACGCGTGGACGAGGTCGTCACCACCTACCGCAGCGACTACGAGGCAGGCCGGCTGTTCGAAAACGAGCTCTACCCCGGCATCCGTGACGTGCTCGCCGGGCTCGCGGACGCCGGGACGACCGTGGCCGTGGCCACCTCGAAACCACAGGCGACGGCGCGACGAATCGTCGAGCACTTCGGCCTCGCGCCGCACCTTGCAGGCGGCCTCGAGGGCGTCTTCGGCGCCGACGTGACGAACCCCCGCGACACCAAGGCCGGCGTCATCGCTCGAGCCCTGGCCCACCTGCAGCGCGAACCGGATGCGGACGTCGTCATGGTCGGTGACCGCCTGCACGACGTCGAGGGCGCCGCGAAGCACGGCATCGCGACGATCGGCGTCTCGTGGGGTTACGCCGCACCCGACGAACTGCGTGACGCGGGCGCCGCCGCCGTCGTCGATTCGGTCGACGACCTTGCGGCCCTTCTGCTCCCGGGCGCGTCGAGACCCCTCGACTAGGATTCAGGCCATGAAGATCAACCTCCTGACCCAGGCGATCGCCCAGGGCCGCAAGTACGTGCGACAGAACCCGGAGAAGGTGCGTCAGGCGACGCAGCGCGCCGGTTCGTTCGTCGACTCCAGGACGGGCCGCAAGCACACGGCCAAGATCGATAAGGCCACCGGCACCGCTGACCGCTTCATCGACAAGCAGCGCTGAGCAGCTGACACGCTCCGCCCCGAGACGCCGAACGGTGCCCCGGGGCGGTCGCTTTCCCCACCGTCAATGCGGGTTGGGGACAGTCACGTCCGCACGAGCCGCGGATGTGACACGCTTCACCCGTGAACACCGAAGCCGCCTCGCCTCTCGCGCCCGACGCCGCCACGCGCGCCCGTCGCCAACGCAGCTGGTACTGGTACGACTGGGCCAACTCGGCCTTCGTCACGACGACGTCGACGGTGCTGTTCTCGCCCTATCTCACGTCCGTCGCCAAAGCGGCGGCCTGCCCTGATCAGCCCACGGACGTCGCATGTCACGCGAATCTCTCGGTGCTCGGCATCCCGGTCTCCCCCGGCTCGCTCGCGCCGTACACGATCACCGTCTCGACGATCCTGAGCGCCGTCCTCCTGCTTCTCGTCGGCGCCATCGCCGACCGGGTACAGCGCCCCTCGCGCCTGCTCGGTGCGTTCGCCTGGGTGGGCGCAGCCGCGGCGTCGGCGATGTTCTTCGTCACCGGTACGAACTGGCAGCTCGGCGTGGTGCTCCTCATCATCGCCAACCAGTGCCTCGGTGTTTCCCTCGTCGTCTACGACGGCCTGCTCGTGCGGATCAGCGACGAGTCGGAACGTGACCGTGTCAGTTCGCGCGGTTGGGCTCTGGGCTACCTGGGCGGTGGCTTGCTCCTCGCGGCCAACCTGGCCGTTGTCACGCTGCACGACAAGATCGGCCTCAGCACGGGCGAAGCCGTCCGCGTGAGCCTCCTCAGCGCGGGCCTGTGGTGGGCGATCTTCACGCTCATCCCCGTGCTCGGGCTCAAGGACGTGCGCCACCCCGAACGCCCCGCGGCGGCGAGTGACGCCGGAACCGTGCGCGGCAGCCTGCGTCAGCTCACGAGCACGTTCCGTCAACTCAAGCACTACCCCGACACCCTCGTATTCCTCCTCGCCTACCTCTTCTTCAACGACGGCATCCAGACGGTCATCGTCTCGGCCAGCCTGTACGGCAAGGAGGAGCTCGGCTTCGGCGACAGCCAGCTCATCGTGACGATCCTGCTCGTGCAGTTCGTGGCGTTCCTCGGCGCCCTGTTGTTCGGCCGCCTCGCGGCCGTGATGGGCGCCAAGAAGGCCATCCTGCTCTCGCTCGGCCTGTGGACCCTCGTCATCGCCGTCGCGTTCTTCCTGCCCGAGAAGCAGTTCGCGCTGTGGCTGTGCCTCGGCGTCGGCATCGGCATCGTGCTCGGTGGTTCGCAGGCGCTCAGCCGTTCGGTCTACAGCAAGCTCGTACCGCTCGGGCGAGAGTCGGAGTACTTCAGCCTCTACCAGGCCATGGAACGCGGCACGAGTTGGTTCGGCACCCTGACGTTCGGCCTCGTCCACCAGCTCACCGGTTCCTACCGTCTGTCGATCGTCGCGCTCGTCATGTTCTTCGCTCTCGGCGCCTACCTGCTCTCCCGCGTCGACGTCGAGCGCGGCATGGCGCGCGCTGGCCAGGGCTGACGCTTTGGTCGCGGGCCGCTTGAGGCCATACGATGACAGATGGAACATTTGTCACGTCTGTGGCGTTGTTCTGCGTGAAGCAGCGCGGTGAGCGCTCTCACCAAACAGACGCGCTGTACGTGTGAAGTTGGGAGACATCCATGGCCGAACGTTCTCTGCGAGGTACCAACCTCAGCACCCTCTCTCTCGAGACGGACGAGGGCATCGCCTTCAGCGAGCGTCAGATGGTCAGCTACCGTTGCGAGCAGGGGCACGTCGTCGAACTGCCCTTCTCCGTCGAGGCCGACGTGCCGGCGCTCTGGGAGTGCCGTTGCGGCCTCGAGGCCAAGCTCATCGACGGCCCCGAGCCGGAGCGCAAGCCCGTCAAGCCGGCCCGTACGCACTGGGACATGCTCCTCGAGCGTCGTTCCGTTCCCGAGCTGGAGGAACTGCTCGACGAGCGTCTGACGCTCCTGCGCGAGTCGCGTGGCGAGAAGCCGCGCAAGAAGAAGTCCTGACGAGCCGCGCTCGTCCACCACGAAGGCCGGTCACCCCGAGAGGGTGACCGGCCTTCGTGTGTGGCGCGTGAGCGCGTCAGTCGATGATCTCGCCCTCGACGACGTCGTCGGACGCAGATCGAGTCCGCCGACGCGACGAGGTGTGCGTCGAGGAGGTCGACCCGTAACCGCCGAAGCTGTCCGAGGTCGGGTACGGCCGGCTCAGCGGATCCGGCCCGCCGAACCCGCGGGTGGCAGAGAAGCCGCCGGGGCCGAAGCTCGCCACCTGGACCGAGCCGAGGAGCTTGGCGGCCACGACCTTCTCGAGCAGCTTGCGCGTGAACGGACGCGTGAACGGCAGGAGGAAGAACAGGCCGAGGAAGTCGGTGAAGAAACCCGGTGCGAGCAGCAGCGTGCCGCCGACGAGGATGAGGGCAGCGTCCGAGAGTTCTCGCGCAGGCATCCGTCCGGAACCGAACGCCTGGCGCAGCGCCCCGAAGGCACGACCCGACTCACGCTTGACGATCCACGCACCCAGCGCGGACCACAGGACGAGGAGGCCGAACGTCGGCCATCCGCCGATCGTCTGCCCCATCTTGATGATGATGAACACCTCGATGACGGGGACGACGAGCAGCGCCAGCATCAGCCAACGCGCCCAGCCCTTGCGGCGAGGACGACTCGAGTAGGTAGTCACATCAGGTTCAACGAACGACGGCGCGCGAAGATTTCCGCCCGCGGCGCAGATTCAGCGCGAACGCGATGACGCAGGCCGCCGTCGCCACGATCTCGGGCGCGCGGCCGAGACGCTGAGCGAGCGTGGCTTGCGAGCGCAGCGGCAACTCCCCCGTCAGCACCGCCTGGGTGAACAGCGACGTGCGTTCGTGCGTCACGCCGTCCGGGGTGATGAGCGCGCTCACACCGACGGTGGAGACGTGCGCGATCGAGCGGCCGTACTCGAGCGCGCGCAGGCGCGAGATGGCGAGTTGCTGCGTCGACTCGGCGGTGTAGCCGAACGTCGCGTTGTTCGTCTGAACGAGGAAGAGCTGCGCGCCACGGTTCGCCGGCTTGCGCAGGAGGTCGTCGTAGGCCACCTCGAAGCAGATGATCGGTGCCGCCTTCACTGCGCCGGACTTCGTGGGCACGGAGAACACCCCGACCTTCTGTCCCTGGGTGAAGTCCGCGCGCACGAGATCGACCTGCTTGGAGAACGTGCGGAAGAACGAGCGGTACGGGATGTACTCGCCGAACGGCACCGGGTGCTGTTTGACGTAGGTGTCGCTCAGGCCCTTGCCCGGAAGGTAGAGCATCGAGGCGTTCGAGACCTTCGGCATCGGCTCGGACAGGACCGCTCCGACGACGAGCGGCGCGTCCAGTCGGCGCAGCGCGCCCGCGATCTCGTCACGGGTGTCGGCGTTGCGCTTGGGGTCGATGTCGGAGGCGTTCTCGGGCCACACGACGATGTCAGGTTTGGGTGTGGCGCCGGCCGCGACGGCGTCGGCGAGCTTCTCGCTGGCTCGCACGTGGTTGTCGAGCACGGCGCGGCGCTGAGCGTTGAAGTCGAGACCCGCGGTCGGCACGTTGCCCTGGATGCCGGCGATGTCGATGGTGCGCCCCTCCGTCGGGGGTGTGATGACGGAGCCCGCGAGAAGGGCCACGGCGGCGACAGCCACTGCGCCGACGGCGGAAGCGCTGGAAAAGCGGCTACCCGCATCGGCCTGTGTCGTCTCGCGGGAGGAGACGCCCCGCCATGAGGTGAACGCCCACACGCCCAGCCCGGCGAGTGCGCCACCGGCGAGGGCGAGCACGAACGTCAGGCCTGGTGAGCTCACCCACGCGACGAGGGGCGCCCACGGGGCGTCGGCCTGCGAGAAGGCGAGGCGGGCCCAGGGGAAGCCGCCGAACGGCGTGGTGCCGCGCAACCACTCCTGTGTCACCCACGCTGCCGCGCCCAGCACAGGCGCGAGGCGTCGACGCTGAAAGGACGCGATGAGCGCGCCCATGCCGGCGAAGTACAACGACTGCAGGACGGCGAGCGCCATCCACGGGAACGTGCCGACGTACACACCCGACCACGAGAGCACCGGCGCGAAGAACGCCATGCCGAAGACGAAACCGAGCAGAGCTCCCCAGCGGGCACGGACGTGCAGGACGCTGACGGCGAAGAGTGCCAGGGCGATCGGGACCGTCCACCACAGCCCGTGATCGGGAAATGCGAGCCACAGCGCGAGGCCGGCCACCATTGCGGCGGCCAGGCGAAGGAAGCGACGAGGGAGCACCGCACAAGCATAAGTCAGCGGGGAAAGTGTGACGGACGGGCTCACACCGTTGGGGCCGACCAGCCGGAGCCGGAAGTTTTCTACTAGGTGTGAGACCCGTCCGTAGTCGCACGCGATCGCGTCACGTGCTTCAAGCAAAGATAGCCACGCACGGGCGGGCCTTCAACGTGATCGTCAGGATCGGATTCGGGCCCCTTGGGTCGGCGTTTCGGCCCTGCCGCAGAAACTCCCGAGAGGTGCGGCGTGTCGTCTTTCGGGGCGACTTCGAACTGCGCTATAGACAGTGATCATGGCGTCTCGAAACGTGAACACCGGCCCGACCACCCCCGCGACGCGCGCGCTCGACGCGGCAGGTGTCTCGTACGAAGGGCTGCCGTACGAGCACGATCCGTCGGTGACCTCCTACGGTGACGAAGCCGCGCAAGCTCTCGGTCTCGACCCCAGCCACGTGTTCAAAACCCTTGTCGTGTCGCTGGATTCGGGATCCTTCGGCGTCGCCGTCGTCCCGGTCTCGACGACGGCCGACCTCAAGGCCGTGGCCGCAGGGCTCGGCGCCAAGAAGTGTCGCCTCGCCGAACCGCGTGACGTGGAACGTCTCACCGGGTACGTGCTCGGAGGCGTCTCCCCCGTCGGCACGCGCACCGCCCTCGCCACGGTTGTCGACGCGAGCGCGGAAGCCCTGGCGACGGTGTACGTCTCGGGTGGGCGGCGCGGATTCGACATCGGGTTGGCGCCGGCCGACCTCGTTGAGAACGTTCACGGACGCTTCGCCCCGATCGCGCGCTGAGGCTCGACGCTTCGAGCGCTGTGGCACGATGACGCTCATGACGCCGCGTCGACTCATGCTGCTGGATTCCGCGAGCCTGTACTTCCGGGCCTTCTACGGTGTGCCCGAGCGGGAGGCACCGGACGGCACCCCCAACAACGCGCTGCGCGGCTTCACCGACATGATCGCGACGCTCGTCAGCACCTACGAGCCCACCGACCTCGTGGCGTGTTGGGACAACGACTGGCGCCCCGCGTTCCGCGTCGAGGCCATCCCGTCGTACAAGTCGCACCGCGTGCTCGAGGGCACCGACGGCTCCGAGGAGTCACCGGAGAAACTCACGCCGCAGGTGCCGCTCATCCGCGAGATGCTCGAGCTCGTCGGCATCACCCGCCTCGGCGTCGACGGCTACGAGGCGGACGACGTCATCGGCACGCTGACACACCGCTTCACCGGCCAGGGCCCGGTCGACGTGGTCACCGGCGATCGTGACCTCTTCCAACTCGTCGACGACGCCATGAGCGTTCGCGTGCTCTACACGGCCAAGGGCGGCGTGCGTGCCCCCGACCTCGTCGACGAGAGCTTCCTCATGACGAAGTACGGCGTGCCAGGCGGGCGCGCGTACGCCGATCTTGCCGTCATGCGCGGCGACACGAGTGACGGACTGCCTGGTGTCGCGGGCATCGGCGAGAAGACCGCGGCCGGGCTGCTCGCCGAGTTCGGCACGCTCGCCGCGATCCGTGGGGCCGTGGCGAACGGCGATCCCCGCATCAAGGGAGCGCGCCGAACGCGGCTGGAAGCCGCTCATGACTATCTCGATGTGGCGCCGAAGGTCGTCGATGTGGCGCTGGACGTCGAGGTGCCCGGCGACCTCGTCACGGCCCTGCCCGACGGCGTTGCACAGCCTGACAGGTTCGCCGACTTCGCAGCCCGCTACGACCTCGGTGGCAGCGCGGAGCGACTCTCCGCCGCGCTCACGCGCTGACGCACGCTCCACCTGACGGGTTCAGTCGAGACGGTCGGCCGCCACGACGCCGCGTTGAATGCCGGCGATGGCAGCCTTGGCCGTCTTCGTCAAGCCCTCGTGGTGGGTGGCACCCGCGATCTGATCGAGCAGGTCGACGAGCTGACGGCAGCGTCGCACGAAGTCACCCGCGGTGAGTTCCTCGTCGCGCAGAACGGCCTCGAGCCCCTGGCCCGCCGTCCAGCGGTGAACCGCCCACGCGAGGCCCGCGTCCGGAGCCGCCATTTCGGTGAGGCGGTGCTGCACGAGCGCGTCGTCGATGACCGACCACAGGTTGTGCGTCTCCTCGAGTGCGTCCGCCACGTCCCGGTTGGGCATGCGTGGCGCCTCCCCCACGACGTCGCGCCGCGACTCGTGCACGAGCGCCGAGACGGCGGCAGCCAACGAGGGGGCGTCGAGCTTCTCCCAGATGCCGGCGCGCAGGCACTCGGCCGTGAGCAGATCCTTGTCCGAGTACAGGCGCATGAGCGACGTTCCGCGCTCGGTGAGCGCGAGCCCGCCGTGCTTGGTGTCGTTCGGCTCGAGGTAGTCGAACTCGACGAGCACGTCGCAGATGCGGTCGAACTGCTTGGCGACGGTGTGCGTGCGGTTGTTGATCTTGGAGACGAGCGTGTCGGTCTCGCGGCGCAGTTTCCACCAGCGCTCGGCCCAGCGCGCGTGGTCCTCGCGGTACTCGCACGTGTGGCACGGGTGCGCCCGCAGGCGGCGCTGCAACTCCTCGATCTCGGCCGTGATCGCACGGTCGGGCTCGATGCTCGTGCGACGGATCGGCTTCGGCGGGTCGTGTGGCACCTTGGCCCGCAGCGTTGCGGCGAGGTCGCGGCGCGACTTGGGCGAGCGCGTCGTGAAGCCCTTGGGGATCTGCAGTCGCGTGAGCGGGTCGAGCGGAGCGTCGATGTCGCTCGACGTCACCTGGCGCAGCTGTCCGTCGGCCGTGATGACGCTCGGTGACGGGCCCTCGCGTTTACCGCCACGGTTGGCCTTGACGACGATGGCGAGGCCCTCACGCCGGCCGCTCGGGATGCGCACGACGTCGCCGGGGGCGAGTTCGCCGAGGGACCGATCAGCTGCCGCCCGAACGGCGGCAGCGCGCTTCTTCGCGGCGTTCTTCTCCAGCTCGCTGATACGCCGGCGCATGCCCGCGTACTCGGTGAAGTCACCGAGGTGGCACTGCATGGCCTCCGCGTAGCCCTCGAGGCCCTCCTCGTTCTGACGCAGCTTGCGCGACAGTCCCACGACGCTGCGGTCCGCCTGGAACTGCGCGAACGACGACTCCAGCACTTCGCGGGCACGTTCGCGCCCGACGGTGTGGACGAGGTTGACGGCCATGTTGAACGTCGGGCGGAAACTGGAGCGCAGCGGGTAGGTGCGCCGTGACGCGAGCCCGGCTACGGCCTCTGCTTCGACACCGCGGTTGTAGAGCACGACGGCGTGGCCCTCCACGTCGATGCCGCGACGGCCCGCACGTCCGGTGAGCTGCGTGAACTCGGCCGGCGTGATGTCGACGTGCGACTCGCCGTTGTACTTGACGAGGCGTTCGAGCACGACGCTGCGCGCCGGCATGTTGATGCCGAGGGCCAGCGTCTCCGTCGCGAAGACGGCCTTGATCCGACCCGTGACGAACAGCTCCTCGACGATCTCGCGGAACGTCGGCAGCATGCCGGCGTGATGGGCTGCGAAGCCGCGTGTGAGGCCCTCGACGAAGTCGTGGTAGCCGATGACGGCGAGATCCTGCGTCGGGATGTTCGCGACGCGCTCGGCGACGTACGCGCGGATCGACTCCCCCTCCTCGGGTGAGACGAGCTGCGTGCCGTACCCGAGGAGTTGGGCGACGGCCGCCTCGCAGCCGTTGCGGCTGAAGATGAACGTGATGGCCGGGAGCAACCCGGCGCGATCGAGGGAGTCGATGACGTCGGCGCGGTGCGCGGGGCGGAATGACTCCCCCGGCTTGCTCTGCGGTGCCGGACGCCGACCGCGCCCGCGGCGACCGGACGGAGCCCCCGCGTCGAAGCGGCGTCCACCGCGCGGTCCGCGTGTGATGAGACTGATGCGTTCCAGGAGCCGCGGGTTCACCTTGAGGCGCTTCTCGTCGTCCTGGACGAGCAGGTCGTACATCGAGTGCCCGACCATCATGTGTTGGTAGAGCGGCACCGGCCGGTGCTCGGTGATGACGACGTCGGTGTCGCCGCGCACCTGCTGCATCCAGTCGCCGAACTCCTCGGCGTTGCTCACCGTGGCCGACAGGGCGACGACCTGCACCGACTCGGGCAGGTGAATGAGCACTTCCTCCCAGACGGCGCCGCGGAAACGGTCGGCGAGGTAGTGCACCTCGTCCATGACGACGAAGCCGAGACCGGCGAGCGTCGAGGAGCCGGCGTACAGCATGTTGCGCAGCACCTCGGTCGTCATGACGACGATGGGTGCCTCACCGTTGTGCGAGGTGTCACCGGTGAGCAGGCCGACGTTCTTCTCGCCGTGCTGTTCGACGAGGTCGGCGTACTTCTGGTTGCTCAGGGCCTTGATCGGCGTCGTGTAGAACGCCTTGCGCCCGGTGTGGACGGCGAGGTAGCAGGCGAACTCTCCGACGACGCTCTTGCCCGCACCCGTGGGGGCCGCGACGAGGACGCTGTGCCCCTCCTGGACCGACTGTGCAGCCGCTCGCTGGAACTCGTCCAGCGGGTAGGGCAGCTGCTCGATGAAGTGGCCGAGGTGACTCGAGTCGAACTTCCGGCGTGACGCGGCCTGGGCGAACTTCTCGGCGGGAGACGACATGGTCACCAGGCTATGACACAGGCGGGCCACCGCTCGGTAGCCCGCCTGTGTCGAGTGTTCGTGCCGCGCCCGATCAGAGTGCGGAGGCCTTGTCGTCGCTGATCTCCATCCACTCCGGACGGGACTTCGCCTCCCGTCGGCCTCGAATCTTGTCGAGGACGAGGGCGAGTCCGGCAGAGCCGTAGAAGAGGACGAGCAGCGGTGCCGACAGCAGGAACATCGTCCAGACGTCCGGGGTGGGCGTCATGATGGCCGCAAAGGTGGCGATGACGATGATGGCGAAGCGCCAACCCTTGAGCATCATGCGGCCCGAGAGGATGCCGAGCACGTTGAGTGCCATGAGGAGGATCGGCAGCATGAACGACAGCCCGAACGCGAGAATGAAGCGCGTGACGAACGAGAAGTACTCGGTCGCGCTGGGCAGGTTCGAGGCGTTGTCCGGTGTGGCTCCCAGCAGCAACTCGACCGCGTTCGTGAACGTCTGAGTGCCCATGTAGACACCGCCGGCGAACAGGACGAGGGCGGCACCGATGAAGATGCGCCCCAGGCGCTTTTCCTTCTTCGTGAGGCCGGGCACGAGGAACGCCCAGATCTGCCAGAGCCAGACGGGGCTGGCCACGATGAAGCCGATCCACATCGACACCTTCAACTTGAGGTTGAAGGGGGCCGTGACGCCGTTGAAGTTGACGTCGATGTTCGAACCGGGGTGAAGAGCGGCGATGTCGGTGATCGGCTGCTTCAGGAAGTCGTAGACGTCCTGGTAGACGATCCAACCGACCACGCAGCCGACGAGGATCGCGATGACGGAGACGATCGCGCGGTTGCGAAACTCACGCAGGTGCCCCCCGAGGGACATCCGCGCTTCGGGATTGTCTTTGCGTCGACCGAATCGAGCCACGATGTGCGTGCGGTGCCCGTGCTCAGTAGTCGCGGCGCTCGTCGGCGCGGGTGGCGCCGTCGTGCGGAGCGTTGTCGCGCGGAGCTGCGGCGTCGCGACGCGTGGCCTCGCCCTCGACGGTCTCCGAGGAGGCCTTCGACTGCTTCTCGGTCTTCATCTCGTCGATCTCGCTCTTGAGGATGCGGGAGCTACGGCCGAGGCTCCGTGCCATGTCGGGCAGACGCTTCCAGCCGAGCAGCACGACGATCAGCACGATGAGTACGAGCAGGATCACGGGGTTGTCGAAGAGAGAGCGAAACATGAGCGTCCTTACGAAGAGTGCCACAGCGGCGCGGGGCCACCCGGTCTGATGGTCAGTCTAGAGGACGACGCCAACTGGCCCACACCTGCGTGTGGTCGTCGAGGCGCTCGTCCTTGTGCCGCTCACGGGCTCTGCGCAGTTGGTCGCGCCAATGGGAGGCGGGCTTGTCCCACGCCAATTCGTCGGCCCCGGAACGAACCACGAGCTCACCGCTCCCCCGTGTGGCCACCGCGGCGCGAGCCTTGTCCGCCTCGTCGCGGGCGGTTTGGGTGCGATCCAGCGCGTCACTCACGGTGCGACCGAAGTCACGTGCGTGGGGCCACACCTTCCACACGCGTCTCGCGAGGTAGGCGAAGGCCACGGCCCAGAAGATCACCCAGAAGATGATCCACGACCACCACGTCACAGCGCCCGCGCCGTCTGGGACGGGTCGACACCGTAGGCCTCGAGCGCGCGGCGAGCCTCGTCGGCGACGTCGTCCGTGAGCGAGGCGGGACGCAGCACGCGGGCGGCACCGCCGAGCTGCAGCAGCAGGCGGCGCAGCCATCGGCCGTCACCCACGTACAGCGTGACGTCGAGATACTCGCCGGAGCGCTCGACGTCGTGGCACGGGTAGTAGTCGGCCACCCAGGCCGCTTCGGGCGCGAGCCTGATGCGAGCGCTCGGGTCGGAGTCGTTGGGGGCGAAGAATCCACGCGAGAGGTCCGTCGTGGCGGCGTCGGTGGGCACCGTTGCGGCAGCGTCGAGCACCTGGACCGACTCCACCCGGTCGAGACGGAACATGCGCACGTCCTGCGCGCGGTGGCACCAGCCCTCGAGGTACCAATGACCCTCGGTGTTGAGCAGCCGCATCGGGTCGACGTCGCGCTCGGTCATCTCGTCACGGGACGGTACGACGTAGCGCAGGTGCACGCGTCGGGAGGCGTCGAGCGCCTCGCGCAGCAGGCGCAGCACCTCGTCGCCGTCGCGTTCGAGGCTGACGCGCACCCGGTTGCTCGGATCGCCGCTCTCCCCCGTCGCCTCGACGAGTTTGGCGAGTGCACGGTCCACGGCGTCGCGTTCGGTGAGGCCGGGAACATCGAGCAACGTGCGCAGACCGACGGTGAGAGCGAGTGCCTCGTCGCGCGTGAAGCGCAGCGGTTTGGCGATCGTGTCGGCGTTGCGCACGTAGACGTAGCCCTCCTCCCATTCGGCCTCGATGAGGTCGTCGGGCATGTGGCCCGGTGTGCCGCACACGAAGAGGAGGGCGAGGTCGGCCTCGATCTGCTTGCGGCTCACGCCGAGGGTGCGTGCCGCCTGCTCGATGTCGATGCCCTGACGGCCCATGAGCCACGGCACCATGGTCAGCAGGCGCGCGAGACGGGTGGTTGCGGCCTCGCCGGAGATCGGCATGGGGGTGGTGGACTCGCTCATACCCGCTCCTCCTGGTGATCCGCAGCGGCGAATGTTGCCTCGCTCGACGTCGCGTCGCTCGTCATCGCCTGCAGCGCGCCCGTCAGGCGGCGGATCACGGCGTCGCGCAGCTCGAGTGGCTGCTCGACGAGCACGTCAGCGCCGAAGGAAGCCACCTCGTCGGCCAGCACACCGAGGTCGGCGTACTCGATGTCGACGAGCTGCCACTCGTCGTCGACGACGCCGACGGTGCGGGCGCGACGCACGAGCGAGTGACCGCGTTCGATGCGCACCCGCAGCACGGCGGGCGCCCAGTCGGCCACGCGCTCGGTGCCGGCGATCATCGAGTGCGCGTCGTGATCGGCGGGCACCTCGTAGCTACCGGGCTTGCCGACCTTGCGCACGGCGCCGTCGATCCGGGAGAGCCGGAAGACGCGGGGTGCGTCACGGTCGGTGTCGAAACCCGTGACGTACCAGTGGCCCCTGCGGTTGGTGACGGTCCAGGGCTGCAGCGAGCGGCGCGTCGACTCTCCCCCACCCTTGCGGTAGTCGAAGGTGATGGCGCACCGCTCCATGACGGCGTCCTTGACGGCCTCGAAGGCGGGCTCGGCCGTGCGGATGCGCGGCTCCAGCCCGACCACGGAAGCGGCGTCGTGCTCGATGTCGAGCGCTTCGAGCTTGCGCAGGGCCGCCGCGGCGGGGCCGGCGAGGCTCGCCTGCTGCCACGCGCGTGAGGCGAGACCGAGGACGGCGAGCTCGTCGGCGTCGAAGTGCAGGTCGGGCAGTTCGTACTCGCGCCGATCGATGCGGTAGCCCGTCTCGTCCTCGAAGAACGTGTCGATGTGCTCGGTGCGCAGCGGGATGCCGAGATCGCGCAACTCGTCCTTGTCGCGCTCGAACATGCGGTCGAAGGCCTCGTCGTTGGGCGCGTCGGCGTACTGACGCACCGCCTGCCGGATGGCCGATTTCGTCAGCGCGCGGCGCGTGTAGAGCAACGCGATGACGAGGTTGAGCAGGCGTTCGGTCTTGGCTTCGGGCGTCGAGCGTGAGGCCACCGCGTGCCACCTTTCTGCCGAGGTCTCGTGACGGCTGCAGGCGCGTCACACCGAGTGAGGATACTCGTTCTTTCGCACACATGTGCGACGAGGCCCCGTTTCCGCGCGTGGCGGAAACGGGGCCTCGTCATGAGTGCTTCGCTCAGCGAATGCCGAACGAGCGACCGGCGCCCGGCTTGTTCGTCGAGACGAGGTCGACGACGAAGATGAGCGTCTCGTTGGGCTTGATCGCGGCGCCCGCGCCGCGCTCGCCGTAACCGAGGTGCGGCGGGATCGTGATCTTGCGGCGACCGCCGACCTTCATGCCGAGCAGGCCCTGGTCCCAGCCCTGGATGACCTGGCCGACGCCGACCTGGAACTCGAGCGGCTCACCGCGGTTCCACGAGGCGTCGAACTCCTCGCCCGTGGACCACGAGACGCCGACGTAGTGCGCCTTGATGATGTTGCCGGGCTCTGCGGTGGCGCCGTCGCCCTCCCAGATGTCCTCGAGGACGAGCTCGCTCGGCGGGTTGTCACCCGGGAAGTCGATCTCCGGCTTTTCGGTGTTCGGGTCGAAGCCCATGTGAATCTCCTTGAGTCCGTTCGTGATGATGCGTCAGTTGGCCGCGAGGATGTCGACGACGAAGACGAGGGTGTCGGTGGGCTGGATGCCCGCCTGCGGGTTGCCCTGAGCGCCGTAGCCGTCGGCCGGCGGCACGACCACGAGCACTCGGCTGCCGACCTTCTTGCCGACCAGGGCCTTGTCCCAGCCCGTGATGACCTGCTTCTTGCCGATGACGAAGACCGACGGGTTGGGCGCGTCGGGGTGCTTGGCCGTGGCGTCGAAGACGGTGTTCTTGCCCCAGATCTGGCCCGTGTAGGTGACCGCGATGGAGTCGCCCGACTTGACGGTGTCACCCTCACCTTCGACAAGCGTCGAGGTCTTGAGTGACGTGGGTGCCTTGGCGCCCTTCGGCATCGTGATGGCCGCCTGCTTGCCCGCACCGGCGGGAACCTTGACGGTCGGCATCCCGGATTCTGCGGGCTTGCTCGTGCCCTTGGCCTCGGTCAGGGGCGTGTCGACACCCTTGATGTCCATGTAGAGCACGAGGTTGTCGTTGGAACCGATGCCGAGGTTCTGGTTACCGGCCTTGCCGAACGCCTGCCCGGACGGCAGGGAGATGACGACCTTCGAGCCTTCCTTCTTCCCCTTCAGCTGGGTGAGGAGGCCCGGGAGGTTGTTGTTGTCGGCCATGTTGAAGCTCGGCACCGTCTCCCCGAACGTCGAACCGAGCGTCTTGCCGGTGGTGCCGTTGACCATGACGAAGTCGGCCTTGACGAAGTCCTTGTCTCCGATGGCCTTGCCCTTGCCCTCGGAGAGCACCTTGGTCGTCGCGGACTTCGTGCCGAAGGGCAGCTTGTCCTTCGCAATGGAGACGGTGGGCTTCTTGGCGTTCTTCGTGTCGACCTTGACGTCGGAGACGTTGCCCTTCGTCGCGGGCGAGGCGAGGCCGGACGACGAGGAGGACGAGGGCGACGACGATGCCGACGAGCTACCGGAGCCCGAACCCGACGAGGAAGCCTTGGACGAGTCGTCGCCGCAACCTGCGAGGAAGACGACCGGGAGGACGGCGAGGGCGAACAGACGCTTGGGGGAAGACACGCAGAAAAGTCCTAGCAGTGGGAAGTGAGTCCGGCCCACGATAACGCGTGGACCTCGCGACGACCTGTGCGTGGGCCGTCACAGAGGCGTGGAGAGGCTGTCGATGAGGCGCTCGACGCGGGCGTCCTCGGCGAGGAACGGGTCCTTGCACATGATGGTGCGCCCGGCCTGGTCGTTGAGCTTGAGGTGCACCCAGTCGACGGTGAAGTCGCGCCCGGCCGCACGGGCCTCGCGCACGAAGTCGCCGCGCAGCTTGGCGCGCGTCGTCTGGGGCGGCGTCGTCACGGCGGCGGCGATGCGCTCGTCATCGACGAGGCGACGCGCGCGCCCGGCCTTCTCGAGCATGCCGAACAGGCCGCGGCCCCGACGGATGTCGTGGAAGGTGAGGTCGAGTTGTGCCATGCGCGGGTCGTCGAGTTCGAGGCCGTGGCGCGTGGCGTAGTCGGTGAGCAGCCGACGCTTGATGACCCACTCGATCTCGGTCTCTACGCTCGAGAAGTCCTGGCTCTCAACGGCGTCGAGAGCGCGCTCCCACAGGTCGAGCACGAGCTCGACGGACGGGTCAGGGTCGCCTTCGCGCTCGACGAACGCCTTGGAGCGTTCGAGGAACAGCCGCTGCATCGCGAGCGCCGTCATCGAGGTGCCGCCTTGGAGGTCGATGACGGCCTGGCCGGTCGGGTCGGCCGAGACGTCACGGATGGCCTTGACCTGGTTGGCCAGGTGCATGCGCGGGAACGACTCCCCTGCCTCGATGAGGCGCAGGACGAGGTGCGCGGCGCCGACCTTGAGCAGCGTCGTCGTCTCGCTCATCGTCGAGTCGCCGACGATGACGTGGAGGCGGCGGAAGCGTGCCGAGTCGGCGTGCGGTTCGTCGCGGCTGTTGATGATGGGCCGTGATCGGGTCGTGGCGCTCGAGAAGCCGTCCCAGATGTGTTCGGCGCGTTGGGTGAGGTTGAAGACGGTGCGTCCGTCGCGCTGCAGGAGCTTGCCCGCGCCGGTGATGAGCTGGCGCGAGACGAGGAACGCGACGAGCACCTCCGAGATGCGGTTCATGTCGGTGCTGCGCTCGAGCAGGAGGTTCTCGTGGCAGCCGTAGGAGTTGCCCGCGGAGTCGGTGTTGTTCTTGAAGACGTAGATCGAGCCCTCGACGCCGTCCTCGGCGAGGCGCTCCTGCGCCTCACTCGTCATGTCGTCGAGGATGCGCTCACCCGCGCGGTCGTGGGCGACGAGGTCGAGCAGCGTGTCGCACTCGGCCGTCGCGTACTCGGGGTGGGCACCGACATCGAGGTAGAGGCGTGAGCCGTTGTCGAGGAAGACGTTGCTCGAACGCCCCCAGGCCACGACCTTGCGGAACAGGGCGCGGCTCACTTCGTCAGGGGTGAGCCGACGCTGGCCGTTCGTGGTCGCGGTGACCCCGAACTCGGTCTCGAGGCCGTAGATGCGGCGTTCCATGGGTGCTCCCGGGGTGCGTGCGAGGTGGAGGTGAGGGGGCTCAGCGAGCCGTCACTCGCCGCCCTTCTGGACGAAGCCGGAGACGAACTCGCTCGCGTTCGACTCGAGGACGCCGTCGATCTCGTCGAGCATCGAGTCGATGTCGCTCGTGTTCGACTCCCGTGTCACCTGGGCCTGACCGGCCTCGTCGGCGCCGTCGAAGTCGTCGCCGCTGCCGCCGCGCTTGCCGAACTGCTGCTGGTCGCTCATCGTGTACTCCTTCGTCGCCGGCCGCGCTCACGCCGTGTGGCCGTGGCGCGTCTGTGGTCGCTTCGCCACCACCCTAGTTCGCCGCAGGGGCGCGGGCAGGGGTAACCCTCAGCGCACCACCTTGTCGTCGCCGACCCGCTCGAGCAGCTCGGCGACGCCCCCGTCGAACCAACCGTCGGTCGAGCCCGCGTCACCGGCGAAGGGCTCGGGCATCGTGACGCGGGTGTAGCTCGACGGCTGCGCGGTGCGGTAGACCATCGCGTCCCAGGACGCCGACGCCACGTCGTCACCAAAGGCCTCGATGCTCTTGCCGCGCAACCACGCTCGCGTGTCGCGGGGCGGTTCGACGACGGCCTGGGCGAGTTCGTCGTCGGAGAACAGGCGGGTGAAACGCCCGCCGCGTTCGAGGGTGTGGAACACGCCCTTGTCGGCGCGAACGTCGGACCACTGGATGTCGAGAGCGCGCAGGCGCGGATCGTCCCAGCCTGTGCCGTGGCGCGCGATGAAGCCCTCCATGACGCTCCTCTTGGCGACCCAGTCGAGATCCTTCGTGAGCGTCATCGGGTCGGCGCGCAGGGCGTCGTGCACGCGCGTCCAGTGCTCGAAGACCTCGCTCGTGGCGTCGGCGATCGGGTCGTTGCCGCGGCGGGTCCACCATGCGTGGGTTGCGTCGCGGTACATCTCGAGCAGGTCGAGGGCCGTGACCGTGCGCCCGTCGACGAGTTCGTACTCCTGCGCGAGCGACACGTCGTGGCTGACGGCGCGCAGGGTCGCCACCGGCTGTTTGACGATGACGCCCGGCAGCGCCTCGTCCTCGAGGGCGCCGATGACGAGGCTCGTCATGCCCATCTTGAGCAGGTTCGCGACGTCGGCGTGGTTGGCGTCGCCGACGATGACGTGCAGGCGCCGGTACTTCGTGTGGTCGGCGTGCGGTTCGTCGCGCGAGTTGACGATCGGGCGGCGCAGCGTGGTCTCGAGGGCGACCTCGGTCTCGAAGTAGTCGGCGCGCTGCGTCAACTGGAAACCGGCACGCTCCGACTCCTGGCCGATACCGACACGACCGCTTCCGGTGATCACCTGCCGGGCAATGAAGAACGGCGTCATGCCGGCGACGACGCGCGCCCACGGCACCTCGCGGCGCAGGAGGTAGTTCTCGTGGGTGCCGTACGAGGCGCCTTGGCCGTCGACGTTGTTCTTGTAGAGCTGCGTTGCGCCGTCCGGGTGCTCCGCGAGGAGTTCGGCCGCGCGACGCATGACGAGTTCGCCCGCTCGGTCGTAGCGCACGGCGTCACGCGGGTTCGAGACCTCCGGCGAGCTGTACTCGGGGTGCGCGTGGTCGACGTAGAGCCGGGCGCCGTTGGCGAGCACGACGTTGGCGAAGCTGGGGTCGGCCTCGTCGGTCAGCTGGCTCTCGTGCGCCACCTCGCGGGCGATGTCGTAGCCGCGCTGGTCGCGCAGCGGCGACTCGTCGCTGTAGTCCCAGCGGCTCTGCGCGGCGTTGAGCCCGACGGCGTCGGCGTAGGCACGCACGACCTGCCCGGACAGCACCATCGGCGTCGTGCGCGTGTCCCCCGGACGCAGGACGCCGTACTCGGTTTCGATGCCCATGATGCGCTGAACGGTCATGGGATCAACCCTAGTGCCGGCCCCATCTCGCGGCGGGGGCCGGCGCGAAACGTCACGCAGTCGCGTTGACGTGCAGACGGTGGCTGCTCGCGAGCTCGAGTTCGATGTCCTGAGGCTGTGTCAGGACGGTGAGGCCACGCGCCGCCGACTCCCCTCGCTCCTCGCAGAGCGCGGTGACGACGTAGCGACCGCTCGGCGGCAGCGACATCTCGAAACGGCCTTCGGCGTCAGTGCGCGTGGCCGCCTGATACTCGCCCGAGTGCTTGAGCAGCGTCACGGGCAGGTCGGCGGGCGGCCCGCCGCTGGAGACGACGGTGCCCGTGAGCAGCAGTGGCCGCGACAGCGTGAACTGCGGCAGCTCCGGTCCCGTGACGTCGACGAACTGCGAGCGCGTGGCCCACCCGTCGGCCGACGCCACGAGGACGTAGTGACCGGCCCCCGGGAGGGCGAGTCGGTAGCGGCCGTCCTCGTCGACGCGGCCCCAGTCGAGGTGGGCGCCGTCGGGGGCGAGGGCTGTGACGACGCCGCGACGCAGGGGACGCCCGCCCAGGTCGGTGAGCACGCCGGAGGCGACGACGTCGCGGTTGTCGCCCGCACGGACATCGCTGCTCGTGGCGCGCGTGGGCGCCTCGGCGCTCGCGGCCCCCTCCTCGCGCGCGGGCACGGCCCGCGGCGCAACGGCTGCCTTGGGCACGAAGCCGGCCACGAGCGCCGACGCCAGCGAGGCGAGTGCAGCCATGACGAAGACCGTCTTGAAGCCGTCGAGTTTCGGCACCTCGTGGCCGGCCAGCGAGAACGACATGCTCGTGAGCACCGCGGCAACGGCGGCCGACGACGTCGAGGTGCCGATCGAGCGCAGCAGCGTGTTGAGACCGTTCGCGGCGGCCGTCTCGGTGATCGGCACCGAGCGCATGATGAGCGTCGGCATCGCCGCATAGGCGATGGCGGTGGCGGCGCTGCACAGCGTCGCACCGAGCACGATCTGCCACACGGAGCCGGTGAGGAACACGCGCATGCCGTAGGCGAGCGCCAGCGTCGTGGCACCGACGATGAGCGTCGTCCGGGCCCCGAAGCGCTTCGTGATGCCGGCGCTCACGGGCGACAGGAAGACCATGGCGAGACCGCCCGGCAGCATCGCGATGCCCGCGGCGATGAGTGAGAGGCCGAAGCCGTAACCGGTGGCTTCCGGCATCTGCAACTGCTGCGTCGTCGTCATCATGTTGGCGTACATGGCGAAGCCGATGAGCAGGGACGCCGCGTTGGTCAGGAGTACGGGGCGTCGGGCCGAGGTGCGAAGGTCGACCATCGGTGAGCGGTGACGCAGCTCCCAGGGCGCCCACGCCGCGAGGATGGCGACGCTTGCGGCGAGCCCGAGGATCACCTTCTCGCTCGTCCATCCCCAGTGTCCGCCCTTCGTGATGGGCACGAGGAGGCACAGCAACGCAGCCGACAGGAGCAGCGCACCGACGAGGTCGAACGAGCCCGATGACTTCACCTTGGATTCGGGCACGACGAGCACGACGCCGAGGAACATGAGGGCGGCCGACGCACCGGAGACCCAGAAAACCATGTGCCAGCTGAAGTGCTCGACGAGGACGCCGGCCAGCGGCAGACCGATGGCGGAGCCGATGCCGAGGGTGGCGCTCATCGTGGCGACCGCTCCCCCGACGCGTTCGCGGGGCAGTTCGTCGCGCAGGATGCTGATGCCGATGGGAATCATCGCGGCGCCCACACCCTGGAGGGCGCGAGCTGTGATGAGGGCGGCGAGACCGTCACCCAGGGCGCCGAGAAGCGATCCGGCGATGACGAACCCGAGCGAGACGAGCATGATGCGCCGCTTGCCGACCATGTCGGCCAGGCGCGCGAGGATCGGCGTTGCCACGGCTCCTGCGAGCAGCGTTGCGGTGACGAGCCAGGCCGCGTTCTCCGCGCTCGTGTCGAGCAACGTCGGCCACTCCGGGATGAGCGGTACGACGAGCGTCTGCTGGAGCGCCACGACCGTGCCGGCCACACACAACACGGCGACGACGAGACTTTGGCGGGTGGATCTCGCCGTTGCGGCGTGGCGGGCGGTCACAGGGCTCCTCATCGGTGGTGGCGTATTGATAATCAATATAAAAGGGTGGGGAGCCCGTGTCATCTCGGCGGGACGGAACGAGGCTCAGCTCACGCTCGGACAGGCCGAAGGCGGCACGAGCGGTCGCGATAGCGTGAGGCCATGCCTGCCGCCCTCGCTCCGGTTCTCGACCTCGTCATCGTTCTCGTCTTCTCGGCCACCGGCCGACGTAACCACGGCGAAACGGGTGCGCTCGAGGGCGTACTGACGACAGCATGGCCCTTCCTCGTGGGCGCCTGCGTGGGGTGGGCCATCGTGCTCGTCGCCCGACGTTCGTTGCTCGCGGGCAAGGCCCTGACGGGCGGCGTCGTCGTGTGGCTCTCGACGATCGTCGTCGGCATGCTGCTGCGTCAGCTCAGCGACCAGGGCACCGCGATCTCGTTCGTCATCGTCTCGCTCGTCTTCAACGGGTTCTTCATGCTCGGCTGGCGTGCCCCCGTCGCTTTCCTCGAGCGTCGCCGCGCCCACGCCTGAGCCGCTCGACAACAGTGAACCTCCCCGACCACGGACGGTCGGGGAGGTTCACTGCGTTCCGGGAAGGCGCCGGTCAGTTCTTGTCGGCGAGGGTGCGGATGTCGACGATCCGCTCGCCGCGACGGCCGGAGATGCGCGCCCAGTCGTCGGGGTTGCTCGTGCCCGGCAGGTCCTCGTTCTCTCGGAACTCGTCGTGGCACGCGGCGAGGACGAACTCGCGCGTGATGCCGCGCTCGCCGTTCGTGATGAGCGCCTTGATGGCGAACTTCTTCGCGCGGTCGACGATGTTTTGGATCATCGCGCCGCTGGCGAAGTCCGCGAAGTAGAGCGTCTCGCGGCTGCCGTCGGCGTACGTGGCCTCGAGATAGGCGTGGGCGTCGTCGCGGGCGTACAACTCCCCCACCGCGGCGTCGATGAGCGCCTCGGCCGTCGCGCCCGCGTCACCGTCGTGCTTGGCGAGTTCGCTCTCGTGGAACGGCAACGCGGCCGTGAGGTACTTGCCGAAGATGTCGCGGCCCGCATCGGCGTCGGGACGCTCGATGCGGATCTTCACGTCGAGACGGCCCGGGCGAAGGATGGCCGGGTCGATCATGTCCTCACGGTTGCTCGCACCGATGACGATGACGTTCTCCAAGCTCTCCACACCGTCGATCTCCGCGAGCAACTGCGGCACGATCGTCGTCTCGACGTCGGAACTCACGCCTGCGCCGCGGATGCGGAACAGCGACTCCATCTCGTCGAAGAAGACGACGACCGGAGTACCCGAGCTCGCCACCTCGCGGGCGCGCTGGAACAGCACGCGGATGTGACGCTCGGTCTCACCGACGTACTTGTTGAGCAGCTCCGGGCCCTTGATGTTGAGGAAGTAGCTCGCCTGGTCGCTCGTGCCCTGGCGCTGCGCCACCTGCTTGGCCAGGGACGCGGCCACGGCCTTCGCGATGAGCGTCTTGCCGCATCCGGGCGGGCCGTAGAGCAGGACGCCCTTGGGCGGGCGCAGGTGGTGTTCGGTGTAGAGGTCGGAGTGCAGGAACGGCAGCTCGACGGAGTCGCGGATCGTCTCGATCTGTCCCGCGAGGCCACCGATGTCGGTGTAGCCGATGTCCGGCACCTCTTCGAGTGCGAGGTCGGCCACCTCGGCCTTCGTCACGCGTTCGAGCACGAAACCGCTCTTCGGTTCGAACAGAAGGGCATCGCCGGGGCGCACCGTGAGCTCGGCCAGCGGGCCGGCGGTGCGCACGACGCGCTCCTCGTCGTTCGACGTGGAGATGAGTAGACGCCCGTCCTCGAGCGTCTCCTTGAGCGTGACGATCTCGCCGGCCTTCTCGAATCCGAGCACCTTCACGATGTTCATGGCCTCGTTGACCATGACTTCCTGGCCGGGGCGAAGGTCCTCGGCCTTGAGGGTCGGCGAGTACGAGACGAGCATCTTGCGGCCCATGTAGAAGATGTCGGCGCTGCCGTCCCCGTGGGCGGCGATGACCGTCGCGTAGTTGTTCGGCGGCTGCGCGAGCCGGTCGATCTCGCTCTTCATCGAGGAGATCTGCTCGCGGGCGTCCTTGAGCGTGCGCACGAGGCGCTCGTTCTGCGCAGAGATGGTCGACAGGTTGGAGCGCAACTGACGCACGTCGGCGTCGGTGGGCTTTGACGTGTCGCTCGGGTCGAACTGCGGGACGCTCATCGCCGCTCGTCCTCCTTCGAAGCCGGGGTGGCGCGTCGAGCGCGCCTTTTCGCCCACCCTATCGAGCAGGGCTCGCCGGGTAGAGCGAACCCCGGCGCCGACGTGCGGCATCCGGGGGTTTCGCTGGGGTCAGCCGACGAACCTCGGCGGGGACGCGTCAGTCCTGGTCGGTGACGACGCCGTCCGTCGCGTCGGCCTCGTCACGCGGCTCGTCGTCGATGGACGCGCCCGACTCGGCTGCGAGCGCCTGCGCGGTCGGGGTGTTCTCGAAGGAGCGCACGAGCTTGCGCATCTTCTTGTCGGAGACGGGGCGCTCGCCGACGGCGTCCGGGGTCCACGCGTCGTCCGGCGTCTGCGGCGGGTTGCCGTTGTCCGTGGCGCCGCCTCCGGCAGAGTCCTCGCCGTAGGCGCCCTTGGCCGGGCGACGCTTGCGCAGCGGGGCCTCGACGCCGTCCGCGAGACGGCGCGTGGAGATGAGGAAGCCGGTGTGGGCGTGCATACGGTGTTCGGGGCGCACCGCGAGACCTTCGAGGTGCCAGCCGCGCACGAGGCTCTCCCATGCCTGCGGTTCGGTGAAGCCACCGTGCTCGCGGGTGGCCTCCGCGACGCGCGACAACTGGGTCGCCGTGGCCACGTAACAGATGAGGACGCCGCCGGGGGCGAGCGCGTCGTAGGCCACCTCGAGGCACTCCCACGGCGCGAGCATGTCGAGCACGACGCGGTCGATCGTGCCGGCCTCCACGGTCTGCGGGAGCATGTCGACGAGGTCACCGATCGTGATGCTCCAGGCCGGGTGGTCGGTGCCGAAGAACTCGCGCGCGTTGCCGGCGGCGATGGCGGCGAAGTCCTCACGACGCTCGAACGAGTAGACACGGCCGTGCTCGCCGACCGAACGCAGCAGCGACATCGACAGGGCGCCCGAACCGACACCGGCCTCGACGACGCGAGCGCCGGGGAAGACATCGGCCATGGTGACGATCTGGCCGGCGTCCTTGGGGTAGACGACGGCGGCGCCGCGCGGCATCGACATGACGTAGTCGGACAGCAGAGGACGCAGGGCGAGGTACTCGACGCCGGCGGTGTTCGTGATGGTGACGCCGTCGGGCGAGCCGATGAGGTCGTCGTGGCGCACGAAGCCGCGGTGGGTGTGGAACTGCTTGCCCGGCGTCAGCGTGATCGTGTGCATGCGGCCCTTGGGGTCGCTGAGCTGGATGCGCTCACCCTCGCGGAAGGGGCCGCGGCGGTACTCGGCTCCCGTGGGTGCGGCGGGAAGGTCGGACGGGCGATCGGCGTCGGTCATGCCGAGAAGTTTAGGTGGTACGCAGGTCGCGGCCTTGCGCTCCCGCGTGCGCCTGCAGGGCGCGCTCGAGATCGCTGAGCAGGACGACGCCGATGACCTGCTCGCCGTGCGGCGGCGCGGCGGCCGGCGCGGGCTGCGTGACGACGACGAGCTGCGGCGTCGTGTCGCCCTCGAAACCCGGCAGGACGGCGGTGATGTCAGCCTGGGTGTCGGCGACGATGGCGGTGGCGCCGGAAACGATGGCTTCGGCGATCGCACTGGCCGGCACGCGGTCACGCTGTTCCAGCGGAACCCGCACGTGAGCGCCGGGCGGGACGACGGCGACGGGTTCGTTGGAAGCTCCGAGCAGGACGACGGGGTCCGGCCCCTCGGGGAGTGCCGAGACGGGCGTGTCGGCGGCGGCTGACACTGCCGGGCGCATCACCTGGGCCACTCGGATGCCGGAGAGGAATTCCCGGTTCGTGCCCACGGTGACGGCGGTGCTGGCACCTCGCCACAGGAACATGGCGATGAGCGCGAACCACATGAGGTTCCACGTCGAGCCCTCGCCGCGAAGCACCGGCACGAGGGCCCAGAGCACGACGGCGACAGCGACGATTCGGCCGCACCAGCCCGCGGCCTTCATGCCCTTGGCCCGGCTACCGGTGACCTTCCACACGAGGGCGTCGACGATGAACCCGCCGTCGAGAGGCAGCCCGGGCAGGAGGTTGAACAACCCGACGAAGCCGTTGCTGAAGGTGAACGCGAGCAACAGCAGATGGCCCGCGCCGTCACCGCTCGACTGGGTGAGGGCGAACCATCCGGCGCCGGCGAGGACGAGGTTCGTCAGGGGCCCGACGACGGCGACGAGCGCCGAGTGCCCGGGTGTCGCGTCGGGTGAGTCGTAGGCCGTGTGGCCGCCCCACAGGTCGGCGACGATGCGGTTGACGCGGTAACCACAGGCCTGGCCGACGACGGCGTGAGCAGCCTCGTGCGCGAGCACGCTGACGAGCAGGAGCACGGCGTACGCGGCCGCGAGCAGGTAGGCGCCGGCTCCCCATTCGGGGTGCAGTCGGGCGACCTGCGGGCCGAAGAGCGCGACGATGACGAGGGCGATGATCGGCCAGGATCGGCCGATGTAGACGGGCACGCCGCGCAGCGTGGCGATCTTGAGACCCGGGGACGTCGACGGCATGAGGAAAGCCTAGGCGGCGTGGCTCGGCGTCGCTCGGGCGGTGTGAGTTACGCGCGATAGGCTCGCCGAATGGTCGCCGCGCTGTCCCCCTCACGAGCGTCCGATTTCATGCAGTGCCCGCTGCTCTACCGCTTCCGCGTCATCGACAAGCTACCCGAGCCGCCGAGCCCGGCCGCGGCGCGCGGCACGCTCGTCCATTCGGTGCTCGAGCGCATCTTCGACGTCGAGGCGCCGCAGCGAACACTCGAGCACGCGCTCTCCCTCGTCCCGCACGCGTGGGAGGACATGCTCGCCGAAGAACCCGAACTCGCCGAACTCGCGGGCGGCACGCCCCACGACCTCGCGACGTGGTTGCGCGACGCCGAGAAGCTCGTCGAGAAGTGGTTCGACCTGGAGAACCCGCAGCACCTCGAACCCGCCGAACGCGAGCTCTACGTCGAAGCCGACCTCGACGGCCTCACCCTGCGTGGGTACATCGACCGGCTCGACGTAGCACCCGGCGGGCAAATCCGCGTCGTCGACTACAAGACGGGGCGCTCACCGTCGGAGCTCTTCGAGGGCAAGGCCCTGTTCCAGATGAAGTTCTACGCGCTCGTCATCTGGCGAACTCGAGGCGTCATGCCGCTCATGCTCCAGCTCGTCTACCTCGGCAACAGCCAATTCGTGCGCTACCAACCCGACGAGGACGACCTGCGGGCTCTCGAGCGCAAAATCACGGCTCTGTGGCGAGCCATCGAGCGCGCCGCGCAGACGGGTGACTGGCGTCCACGCAAGTCGTTCCTCTGCGGCTGGTGCGACCACAAGGCGCTGTGTCCCGCCTGGGGCGGCACTCCCCCGCCGCTGCCCGACAATGCCGGCGTGCTCGCCCTCGACCCGCACTCGAGCGCCGACCTGGGAGATGTCGACGGCGACTTACGGCCAGCCCTTCAGCGTGTGATGGAGTCGTGCGGACTTGCTCCGCCGGACGTCGTACGCGGTCGGAAGGTTCGTGGCTCGGTGGTGGACGCCCGCGGACGACAAGGGCGCGCCCCCCGTCCGCGTTGTCGCTCCGGGGAATAGAACTCGACCGGGCGCCGTTCCTGGAGTAGTTTCACTTTCAACTACTTCGGATGGTCGTCATGCAGTTCGGAATCTTCACGGTCGGCGACGTCACGACGGACCCGACGACGGGTCGCACGGTCAGCGAGCACCGGCGCATCAAGAACACCGTCGAGATGGCCAAGGTCGCCGACGAGGTCGGTCTCGACGTCTTCGCCACCGGTCAGCACCACAACCCGCCCTTCGTGGCCCCCGCCGGCCCGCCCGTCCTCATGGGCAACCTCGCCGCGGTGACGAAGAACATCATCCTGTCGACCGCGACGACGCTCATCACGACGACGGACCCGGTGCACATCGCCGAGGACTACGCCTACGCGCAGCACCTCGCCGACGGGCGCGTCGACCTCATGCTCGGACGCGGCAACACCGGACCGGTCTACCCCTGGTTCGGCAAGGACATCCGTGAGGGCATCCCGCTGGCCATCGAGAACTACGCCCTGCTGCGCAAGCTGTGGAGCGAGGAGAACGTGACGTGGGAGGGCAAGTTCCGCACGCCGCTGCAGGGCTTCACCTCGACCCCGCGTCCGATGGACGGCGTCGCGCCGTTCGTCTGGCACGGTTCGATCCGCAGCCCCGAGATCGCCGAGCAGGCCGCCTACTACGGTGACGGCTTCTTCCACAACCACATCTTCTGGCCGCCGGAGCATGCGGCTCAGATGGTGCGCTTCTACCGTGAGCGCTTCGAGCACTACGGTCACGGTCGCGCGGAGGACGCCATCGTCGGTCTAGGTGGTCAGGTGTTCATGGCTGACTCGAAGTCGAAGGCGATGGAGACCTACCGTCCGTACTTCAACAACGCCCCGGTCTACGGCGGCGCCGCCTCCCTCGAGGACTTCACGACGCAGACGCCGCTGACGGTGGGTACCCCCGACGAGGTCATCGAGCGCACGCTCGGCTTCCGCGAGTACGTCGGCGACTACCAGCGCCAGCTGTTCCTCGTCGACCACGGCGGCATCCCTCACCAGGAGGTGCTCAATCAGATCGAGCTGCTCGGCACGAAGGTCGTCCCGGTGCTGCGCGAGGAGTTCGCCAAGCGCCGCGCCGCCGGTGTGCCGGACGCCCCGACGCACGCCTCACTCGTCGCCGCCGCCGGTGGCGCGAAGGTCGAGGACGAGACGCGCGTCTCCCGTGACGAGGTCACCGGCTCGCGCGCCGAGGACCGCTGAGCGAGATTCACGACCCGAGAAAGGCAGTGGACATGAGCGAGAACAAGACGCTCGTCGTCGTCAGCGGCGGCCTGAGCGAGGAGTCGACGACGCACCGTCTGGCCGACGGTCTGACGAAGGCCGTCGTCACCCGGGCCGATCAGGCCGGTCTGACGACGGATGTCGTGCGTATCGACGTGCGTGACCTCTCGCAGGAGATCGCGTCGGCGTCGCTGACCGGCTTCGCCACGGGCCACCTCGACGAGGCGTACGAGGCCCTGGGTCGTGCGGATGCCGTCATCGCGGTGACGCCGACGTACAAGGCGAGTTACACGGGTCTGTTCAAGGGCTTCTGGGACGTGACGCCGGACGGCGTGATGGCGGGCGTGCCCGTCGTCGTCGCCGCCACCGGCGGCACGGCCCGGCACTCGCTCGTCACGGACTTCGCGTTGCGCCCGCTGTTCGCGTACATGAAGGCGCTCGTCATGCCGACGGCCGTCTACGCCTCGCCCGACGACTGGGCCGGGCGAGGCCTGGAAGCGCGTGCGAGCGAGGCTGCCGATGAGTTGACGCAGCAGCTAGAGCGCGGGCTCGGCGGAGCGGACGTGGCGGTGAACGGCAGTTCTGAGGCGCGCTCGTCCAAGGTTGAAGAAGCGCCGAGAACATCGTCGAAATCGTTTCGTACGCTTGCCGATACGCGCAATCGGGCGCGCGATCCGTTCGTCGCGGTGCCGACGATGGAAGAGATGTTGCGCGGCTGAGCACGACTCGTGACCGGAAGGGGTCCGTCAGGTTCGTCATGAACCTGACGGACCCCTTCGTCACGTTCGTCTGCCGGGATGTGCCATAGTCGGAAGCGTCCTTCGTGGGAGTCCTGAGAACAGGGCTGAGAGGGAGCTGATACTGCTCCGACCGCTACCCGACCTGACCCGGATCATGCCGGCGCAGGCAGCCAAGGAGACCTCGTGGTCGCTCATCCTCCGTTCGGTGCCGACGTTCGTCGACATCTGTTGCGTGGGGTCTTGCCGTGCCTTCGCCCGATCCGAAGGAGGCACCATCATGACGACGTTCAACTCCCGCGAGCTCGCGGCCACCACCGACCGAGCAGCCACGTCGCCGACGTCGGCCCCCGTTCAGACGCGCGCAACCACCCCCGCTGACGGATCGGACGCTCGCCGGAAGCAGTACCGCGACGCGGACGGCCTGCGCGTGCCCTACACCGAGGTCATCCTCGACAACTCCCCCGGCACCGGCGCGGCCAACGCTCCCGTCGAGCTGTACGACACCTCCGGCCCGGGCAGTGACCCCGAGGTCGGGCTGCCGCCGCTGCGCGCCGAGTGGATCGCCGAGCGCGACGACGTCGAGACCTACGCCGGTCGGGAACGCACCCTGCTCGACGACGGCCGCTCGGCCGTCCGACGCGGTGAGGCGAGCCGCGAGTGGCGCGGCGAACGTCGCGCACCGCTGCGCTCCAAGGGCGGTGCCGTCGTCACCCAGATGCACTACGCCCGCAGGGGATTGATCACCCCCGAGATGCGATTCGTCGCCGCCCGCGAGAACTGCGCCGTCGAACTGGTGCGCAACGAGGTCGCCGCCGGGCGCGCGATCATCCCGGCCAACGTCAATCACCCGGAGAGCGAGCCGATGATCATCGGGCGCCGCTTCCTCGTCAAGGTGAACGCGAACATAGGCAACTCGGCCGTGACGTCGTCGATCGCCGAGGAGGTCGACAAGCTGACGTGGGCTACGACGTGGGGCGCCGACACCGTCATGGACCTGTCGACCGGTGACGACATCCACACGACGCGTGAGTGGATCATCCGCAACTCCCCCGTCCCGATCGGCACTGTGCCGATCTACCAGGCCCTCGAGAAGGTCAACGGTGAGGCCGACAAGCTGACGTGGGAGATCTTCCGCGACACCGTCATCGAGCAGTGCGAGCAGGGCGTCGACTACATGACGATCCACGCCGGCGTGCTGCTGCGCTACGTGCCGATGACGGCCGAGCGCATCACGGGCATCGTCAGCCGCGGCGGCTCGATCATGGCCGGCTGGTGTCTCGCGCACCACGAGGAGAACTTCCTCTACACCCACTTCGACGAGCTGTGCGAGATCTTCGCCCGCTACGACGTCGCTTTCTCCCTCGGTGACGGACTGCGCCCCGGCTGCACCGCCGACGCCAACGACGAGGCGCAGCTTTCCGAGCTGCGCACCCTCGCCGAGCTGACGAAGCGGGCATGGCAGTTCGACGTTCAGGTCATGGTCGAGGGCCCCGGGCACGTGCCGCTCGACCTCGTCGAGGAGAACGTGCGCCTGCAGCAGGAGTGGTGTGACGGCGCGCCGTTCTACACGCTCGGCCCGCTCGTCACCGACGTCGCACCCGGCTACGACCACATCACCTCCGCAATCGGCGCGACGACGATCGCGATGGGTGGCACCGCGATGCTGTGCTACGTCACGCCGAAGGAGCACCTCGGGCTGCCGAACCGTGATGACGTCAAGACCGGCGTCATCACGTACAAGCTCGCGGCGCACGCCGCCGACGTCGCGAAGCGCCACCCCGGCGCGCGGGCGTGGGATGACGCGTTGAGCAAGGCGCGCTTCGAGTTCCGTTGGAACGACCAGTTCAACCTGTCGCTCGACCCCGACACCGCGCGCGAGTTCCACGACGAATCGCTGCCCGCCGAGGCGGCGAAGACGGCACACTTCTGCTCGATGTGCGGGCCGAAGTTCTGCTCGATGCGCATCAGCCAGGACGTGCGCCACCGCTTCGGTGACGCCGGCGCCCAGCAGCGCGTCGTCAGCGAGAGCGAGGCCCGTGAGGGCATGCAGCAGATGTCGAAGACGTTCGTCGAGCTCGGACGCAGCGTCTACGTCGAACCCGACACCGCCCACGCCTTGGCAACCCCCACGCCCCAGGACTGACGGGTTCGCAACGGTGGGGGGTGAAGCAACTCGACTCCGCCCCTCACCGACTCTTGTCTCCGCCCCATCTGCGATCTACGTCCACATTCGCGAACGGCGTACCCATCTGCGCTTTTCGGTCACATTCGCCTGTGCCACGGCCTGCCGGGGCGGCTCGAGCGTCAGCCCGTCGCGCGAGCTTGCTCCGCCAGACGCGGCAGGTCGTCGAGGCTGACGGCGGCGAGGTCGGGGACGACGACGAGGCCGTCGAGCTGCGGGATCTCGACGAGGTGCGGCACGGCGAGCGTCGGCACCCCGGCCGCGACGGCGGAGCGCACGCCGGTGGCGGAGTCCTCGATCGCGACGCACTGCTCGGGCGCGAGCGCGAGGTCGTGTGCGGCCCGCAGGTACGGCTCCGGGTGCGGCTTGCCGTGTTCGACCATGTCGCCGGTGACGACGACTTCGAACGTCCCCGCAGGCAGGGAATCGACGAGAACCCGGGCGAACGACTCGTACGACATCGTGACGAGGGCGCACGGTAGACCCGCGTCGCGCGCCGCGAGCAGGAGCTCGCGGGCCCCCGGTCGCCACGGCACGTGCTCACGCAGCTTGACGACGACACGTTCGAGCAGGGCGTCGACGATCTCCTCCGGCGTGAGGGGAATGCCGGTCTGTTCCTTGATGATGCGCCCCGAGACGATGAGCGCGTTGCCGACCAGTTGGAACGCCTGGGCGTCGCTCCACGTGCCGCCGTGCGACTCGATGAGGTCGTTCTCGGCCTCCATCCAGTACGGCTCGGTGTCGATGAGTGTTCCGTCCATGTCCCATAGCACGCCGTGAGGCCTCGTCGGGGCGTGCGTGACACGCTGCTCGAGGCGCGTGAGGTGGGGCGTCGGGTTCACGGTCAGTCTTCCGGGTCGTAGCTGAGGTTGGGGGCGAGATGACGCTCCGCGTCCTTCACCGACCAGCCCTTTCGCCCAGCGTAGTCCTCCACCTGATCGCGCCCGATCCGTCCGACGACGAAGTAGCGCGATTCGGGGTGGGCGAAGTACCACCCGGACACCGACGCTCCCGGCCACATCGCACGCGACTCGGTGAGTTCGACACCGATCTCACGCGTGACATCGAGCAACTCGAAGAGGGTGTCCTTCTCCGTGTGCTCGGGGCACGCCGGGTAGCCCGGCGCGGGGCGAATGCCGGTGTAGCGCTCCGCGATGAGGTCCTCGTTGGAGAGGTTCTCCCCTGCCTCGTGACCCCAGAACTCGGTGCGAACGCGCTCGTGCATGCGCTCGGCGAGCGCCTCGGCCAATCGGTCGGCCAGGGCCTCGAGCAGGATCGCGGAGTAGTCGTCGAGTTCCTCCTTGAACGCGGCGATCCGAGCCGGAAGCTCGGTACCGGCGGTCACGGCGAAGGCGCCGACCCAGTCGTCCACGCCGGAGCCCTGCGGCGCGACGAAGTCGGCCAGGGAACGGTTCGGCACGCCCTCGCGGTGCTGACCCTGCTGGCGCAGGTGATGCAGACGAGCACGCTCGTCGGAACGCTCGGCGTCGGTGAACAGGACGGTGTCGTCGCCGTCGCCCGCGGCGGGCCAGAAGCCGATGACGGCGGCCGGGTGGAGCCAGCCCTCGGCCTCGACGCGGTCGAGCATCTCCTGCGCATCGTCGTAGAGCTTGCGTGCTGCCTCACCCTGGGCGGGGTTGCTCAGAATGTCCGGGAAGCGACCCTTCATCTCCCACGCGGCGAAGAAGGGCTGCCAGTCGATGTACTCGCGCAGCTCGCTCACGGGGTAGTCGGTGAACGTGCGTGTCACCGGCGCCCCGTCCGCGGCGAGTGCCGGCGCTGCGGGCACAGCACCGAGGTCGAGCATCGGGCGGTTCTCCCGAGCCGCATCGAGACTGAGCAGCGGGCGGTCGTCACGCTTGGCCGCGTGGCGCGCACGCAGAGAGTCGTAGTCGGCCGTCACGTCCGCGAGGAGCGCCTCGCGACGGGCGCCCTTCGACAGGAGCGCGGCAACGACCGGTACGGAGCGCGAGGCGTCCTTGACCCACACGACGGGCTGGTCGTAGCGCTGATCGATCTTGACGGCGGTGTGTGCGCGCGACGTCGTGGCGCCCCCGACGAGCAGGGGCAGGTCGAAGCCCTGCCGCTGCATCTCCCCCGCGACGTTCACCATCTCCTCGAGCGAGGGCGTGATGAGGCCCGACAGGCCGATGATGTCGGCCTCGTGCTCACGGGCAGCGTCGAGGATCTTCTGCCCGGCCACCATGACGCCGAGGTCGATGACCTCGTAGTTGTTGCACTGCAACACCACGCCGACGATGTTCTTGCCGATGTCGTGGACGTCGCCCTTGACCGTCGCGAGCACGACCGTGCCGTTCGTCTGCTTGCCCGTCGTGCCGCTCTTCACCTTCTCCGCCTCGATGAAGGGGATGAGGTACGCGACGGCCTTCTTCATGACCCGGGCCGACTTCACGACCTGGGGCAGGAACATCTTGCCGGCACCGAAGAGGTCGCCGACGACGCCCATGCCGTCCATGAGCGGGCCCTCGATCACCTCGAGCGGGCGCTTGCCCTCGGCCTCGAGCTCCGCGCGCATTTCCTCGGTGTCGTCCTCGATGAAGTCGTCGATGCCCTTGACGAGGGCGTGCGTGATGCGGTCGCGCACCGGCTCCTCGCGCCACCTCTCGGACTTCGTCTCGGCGACGGCGTCGCCGGTGTTGAAGCGCTCGGCGGCCTCGAGGAGGCGCTCCGTGGCGTCGGGTCGACGGTTGAGCACGACGTCCTCGACGAGTTCGCGCAGTTCGGGGTCGATCTCGTCGTACACGACGAGCGCGCCCGCGTTGACGATGCCCATGTCCATCCCCGCGGAGACGGCGTGGAAGAGGAAGACAGCGTGGATCGCCTCGCGCACGGGGTTGTTGCCGCGGAAGCTGAACGAGACGTTGGAGACGCCGCCGGAGACAAGGGCACCCGGCAGGTTCTCCTTGATCCAGCGCGTGGCCTCGATGAAGTCCACGCCGTAGTTGGCGTGTTCCTCGATACCCGTACCGATGGCGAAGATGTTGGGGTCGAAGATGATGTCCTCGGCCGGCAGGCCCACCTCGGGGCCGGTGAGGATGTCGTAGGCGCGTCGGCAGATGTCCTTGCGCCGCTCGAGAGTGTCGGCCTGGCCGTCCTCGTCGAAGGCCATGACGACGGCCGCAGCGCCGTAGCGCTTGACGAGTCGCGCCTGCTCGACGAACGGCTCGACGCCCTCCTTCATCGAGATGGAGTTGACGATCGACTTGCCCTGGATGCACTTGAGTCCGGCTTCGATGACGTCCCACTTCGAGGAGTCGACCATGACCGGAACGCGGCTGATGTCGGGTTCGGACGCGATGAGCTTGCAGAAGCGGTCCATCGCCTCGATGCCGTCGATCATCCCCTCGTCCATGTTGATGTCGATGATCTGAGCGCCGTTCTCGACCTGCTGACGAGCCACAGACAAGGCGGTGGGGTAATCGCCGTCCTTGATGAGCTTGCGGAATCGAGCCGAACCGGTGATGTTCGTGCGCTCACCGACGTTGACGAAGAGCGAGTCGTCGTCGACGGTGAAGGGCTCGAGGCCGGAAAGCCTTAGAGCAGAACCGATCTCGGGCACCGGACGTGGCGGCAGCTTCTCGATCATTTCCGCGATGGCCGCGATGTGGTCCGGGGTCGTGCCGCAGCATCCACCGACGATGTTGACGAGTCGGTCGGTGGCGAACGTCGTGACGACCCCCGCCATCGCGTCGGGCGTCTCGTCGTACTCACCGAAGGCGTTCGGCAACCCCGCGTTCGGGTAGCAGGAAACGAAACAGTCTGCGATGCGGGAGATCTCGGCGACGTACGGTCGCATCTCGTCCGCGCCGAGTGCACAGTTGAGGCCGACGGCCAGCGGTTTGCTGTGGCGCACCGAGTTCCAGAACGCCTCGCTCGTCTGGCCCGACAGCGTACGTCCCGAGGCGTCGGTGATCGTGCCCGAGATGACGATGGGCCAACGGCGGCCGCGCTGCTCGAACAGGACGTCGAGTGCGAACAGAGCCGCCTTGGCGTTGAGGGTGTCGAAGATCGTCTCGACGAGCATGATGTCGACGCCGCCGTCGGCCAGTCCTTCGGCCTGCTCGAGATAAGCCGAGACGAGCTCGTCGAAGGAGATGTTGCGCTTGCCCGGGTCGTTGACGTCCGGCGAGATGGACGCGGTGCGGTTCGTCGGGCCGATGGCGCCGGCCACGAAGCGGGGACGCTCGTCGGTGGCGACGGCATCGGCGGCGTTGCGCGCGAGTTCCGCCGAGGCGACGTTGAGCTCGTACGCGAGGTCGCTCATGTCGTAGTCGGCGAGCGAGATGCGCTGGGCGTTGAAGGTGTTCGTCTCGACGATGTCGGCGCCGGCTTCGAGGTACTCGCGGTGGATTCCCTCGATGACGTCGGGCGCGGTGAGCGAGAGCAGGTCGTTGTTGCCCCGCAGGTCGCTCGGGTAGTCGGCGAAACGCTCGCCGCGGTAGTCGGCTTCGGTGAGCCCGGCGCGCTGGATCATCGTTCCCATGGCGCCGTCCATGATGAGGAGGCGATCGCTCAGGAGGCGCCTGAGTTCGTCCGTGCGATCCGTGCTGGTCGTGACGAACTCGTCCTGGTCGGTCGTTGTCTTGGAGCGGCTGCTCACGTGACGTCCCTTCACCGAAGATGGTCTGAACGCCACATGCTAAGCGGGAGCGAGGTACCGGCCTTGGTGCGCGCAGCCTCGTGGCCGCATACTGGAACGCTTGCCGATCTTTCGACCCGAAGGGGTGCCCGCAGTGCGTCGTCACTTCGAACTCGTCACCGAGACCGCGCCCACCGTCATCGTCGCGTTCCAGGGGTGGAACGACGTGTCCGGTGCGGCCCTGGACGCCGTCGACCACCTCGTCACCCAGACGAAGGCTCGGCTGTGGGCCGACATCGATCCTCAGGACTACTACGACTTCCAGGTCAACCAGCCGCGCGTCGACGTCGTCGACGGCGAGCGTCGCATCATCTGGCGCACGACCGAGGTCCACCACGCGGTGATGGCCGGGGTGGGCGATGTGCTGCTCGTCAAGGGCATCGAACCGTCGTTCCGCTGGAAGGCGTTCCTCGACGAACTGCTCACGATGCTCGACGACGTGAACCCCCGTCGCGTGGTCCTGTGCGGCGTGCTCGACGGCGAAGTGGCCCACACGCGTCCGTTCCCCGTCGCCTTCACGTCCCCTCAGCCGGTGACCCGGGCGGCCCACGACGCACGGACACCCACCTACATCGGACCGACGGGCATCGTCGGGGTGCTCGTCGATGCCCTCGGTCGCACTGCGTACGAGACGCTCTCGATGTGGGTGACCGTTCCTCGATACGCGCTCGGTGGGCCCCAGCCGAAGGTCTCCCTGACCGTCGTCAGCGCGCTGGAACGCCTTCTCGAGACGCCGCTCCCCCTGGCCGATCTCGAGGAGCAGGCGCGCGCGTGGGAACGGGGTGTGAGCGACCTCGTGGCGGAGGACGGTGAGATGGCGTCCTACGTCGACACGCTCGAGAACACCGTCGACGTCACCGAACTGCCCGAGGCGTCGGGAGACGCCATCGCGCAGGAGTTCGAGCAGTTCCTGCGCCGCCGCGACGACGACCAGCTCTGAGCGCACGAACAAGGACCGGCCCGCCCCCACGTGGGGACGGGCCGATCCTCGCGAGAGTCGGAGTGTGACTCAGAGGCGGACGCCGAGCAGGGCCTCGACCGCTTCGCGGACCTGGCCACCGGAACCGATGGCCTCGTTCTCCGCGGTCTCACACCAAGCGTCCACGGCGGCGAGCGCCGATGCGGTGTCGAGGTCGTTGCGCAGGGCCCGGCGCAGATCCGCGACGACGGCCTCGGCGTCCCCACGATCGTTGGACGTGGCGGCACGCCAGCGTGCCAGTCGCTCCTTGGCCGCCTCGAGCATGGCGTCGGTGTACTCCCAGTCGCTGCGGTAGTGCTGCGCGAGCATGACGAGACGAATGGCCATCGGGTCGACGCCCTCACGGCGCAACACGGAGACCTTGACGAGGTTGCCCTTGCTCTTGCTCATCTTCTCGCCCTCGTACCCGACCATGCCCTGGTGGGCATAGTGACGGGCGAAGGGCACCTGGCCGGTGAGCGCGACGGCCTGGACCGCGCTCATCTCGTGGTGCGGGAAGACGAGGTCGGTGCCGCCGCCCTGCAGAGTGAAACCGGAACCGAGGTGCTCGAGCGCGATCGAGGTGCACTCGATGTGCCATCCGGGGCGACCGCGTCCGATGACCGAACCGCCGTTCCAGGCGGGCTCCCCCGCGCGCTCGGCGCGCCACAGGAGCGGGTCGAGCGCGTCGCGTTTACCAGGGCGCTCGGGGTCACCGCCACGGTCGGCGTAGACGTCGAGCATCTCCTCGCGACTCCAGTGCGACAGGTCGCCGAACGTGGGCTGCTGCGCGAGGTCGAGGTAGATGTCCGCCGCGCCGTCGGCGACGTCCTCACCCTCGGGCACCGGCGAGGCGTAGGCCGCGCCGGACTCGACGAGCTTCGTCACATTGGCGGCGTGTGAGCCCATGGACTCGACGACGCCGATGTAGTGCTGCGGCGGCAGAACGGCAAGGGCTTCCATGTCGCCGTGGAAGAGCTCGATCTCGCTCGTGGCGAGGTCGCGCCAGTCGACACCGTCACGGGTGGCACGTTCGAGCAGTGGGTCGTCGACATCCGTGACGTTCTGGACGTAGGTGACCTTCATGCCCATGTCCCGCATGACGCGGTGGGCCAGGTCGAAGGTGACGTAGGTGGCCGCGTGACCGAGGTGCGTCGCGTCGTACGGAGTGATGCCGCAGACGTACATGCCGGCTGCTTCGGCGGGCTCGATCGGAAGGGGTTTCCCGGCGGCCGTGTCGAAGAGGGCGAACGGCGTGTCCGCTCCTGCGGTGGTCGAGACGGCGGGCAGGGAGGGCGCGGACCACGATTTCACGCCGCCCAGCCTAACGCGCTCACAGCGGCGGCCAGGGCAGGCCGTAGCGCTCCTCGGGTGGGTCCGGGAAGGTGCCGGCTTCGAGCAGTGCGTCGGTGCGCGCGTGCAGCGCCTCGATCTCGGCCGGTGTGAGGAGCGGGGCCAACCCCTGTGTGAGTTCCCCTCGCGCCGAGACGAGGCGCCGAAGCGCCGTCTCGATCGGCTCCTCCAGTGGGTCACCGGCGAAGCCCCACAGGACGGTGCGCAGCTTGTCGTCGGTGTGGAAGGTGAGGCCGTTGTCGATGGCGAACAGTGCCTCGGGTGTCTCGATGAGGTGGGAGCCCTTGCGGTCTGCGTTGTTCGTCACGACGTCGAACACGGCGATTCGCCGCAGGGCGGGCGTGTCGGTGTGGACGAGGACGAGTGGTCCCTCCTCACCCTCGAACGCGGCGATCGGGTGGACCGACCCCTGCTGGGAGACGAACTCCTCCTCGTCGAGCAGCGCGACGTGTGCCTGCTCCGTCGGGACGAGGGGACCCACCCAGCGCTGCAGTGAGCCTTCGCCCAGGTCGTCTTCGAACCACCGGGTCTCGGGAACGTGATCCCAGCCGAGCGCGGCGCACACGAGGGACGCCGCAACCTCCCGGTGCGCGAGGGTGCCTCGGGGGAAGTCGGCCAGCGGACGCTCGCCCGCCACGGGCTTGAACACGGCGCGGGCCGCGTGGTCCGGGAGCTCGCTCGGGTCGTCCGGCACCTCGGCGAGTGAACTCACGTCGGCCATGCGCAGGACGACGTTGGACGCCTCGACGAGACGGCCTTCGAGCGTCCACCGAGCGTGCTCAGGGAGCGAACCTCCCGATTCCTTGGGTTCGCTCAACGGCGGCGGTACCCGTTGGCTCGAGGGCAGACATGACCGCTGGGATCGAGCGGCTCGTTGCACAGCGGGCACGGACGTCGGCCCTGCGCGACGAGGGCGATCGAGCGGCGGGAGAACTCTCGCGCCACGCTGGGGGTCATGACGACGCGCAGAGTCGTCTGCTCGCCGTCGGTCTCGTCACTGGCGCCCACCTCGTGCTCGAGGTCGTGGCACTCGATGCTCAGCAACTGCGTCGTCGGATTCCACGCGGCGCTCATACTGCCGACCCGGAAGATCGGGTCGACAGGCAGCTCGAGGGGGTCGTTGTCCTGCGGCGCAGCAGGAACGTCCCGGTCGGCTCCCACCTCGTCGAGCAGTTCGGCAACACGCTCGGCGAGGAGTTCCACCTGCTGCTTCTCGATGGCGACGCCCTCGACGCGGCGCGGGTCGCGCACCTGAAGGTAGAACTCACGGGCCCCCGGCTCGCCGACCGTACCGGCGACGAAGCGCTGAGGATGAACGAACTCGAGCACTGGCATGGCTCCAGCCTAATTGCGCTGTCCAGACGCGGTGTCCGTGACGCCCCTCGATCCGCCGACGGTGGCGTCCGAGCCGCTCGTCGCCTGGTGGGTGAGCACGTCACGCAGCCCGCCGTGGGTGTGGTTCATGAGGAGGACGAACGGCCGCGACGACGTGTAGCGCACGATGCTGACCGAGGAGGGCGAGGCGACGATCCGCTGGAAGTCGTCGAGCGGTGTGCCCAGAGCGTCGGCGAGCACCGCCTTGATGACGTCGCCGTGGCTCACGGCAACCCACGTGGCACTCGCGCCGTGGGACTGCTCGACCCCGGTGTCGATCCCACGGACGGTCTCGACGGCCCTACGCTGCATGTCGCGCATCGACTCGTGCTCGAACGCGTCGCTGGGCGGAAAGGTGACGCCGGAGGGGGCCTCCTGGACGTCCTTCCACAGCGGTTCCTTCGCCAACTCGACGAGTGGGCGCCCCGTCCACGCTCCGTAGTGGCACTCGCCGATGCCGTCGTGTTCCTCGGGCACCAAGCCGGTGCGCTCCGCGAGCGGGGCTGCCGTCTCGCGACAGCGCACGAGCGGCGACGTCACGAGGCGTACGGGAGTCGTTGCCGCGGAGATCGACTCGGCGATGGCGGAGGCTTGCGTTCGGCCGGTGTCGTCGAGGTGGGTTTCGGGCGTCCAGCCGGCCAGAACACCTGAAGCGTTGGCCGTCGTACGTCCGTGTCGGAGCAGGATGAGGGTCGCCACGCCGCCAGCCTAATGACAGCGCCGGGCCGGATGGTCGAGGACAATGAGCCCGTGATCATCGACCAGGCCGTCTACCGCCGGGGCGAACGCCTGCCCTGCGGTGACATCAGCGACGAACTCGCTGAACTCCAGGCCCGAGGGGACGACGAGTCCAGCTTCCTGTGGATCGGCCTCAAGGATCCGACGGCCGACGAGTTCGAACACCTCGCCCGTGAACTCGAGCTGCACCCCCTCGCTGTCGAGGATGCCCTCAAGGGCGGCCAACGACCCAAGTTCGAGATCTACGGCCACATGGCGTTCGTCGTCATGCGCACCCTGCGCTACATCGACGAGAGTTCCGACGTCGAAACCGGTGAACTCATGGCGTTCGTCGGCCCCCACTTCGTCGTCACGGTGCGACGGGGTGAACCCGCGCCCCTCGAGCAGGTGCGATCTGCGCTCGAACACGACCCCACGATGCTCGAGAAGGGGCCGATGGCTGTGCTCTACAGCGTCATGGACGCGGTGGTCGACCGCTACCGCACCATCGACGAGGAGTTGAGTGACGACGTCGTCGCCATCGAGCACCGCGTGTTCACCCCCGGCCTGACGACGGACGTCGGTGAGATCTACGCGCTCAAGCGCGAACTGCTCGAAGCGCGCTGGGCCGTGCAGCCCCTCATCGAGCCCGCTCGGCGGTTGCTCGCGGCACGCTTCGTGCCCGACGAGTTCTCGCCATTCTTCCGTGACATCCAGGATCACCTCCTCATCGTCCACGAGCACATCGAGACCTACGACCGGCTCCTGTCGGATGTCCTGTCGGCCCACCTCGCGCAGGTCTCGGTTCGCCAGAACGACGACATGCGCAAGATCTCGGCCTGGGTTGCGATCGCGTCCGTCCCGACGATGTTGGCGGGCATCTACGGCATGAACTTCCACTCGATGCCGGAGCTGGAAGCATCGGTGAATGTCGGCGGCAGCGAGTTCTACTACGGCTACTACGTCGTGCTCGCCGTCCTCGTCACCGCGTGTGTGCTCCTGTGGCGCACCTTCAAGAGAACAGGATGGCTGTGAGCTCACTGACGCACCTGCACGACGACCGACCGCACGTGGACGTCGCGACCCTCGGCGCGAGCGGCGCCCGGGTGAGTCGTGTCGTCCTCGGTGTCTCCGGGTGGGGCGGCAGCGTCGACGCCGAACGGGGCGCCGAGGTCGTCGACACCTACCGTGACGCCGGTGGCTTCACCCTCGAGGTCGGTGACACGGACGGCGGCGTGGCCGAGGAACTTCTCGGTGAGATCGTCGGCGGCCGCCATGCGCGTGACGAAGTGTTTCTCATCGGACGTTCCGGGCGCGGCTCGCACAGTGTGCCGGTGCCCGGTAGTAGCGGCGACACGTCGCGTCGGGCGCTCATGGCGGGCCTCGACGCGTCGCTGGCCCGCCTCGGCACTGAGCACCTCGACCTGTGGCTGGTCGACGGCTTCGACGGCGTGACGCCGAGCGCCGAGGTGGCCGAGACGATGGAGTGGGCGTTGACCTCAGGGCGCGCCACCTACGTCGGTGTCGGTGATGTACCGGCCTGGCGCGCAGTCGATCTCAGCCACGAACTGGCCACGCGGCGCATCCGTCTCGCGGCGCACGCCACCGAGTACAGCCTGCTCGAGCGTTCTGCGGACACCGACGTGGTCGACGCAGCTCGGACTCGGGGCCACGGTGTGCTCGGCGGAAGCGCTCTCGCGGGAGGGGCCTTGACCGGCAAGTACCGCCACGGAACCCCGGCGGACTCGCGCAGGGCCGCCGGTGTCGTCCCGCTCCAGCCCCGTCACTTCGGTGCCTCGGCGCGTTCCGTCGTCGAGTCGCTCGCCACCGCCGCCGAGGGGCTGGGCGTGCACCCGAGCGAACTGGCCCTCGCCTGGCAGTTGCGGCAGGAGGGACTCGACGCCCTCATGGTCGGTGCGCGAACACCAGCGCAGATGCGCGTGCTCCTGCGTGCGGGCCAACTCGTCGTCCCCGACGAGATCCTTGCCGTCCTCGACGAGGTCTCGCGCACCCGCTGAGTCGCCTCGCAACACTAGACATGAGGAAGGCCCGCCGTTGCCGGCGGGCCTTGCTCATGTTCGGAGCGTCATTGCACTATGACGCGCGCCGCTCAGTGCTCGTCGTCCTCGTCTTCGTCGTCGAGGTCTTCCTCGTCGTACTCGTCGTCGTCATCTTCGTCGTCTTCCTCGTCGAAGTCCTCCTCCGAGTACACCTCGAGCGGTGTGACTTCGTTGAAGGCGTCCATGAGGGCGTCGTCGTAGTCCTCGAAGGCATCGGCCAACGCCTGGTAGGCGGCGACGACCGCGGGGTCGTTCTCTCCCCGTCGTCCGGAACATGCTTCGAGGTGACGTTCGAAGGCGCTCGTGAGTGTTTCCAGAGCTGCGCGCGGGTCTGCGGTCATGTGGAAAACGCTACCGCGAACGCGGCAGAATGTGCAGATGCCCGAGTACGAATACCGCACGCTCACCTTCGAGCGCGGCACCAGCCGCGGAGACATCCGACAGGCCCTCACCGATGAGGCGGAGTACGGGCACTGGGAACTCGCGCGCACGCGCCTCTACCTCGGCGGAATGCGTCGGGTCTGGCTGCGCCGGCGCATCATTCGCATGCGCCGCGAGTCCCCCGGCGGCCTGCTCTGACTCCTGTCGTGTCGGGCGGAGCCGCGAGCCGCTCAGCAGTCGGTGAGGAAGCGCGCCAGGACGCGCTGACCGAATTCCAGGCTCTCGACCGGCACGCGCTCGTCGATGCCGTGGAACATCGGGGCGAAGTCGAGGTTGGCCGGCAGACGCAGGGGTGCGAACCCGTAGCCGGTGATGCCGAGTTCCTTGAGCGCCTTGTTGTCCGTGCCGCCCGAGAGGCAGTAGGGCAGCACCTCACATCCCGGGTCCTCGGCGCGCAGAGCCGACTTCATCCGATCGACGAGGTCCGTCTCGAACGGTGCGTCGAGCGCGATGTCCCGATGCAACGTCTCGACCGTCACGTGCTCGCCGGCGAGTTCCTCGATGACCGCCATGAGCTCGTCCTCGTGGCCGGGCAGGAAGCGACAGTCGACGTTGACCGATGCCGTCTGAGGAATGACGTTCTGCTTGTACCCCGCCGCAAGCATCGTCACGTTCGACGTGTTCGCCAGGGTGCCTTCGACGAAGCCGCGAGCCCCGCCGATCGTGGACAGCAGGGCGGTGTTGTCGTCGTCGGCGTACGTGATGCCCGTGGTGGTCGACAGACCGTCGAGGAGGGCGCGCACACTCGCGATGTACTGGCGCGGCCACACGTGGGCGTCGATGCGCGTGATGGCCTGCGCGAGTCGAACGATGGCGTTCTCATCGTTCGGCACGCTGCCGTGTCCGGCGCGTCCGTGGGCGGTGAGGCGCAGCCACCGGATGCCCTTTTCCGCGGTCTGGAGCAGGTAGGCCCGCTGGTCACCACCGGAGGCTGCCGGCACGGTGACGGAGTAGCCGCCCACCTCGCTGATAGCTTCGGTGGCGCCGTCGAACAGCTCGGGGCGGTTGTCGACGGCCCAGTGTGAGCCGAGCACTCCCCCGGCTTCCTCGTCGGCGAAGAAGGCGACGACGAGGTCACGCGACGGCTTGACGCCGCGGCGGGCGAAGTCACGCACCGTCGCGAGGATCATGGCGTCCATGTCCTTCATGTCGATGGCGCCGCGACCCCAGACGCACCCGTCGGCCAGGTCTGCCGCGAAGGGGTCGTGGGTCCAGTCGGCCGCTTCCGCCGGAACGACGTCGAGGTGCCCGTGGACGACGAGAGCCCCGCGCTCGGAGTCCTCACCGGGGATGCGGACGACGACGTTAGCGCGGCCCTTCTCGCTCTCGAACAACTCGGGCTCGAGGCCGACCTCCTGCAGCTGACCGACGACGTACTCGGCCGCCTCGCGCTCCCCCGGCCCCTCGACCCCGGGGCCGTAGTTGCTCGTGTCGATGCGAATGAGGTCACGGCAGATACGAAGGACGTCGCTTTCGGCGGCTGCAGAAGTCATGCTCCTACTCTGCCACCCGTTTCCGGGCACGAAAAAGCGGCCCGATGATCTCTCATCGAGCCGCTTCGCGGTGTGTCCGAGGGGGGACTTGAACCCCCACGTCCGATAAAGGACACTAGCACCTCAAGCTAGCGCGTCTGCCATTCCGCCACCCGGACAGGTGGTGTTTTCCGGCCGCTTCCGCGTCCTTCCAACGAGGGAAAACACTACCAGGCGATTCCGGCGAATGCACATCGAGATCCTGGGGGTGCGCCACGGCCCGCCGACACGGTGATGTCGGCGGGCCGTTCGCGTGCCGACGACGTCGAAACGTCATACGTCAGGCGTTGGGATTCCCCTGCTCGTCGCGGTTCACACCTTGCAGCGGCGCGCGCACGGGACGCTCCTCGCGCACCTCCTGCGGTGCCGGCTCCGGCGAGCCAGCAGCCTCGTCGAACGTGGGAGCAGCCACGTGCGGCGAGGGCGCGATCTGCGGGCGCTCGACTTCGCTCGGGGCATCTTCGGCGGCTGACGGAGCAGCAGCTCGCACGGGGCGAGCGGCCGTCTGCGTGTTGCGCTCTGCCTCGGTCGTGGCCTGGTTGGCCTCACCGCGGGCGTTCGCCAGAGCGACCTCCGGGTCCTCGAGGGTGGTGTCGGCGAACGCGTTGGTGTCGTTCGTGCCGGGGTCGACCCATTCCTCGTCGTCGTTGTCTCCCGGGCGACCGGCGTCGCCGCCGAGGGCGCTCGAGATGCCGCGCAGAGCGTCCGTGACCTCGGAAGGGATGACCCACATCTTGTTCGAGTCGCCCTGAGCGAGCTGCGGCAGTGTCTGCAGGTACTGGTAAGCGAGGAGACGCTGCGTCGGCTTGCCCCGGTGGATGGCGTCGAACACCTGCTGGATGGCGCGGGCCTCACCCTGTGCCTTGAGGATGGCCGCCTGGGCCTCGCCCTCGGCCTTGAGGATCGAGGACTGCTTCTCACCCTCGGCCGTGAGGATCTGCGACTGCTTGAAACCCTCGGCGTTGAGGATGGCGGCGCGGCGGTCACGCTCGGCGCGCATCTGCTTCTCCATGGAGTCCTGCACCGAAGCCGGCGGGTCGATGGCCTTGAGCTCCACGCGGTTGACGCGGATGCCCCAGCGCCCGGTCGCCTCGTCGAGCACGCCGCGCAGCTGGCCGTTGATCTGGTCGCGCGAGGTCAGCGTCTGCTCGAGGTCGAGCGAACCGATGACGTTACGCAGCGTCGTGACCGTGAGCTGCTCGATGCCCTGAATGAAGTTCTCAATCTCGTACACGGCCGACTTCGGGTCGGTCACCGAGTAGTAGATGACGGTGTCGATGCTCACGACGAGGTTGTCGCTCGTGATGACCGGCTGCGGCGGGAAGGTGACGACCTGCTCGCGCAGGTCGATGTTCGCGCGGACGCGGTCGATGAACGGCACGAGGATGTGCAGACCGTCGGTCAGGGTGCGGTTGTACGAACCGAGGCGCTCGATGATCTGCGCCGTCTGCTGCGGCACGATGCGCACCGTCCGCATGAGGACGACGACGACGAACAGGACGAGCAGCAGGACGGCGATGAGTCCTGGTGACATGGTGTTCCCTCCCCCGCCGGTTCGGGTGCCCGGCAGTGTGTGTGCTTCGGACTGTGGTGGCGCGCGATCAGTAGTGGGCGCCGGGGCTGGCCGGGTCGACGAGCAGGGTGGCGCCCTGCAGTTCGACGACCTGAACGGACGAGCCCAGCGGCAGCGTCGTGCGAACGTCGGTACGCGCGGTCCACAGGTCACCGTGGACCTTGACCAGGCCGGCCGTGTCGGACACGGGCTCGACGACGTAGCCGGTGAGGCCGACGACGGACGTCGGACCGATGTCCCTGTTGTCACGCTTGGGGCGCAGACGCTTGCGCAGGGCCGGGCGCAGCGTGAACAGGAGGCCCACTGCGACAGCGACCGCGACGACCGCGCTGAGGACGAACCCTGCGCCGAGGAAGGAGGCCAGGGCGCCGGCGAGAGCGCCGATCGCGAGCATGATGAACACGAAGTCCACCGTGACGGCCTCCACGGCCGCCATCGCGAGCGCGACGCCGAGCCACATCAGCCATGCACTGCCGTTCATCGTGTTCCGCTCCCAAGGGTTGGCCGTCAATGCGCTTGCGGCCCACCGTACGTGGTCCGACTGGGGTCGGGAATGCGAAACCCTAACGATTGTCTTACATCTCAGAACATCGACCGATCGGTCAGGAGGCCTTCGATGACGAATTACCCGTGGAGCGACTTAACCCCCGTGCGCACCGACGCCCGCGTCGAGTACAAGGGTGCCCTGCGTGACTTCGAACGCCGCCGTTACGTCGATGCCGCCGAGCGGCTCGAATGGATCCTGGGCCAGCCGGTCGACCACCGCCACGGGCTCGGTGACGTGCGTGAACTGCTCGCCCGCGCCTACTACCACTCGGCCCGGCTGGATCTCGCCGAGAGCACCGCTCGTGCCGTCATGAGCGATCAGCCGACGAACGGCTACGCCGCCATGCTTCTCGCGCGAACGCTGCAGCGGCAGGGGCGCGCGGAGGAGGCGAAGGCTCCGGCCGCTTTGGCGGCGGCCCTGGGCGTGACTGCCGACTGACAGTCCGAAGAACAACCGGCGAAGCGCCCAGCTGAGACGTGATCTACGTCCAGCTCGGCGCTTCTGCTGGTGAGAGGGCCTCGTCGTCCACGGCGAAGGTGTGCACCGGTCCCGGCGGGGTGGTCGGCCCCTCGAAGCGAACCGTGACGCGCGAGCGCCCGGAGCCCCAGACCCAGCCGTTGCCGTGATCGGGGTGGTGGACGTCCATTCCGGTACGCCAGCGGCGCTCTGGCGACGGGCTGAAGCGTGTCGAGAGATCGATGGCGTCACTGCCGGGGGCGGGTTCGTCCTGCGGTGACGGTGCGAAGACCTCCGGGTACTCGGTCTCGTCGTCGGCCGAGGTCTCGAGATCGAACAGTCCCGTCTGGGCGTGCGCTACGAACCCGCTGAGACCGACGCCGAGCAGGCGCACACCCTGAGGCAGATCGAGCCCGTCGAGCAAGCGTGTGGCGGTTCGCGCGATGACGTCGGCGTCCCGTGTCGGTGAGGTGGTCGTGAAGCTGCGCGTCAGGGCCGTGAAGTCGGGAAGCCTCACCTTGAGGTGGACGGTTCGGCCGAAGACACCGGCCTTCTCGGCGCGCGCCCCGACCGATTCGGCGATGCGCTCGATCTCGCGGTGCAGGACGTGACGCTCGTGCACGTCACGTTCGAAGGTTTCCTCGTTCGAGATGCTCTTGGCCTCGCGCGAGAGCGTGAGCTCGCGGTCGTCCCGGGCCCGCGCCAGCGAGAAGAGGGAGCGCCCGTGCCGTTCGCCGAACACGCTGACGAGGTCGGTGTCGGTCATGCGCCGCAGGTCGCCGACCGTCTCGACCCCGAACGTCCGCAGCCGGGCCGCCGTGGCCGGCCCCACGCCGCTGATCGCCCGCACACTCATCGGTTCGAGGACGCTCTCCTCCTCCCCCGGCGCGACGATCGTGATGCCGTTCGGTTTGTCGAGGTCCGAGCCGATCTTCGCGAGCATCTTCGAGGTGGCCGCACCGGCACTGGCCGTGAGGCCGCCGGTTGCCTCCCGGATGTCGGCGTCGAGGCGCTCGAGTCGCTTCCGGACGGTGTCGACCTCCAGATCCTCCAGGTCGGCGCCCCGCAGATCGACGTACGCCTCGTCGATGGAGACCTGCTCCACGAGCGGCGACAGCTCACGCAGCAGATCCATGACGACGAGGGACGACTTGCGGTATGCCTCGAAGCGCGGCGAGAGGAACGCCGTTCCGGCGGGGCAGATCGCCCGAGCTTCCGCCGTGCTCATCGCACTGCGGGCACCGTAGACCCGGGCCTCGTACGACGCCGTCGAGACGACCCCACGCATCCCCGTGCCCCCGACGACGACAGGTCGCCCACGCAGACTGGGCTTGTCCCGCTGTTCGACCGACGCGAAGAAGGCGTCGAGGTCGACGTGCAGAATGCTGGGGTCGCTTCTCACGTGAGGTCGAGAACCACCTTGACGTCGCCGTCCTGACGCTCGAAGGCCTGCGCGAAGTCCTCCAGCGGCACCCGGCGCGTGATCAGACGCTCGAGCCACGCGTTGTCCGCACGGTCGAGCACTGCGGCGGCCTCTTCGTAGTGGCGGCGGTTGGCGTTGACGGAGCCGACGACGACGCCGTTGTCGAGCACGAGGTCACGGTTGATGAACCCGAGGTCGACCTCGGACTCGTGCGGAGCCGAGATTCCGGTGAGGCAGACGATGCCGTAGGGCACGTTGTTGGCCAGCACGGCCGAGATGACGGGCACGGCACCGGTGGCTTCGATGACGACGTCGGGGGCGATGGTGGTCATCTGCTCGACGGCATCGCCCGTGACGTAGTGCGCGCCGAGCGCTTCGACGAGTTCGGGTTTGATGCCCTCGGTGGCGCGGTCGAGGACGTAGACCTCGAGGCCCTTCTGAACGCCGATGAGGGCGCCGAGGAGACCGATGGGGCCGGCGCCGGTGACGAGAACCCTCTTGGGGTCGAAGTAGGCGCGCGAGCCGATGCGCTCGACCTGCTCCCACGCCTTGGCGACCACGGTGGTCGGTTCGAGAAGGACACCGACCTTCTCGAGGTTGGGTGCGAGCTTCACGGCGTGTTCGGCGGGAATGCTCCAGCGCCTCGAACCGAAGCCGTGGATCTGCTTGATGCCGTGCTCGGTGTACTCGCCGTTGCGGCACATGTCCCACTCGTCGTGGGCGCACGCGACGCAGGGCTGGGGGTCGGGCATACGCACGATGCCGACGACGAGGTCACCCGGTGCGAACTCGCTGCCCTGGGGAGCCTCGAGGACGCGTCCGAGGGACTCGTGGCCGAGGATGAGGCGCTCGGCACCGTCGGGGGCCCAGCCGTAGGCGCCTTCGGAGATTTCGTGATCGGTGCCGCACACGCCGAGCGCGAGGCCCTCGACGAGGAGCTCGTCGTCACCACGGCTCGGGTCGGGCATGTCGGTGACGGCGAGGGAGTCGGCCTTCAGGGGTACGACGGTGAGTGCACGCATGAACGTCACCTTAGAACCGAGGCCGGGCGACCGGCGATTCGACGCACGCCACGTCAGCCGACCGCGCGGTGGATGACTAGCGGAAGGACGACATCGGCATCGGCTTCGCGCAGGCTCGCCGCGGCGACGGTGGGCTCCCACATCGTGTTTGTCGTGTCGACGACGAGGAGAACGCTCGCGCCGGCCACGTCGGGGAAACCCGTCGTGGCCAAGGCGTCGCGCCACGCCGCAGCGACCTGTGCTCCGGAGAGACCCTGGGTGTCCGGCGGGACGCCGTTCCACGTCGCCACGGGCAGCTTGCCTACCTCGCCCAGGTGCTCGGCGAGGCCCTCGACGCGCGCCGTGGCGACGGCGGCCGATGCGGTGCGTGTGGGAAGCGCGATGACGCAGCTCGGGCGGCGGCGCCAGGTGGACGCCCAGGCCGCGAGGACACGCACCGCCGAGTCTCGGAGCGCCTGCGAGGGTGGCTCGCTTCCACCGGCGCGGGCATCCTCGCGGCGTTCGTCCTCCCACTCGGCAGCGTCGGCGTGAATGATGACCCGCCCCGGATCTGCTCCCAGCTCCGCCGGGATGCGCCCGCGCGCCCCGAAGGGACCGCCTGGCCACATCTTGCGCGGTTCGAGCGTGATGGTCTCCGCGCGCAGCACGGCGGCGATGCGCTCGACCGTGGCGGCGTCGACGTCGGCGCTCAGCGGTTCGGGCAGATGTCCGAGGCAGACGGAGCAGCGGCCGCAGTTCTCGGCCTGCGGGTCGTCGAGGGCCGTGCGCAGCAGCTTCATGAGGCATTCGCGGCCTGCGATGTAGCTGCGCATGATGTCGGCCTCGCGTTCACGGGTGGCGATGACGCCCTTGTAGTGCTGCTCGTCGAACGTCCACGGGGCGCCGGTGGCGCTCCATCCGTCGGCCCTGCGCTCGACCACACCGTCGACAGCGAGTTGTTTGAGCAGCAGTTCGACGCGGGTACGGCGAATGCCTGTTTCGGCGTCGAGGGCCGGAACGCTCATCGGCCCGTCGGAGGCACGCAGTGCGGTGAGGAGGGACTCGACCTGGTCCTTGCGCGGGATGGTGGCCGTGGCGAAGTAATCCCAGATGTGTTCGTCACCGGCCGCTGGCAACAGCGCGACGACGGCGTGCTCGATGGCTCGCCCGGCTCGCCCGATGTGCTGGTAGTAGGAGACCGGCGACGCCGGTGCGCCGAGGTGGACGACGAAGCCGAGGTCGGGCTTGTCATAGCCCATCCCGAGGGCCGACGTGGCCACGAGGGCCTTGACCTCGTTGCGCCGCAGAGCGTCCTCGAGGTGCTCGCGTTGACCGGCTTCCAGCTGACCTGTGTAGGCCTCGACGGGAAGGGAATCGCCGTGGGCCGCCTTGATGGCGGCCGTCAGGCGCTCGGCGTCCGCGACGGTGAGGGTGTAGACGATGCCGCTGCCCGGCAGTGACGCGAGGTGATCGACGACCCACGCGTAGCGCTGGAGCGCCGTCATCTCCGGGAGCACCGCGGGGTGGAGGGACGATCGGGCGAGCGGACCGCGCAGCACGAGGGACGACTCCCCAAGCTGGGCGGCCAGGTCCTCGGTGACGCGCTCGTTGGCGGTGGCCGTGGTGGCGAGCACGGGCGTGCGGGGGTTCAGTTCGCGCAGGACGTCGGCGACGCGGCGGTAGTCGGGCCGGAAGTCGTGGCCCCAGTCGGAGACTGCGTGGGCTTCGTCGATGGCGAGGAGACCGAGGCGCCCGGCGAGGCCGCGCATGACGCGCTTGCCGAAGGTCGGGTTCGCGAGGCGTTCGGGTGAGACGAGGAGAACGTCGAGTTCGTCGGCGGCCACGGCTGCCTCGATCTCGCTCCACGAGTCGAGGTTGCCCGAGTGGATGGCCGCGGCGCGCAGGCCCGCACGGGAGGCGGCGGCGACCTGGTCGCGCATGAGGCTGAGCAGCGGCGAGACGACGAGGGTGGGACCGTCACCTCGTTCGCGGGAGGCTGCCGTGGCGACCCAGTAGACGGCGGACTTGCCCCAGCCTGTGGCCTGCACGACGACGACGCGGGCACCCGGACGGGACAGCGCTTCGACGGCGGTGCGCTGATCGTCGCGGAGGGTGGCACCTGGGCCGGCGAGCGCTTCGAGGACGCGAGTGGCGACGTGGTCGATCGACATGTCCTCACCCTAGGGCGAGGCGCTGACAACCCCGGAAATCCGGGGCTGCCAGCGCCTCGCTCGGCACCTGCCCGAGATCAGTCGCGCTTCTCGCGCTGCTTCTCGACGAACTTGCGGCGACGCTCGGCGGCGACGCGGGCGTCCTCGGCCTCGGCCTCCTCGAGCGTCGGGGCGGTTCCGCCCATGGAGGCCGGTAGGAACTCGAGGTCGCTGCCGCTGAGCTTCGGGTAGGCGGCGCGGATCTCGTCGAGCATGGTCTTCATGACGCCCTTGACACGCTCGGTGTTCTCCTCGGGGCTGAGCGCCTCGTCGTAGTGCATCGGCTCACCGACGGCGACCGTGATGGGCGTGTTCGTGCGGCCCATGCGCTTGGGCTTGCCCTTGGTCCACACGCGCTGAGAGCCCCAGATGATCATGGGAAGGATCGGAACGCCGGCCTCCTTGGCCATGCGGACGCCACCGGACTTGAAGGACTTCAGTTCGAAGGAGCGCGAGATCGTCTCCTCGGGGAAGATGCCGACGATCTCTCCCGCCTTGAGAGCGTCGACCGCTGCACGGTAGCTCGCCGCTCCGTTGCCGCGCTCGACGGCGATGTGCTTCATGGCGCGCATGAGCGGACCGGAGATCTTGTTGTCGAAGACCTCCTTCTTCGCCATGAAGCGGATGAGGCGCTTGTGCTTGCGCGCGGGGAAGCCGGCGTATGTGAAGTCCATGTACGACAGGTGGTTCATCATGACGACGGCGCCGCCGGTGCGCGGCACGTTGTCCTCGCCGAGGAGGGTGAACTTCAGGCCCTGGCCGGCGAAGAGAGTGCGGGCCAGGCCGATGACGGAGGTGTAGACCGGTTCCATGCAGTCAGCCTAGTGGCCCGGCTACCCTGTTGCGGTGCTCGAGACCATCACCGCGACGCGGTACGTCGTCCCCCTCAAGGAGGGCGGTTCGCTGCCCGGCGTCGTCGAGGGAAGTGACGACGGCACGTGGGTCGTCAAGTTGCGCGGAGCCGGTCAGGGGCTCAAGGTTCTCGTCGCCGAGGTGGTCGTCGGTGAACTCGCACGAACCCTCGGCCTGCGGGTTCCTGCGCTGAAGCTCGTCGAGCTCCCCGAACCCATCGCGAAGTACGAGGCGGACGAGGAGGTACAGGACCTGCTCACGGCAAGCCTCGGGCTCAACCTCGGGGTGGACCTGCTGCCCGGCGCGTTCGCCTACGACGGTTCGCAGCCGCCGCCCGCCGACGAAGCCGCCACCATCCTCTGGCTCGATGCGTTCACGGCGAACATCGACCGCACGCCGCACAACCCGAATCTCGTGCGCTGGCACGGCAACACGTGGTGCATCGATCACGGCGCAGCGCTCTACTTCCACTACTCGTGGCCGTCGAAGGGCTCCAACCCGGAGCGGTTCGCCGCGCAACGCTTCGAGGCCACCTCGCACATCATGTGGGGCGTGGCCACCGAAGCCGCCGCGACGCACGAACGGCTCAGCGCCCAGGTCGATGCACAGCTCCTCGAGCGCATCCTCGGCCTCGTACCGGACGAGTGGCTCGAAGCCACCGATGCCATGCCGACGCCGACCGACGTCCGCGGGGCCTACGTCGAGAACCTTCTCGCGCGGCTGGCCTCACCGCAGGCCTGGTCGCCCGCCCACGCGGAGGGTGCGCGATGAGCGGCATTGGCTACCAGTACGTCCTCCTGCGTCTCGTGCCGTCGATCGAGCGCGAGGAGTTCCTCAACGTCGGCGTCGTCGTCTATGCGCAGATGGCCGATTTCCTCGACGCCCGCTTCGATCTCGCGCCGCAGCGCCTCGAAGCTTTCGCACCGCACCTCGACCCGGCTGATGTCGAAGCCGCGCTCGAGGGTATGTGTGCCGCTGTGCGTGGCGAGGCCTGCGCCGGCCGACCGGCGATGCCGAAGTTGGGGCAGCGTTTCGGATGGATCACCGCCCCTCGTTCGACGATCCTTCAGCCCGGCCCCCTGCACGGCGGCGTCACCGACGATCCGGCACTCACCCTCGATCGGCTTGTGTCGCGCCTCGTCACCCCGTCGGGCGGCTGACAACGCCCGAGGTCGCGGCATAGGGTCGAAACATGACTCTCGAACGACCCGTCGCACCCGACCCCTACTCCCTCCTGCCCGAGGTTCCGTCGTTCACCGTGACGAGCGAGAACTTCGCCGACGGCGACACGCTCGCCGACGCGCACGTCTTCGACGACTGGGGCTTCACCGGTGGCAACCGCTCCCCTCAGCTGAGCTGGAGCGGCGCTCCGGAGTCGACGACCTCCTACGTCGTCACGTGCTTCGACCCCGACGCCCCCACACCGTCCGGCTTCTGGCACTGGGCCGTGGCCGGTATCCCCGCCGACGTCACTGAACTGCCCGAAGGCGCCGGTGACGGCACGAACCTGCCCGAAGGTGCTTTCCAGCTGACGAACGACACGGGTTCGCGCGGCTACGCCGGCGCCGCTCCGCCCGAGGGCGATCGTCCCCACCGCTACATCTTCGCGGTGCACGCCATCGAGGGCGACCCGCTCGCCATCGACGACAGCGTCACCCCCGCGGTCCTCAGCTTCAACGCGGTCTTCCAGACCGCGGCGCGCGCAACGATCACGGCCACCTACGGTCACTGATCCGGCTCACAACGACGCCCCACTCGAGCTTGGGCTGATTCTCGTGGTCCTCGCAACACCTGATTGATCACGTGGTTTGAAGTAGATCACGCAGGCGCTCGGCTGGGTTGTCCCAGTTGAGCGTTTTGCGTGGGCGCCCGTTGAGCTCGGCAGCGACGAGTTCCAGTTCGGCGGGCCCGTGCACGCTCAGGTCAGTGCCCTTTGGGAAGTACTGACGCAGCAATCCGTTCGTGTTCTCGTTGCTGCCGCGTTGCCACGGTGAATGCGGGTCACAGAAGTACACGTTGGTGCCGGTCGCGATGCTGAACTGCTTGTGCAACGCCATCTCCGCGCCCTGATCCCACGTCAACGACGCCCGCAAATGCTGTGGCAACCCACCGATCGTCGCGATGAGCGCGTCCCTGACGGTCAACGCGTCATGCGCGCCACCAGGTAAATGAGCGAGCATCACATACCGGGTGTGACGCTCCACCAGTGTCGCGATCGCTGACGCGCCATCCTTTCCGATGATCAAGTCGCCCTCCCAATGCCCGGGCACCGCACGATCAGCGACCTCGGGTGGCCGGTCGCTGATCATGACCATCGGATCAACGAACCGGCTCGCGCGCTGATCCGGGCTGCGGTGCGGGCGGCGGCGGGCGCGGCCCGTGCGCAACGCCGCTGTGACTTCACGCTTCAATCCGCCGCGGGCTTGCACGTAGATCGCTTGGTAGATCGTCTCGGTGCTCACCCGCATGTCCTCATCGTCAGGAAATTCCTTGATCAAGACATTGTGGATCTGCTCGGGCGACCACTTCACACCCAACTTCGCGATCACGTAGTCACGCAGCCGGCCCGGCTGGGCGAGTTTCGCTTCCTTCGCACGGGCCCGCGACTGCGTCCACGCCCGGTGCGCGGCATACGGGCGATAGCGGCCCGCCTCATCGGTGTAGGTGTCGATCTCACGTTTGATCGTGGACGCAGGCCGTCCCAGTGCGCGCCCGATCGTGCGCAATGATGCTCCCTCCCGGCGCATGTCCGCGATCTTCTCCCGCTCTTCGAGCGTCACGTATCGCGGGTGTAGGGGCCGTGATAACGCCGCCAACGTCGGCGTCAAGGTGTCCATGCCGACCATCGTCGTCGTACCAGTGCGATAGTCGACCAGGCGCCCATCGGAGTGCAGGCGGCTATGACCGATCTGACGAATCCCCCGATCCCAGTCATGAGCTGTGCGCGCATGCACGCCGACCAGGGCGGCAGCCTCCCGGCGCGAGACTCCACGAGCACGTAACAAGTCGTACTCACCACGGCGCGGGTGCGGACCGGCCCCGGTTTTCCCACGCCCGCGAAGGCCCGCTTGGCGCGCCCACGCGTACGCCGAGTTCCGATTCGCACCGACCGCGCGAGCAGCAGCCGACACGTTCCCATCATGGGCATCCATCGCAGCCAGGAACGCTGCCTTCACCCCGTCAACCGACACAGTCCTCGCAACTCCCAAAAAGTCTGGGTGTTGCGAGGACTGCTAGAACCCGCCAAGCTCGAGTGGGGCGTCGTCGATGCTGTCCAGTGAAGTGCTGGGCCGGGGGGCCGTGGTGCGGCGCGGGTTCGACGTCAGGCGCGCAACGTGTACATGGCGACGGCGGACGCCGCGGCGACGTTGAGCGAGTCGACGCCGCCGGCCATGGGAATCCGCACCGTGAGGTCGCAGCCGGCCACCGTTCGTTTGCCGAGGCCGTCGCCCTCCGTACCCATGACGAGGGCCAGCCGCTCCGGCGCGCGGGCCGCCAACTCGTCGAGCGTTACCGAGTCGTCGCCGAGAGCCATCGCGGCGAAGGCCCAACCCTGCTCGCGCAACGCGTCCATGCCGCCCGGCCACGGTTCGATGCGGGTCCACGGCACCTGGAACACCGTGCCCATTGAGACGCGGATCGAGCGCCGGTAGAGCGGGTCGGCGCACCGGGGCGTCACTAGCACGGCATCGACGCCGAGTGCCGCAGCGGAACGGAAGATGGCACCGACATTGGTCGGGTGTTCTAAAATACGCGCTCTGCCGACGGAGGAGGGCTCGCTATTCGGAGGGACCGATATGACGTGCGAATTTTGACGACTTGTTCACCTTGCATACCACTATCGTCGCAGGCTGCTCGCTCCCGAACCAACCTCGAAGCGCACTTCGGAGATCTTCTCTGCCCAGGCCGGGAGGAGCAGCGATGACCTGCGCCGCGCCGGTAAGGCGCGCGGCCCCGATGCTTCAGTTCACCTGGTAGGCGATCGTCGTCATCATACCGGCTTCCCCGTGGTAGACGTTGTGGCAGTGCGAGAGCCACCGTCCGGGATTGTCGGCATCGAACTCGACCCGCAACGTTGTGCCGGGAACAACGATCGAGGTGTCCTTGCGCGGCCCTCCCCCGGAATGCTGGTAGGTGTGTCCGTGCAGATGCATCGGGTGCCACATCTTAGTCGAGTTCTTGAACTCGAGGGCGACCCGCTCCCCTTCGACGATACCGAGGGCGTCGCGCATCGGCTTGTCCATGTTCATGCGCTTGCCATTGATCGCCCAGTCATACTTCTCCATGCCACCGGTCAGCTCAAGTGAGAGGGTGCGGTCGACAGCGCGGTTCGGCAGAGCGACTGAACTGGTTGCTTTGAGGCTGTCCGCGGTGGCGGGGGTCTTCTGCTGGGGCAGCTTCACGTCCATCGCGGGCGCGCTTCCCGACCCAGTGCGCAGAATAGCAAGGGCCTGGTTCTGCTTCCCAAGGGCTTCGGCGATGACTGCGAATGCGCCGTCGCCGGCAGTGACGACTGCGTCGTAGCGCTCCCCCATTCCAAGAACGAGGCTCTCTGCCTTGAGGGGTTTGACGGGGAATCCGTCGGAGTGCGTGATCGTCATCTCGTGCTCGGTGACGCCGAAGCGGAAGGCGGTGTCGCCGCCAGCATTGATGATCCTCAGCCTGATCCGCTCTCCAGGCTTGGCGGCAAAGGTTTGCGGGTCGTTGGCGGGCTTGCCGTTGATCAAGTAGAGGGGGTAGTAGACGTCGCCTGCGTCGCCGCCGAGCAGAGGCGAGGTCGCGCCCATGAGGGTGTTGCCCATTCGCATCGGGCCCATGTCCATGTCACCGTGTCCCCCACTATCGTGGTCCATCATTCCCTGGCCGAGCTCCTTCATCACCTCGTCCGGTGTTGCGGTGATGCCGTCGAGCCAGTCGTCGACGACGATGACCCATTCCTTGTCGTAGTCGCCCTTCTCGTTCGGGTCATCGATGATCAGCGGCGCGTACAGACCACGGTCTTGCTGCGTGCCGACGTGGGGATGGAACCAGAATGTGCCTGATTCGGGCAGTGTGAACTCGTAATCAAACGACCCGCCGGGCTTCACGGCATCCTGGGTGAGACTCGGCACGCCGTCCATGTCGTTGCGCAGCGCCAGCCCGTGCCAGTGGACGCTGGTTGGATCAGGGAGATCGTTGGTGAAGGCGACCTTCAGGGTGTCGCCGACGTTGCCGCGCAGCGGCTGGGTCGCCGAGGCTCCCCGGTAGGCCCAGGTCTTCGCGGTCTTCCCGCCGAGGTCGAGGGTGACCGGCTCGGCGGTCAGCGCGCGGTGCACGACAGCACCGGTGCTGCGGCGCTTCGCCTCCGCGGCGGTGACCGCGGTGCTGCTGGGTCTCACGAATGAGGTTGTTTTGGTGGCAGTGGTGCTGCATCCGGCGAGGCCGGCGGCGGTGAGGGTCAGTGCGCCGACGGACAGGAACTGTCGACGGTTCAGGGTGGAATGCATGGGTGATGTCCTTGTGTGTCGGTAGTGAGCGGAGCCACGGCATCGCGCTTGCGCGCTCGACGATCACGGATGGTCGGAGGCGCAGGTCAGCATGAGCCCAGAAGGGGGGCCATCGTTGTGGGACACGGTGTCGTGGCAGGCACGGCAGGGTAGTGGACCCGCCGAGGTGGCTGACTGAGGAGCGCAGCATCGGCGCTCCCGTCTGCTCACGTTCGGTAGATCGACAGTTCCAGATGCGTCAGCGCAAACCTGCGAGGCGTCTCCGATAGCGGCGTCGGCAGGGGCGCAGAGACGGGCGTGAGGACATCCGCGACGGACGGAACGGGAAGGGCCGGAATACTCTCGGCCGTGGGCGCGGAGACACAGGTAGAGTCGCCGCTGTTCATGGCGTCTGCGCAGCCGCCGGAGCCGTGCACCAGGCCCTGCGCTCCGGCCGCGGCCGACATGGAGGCGGTAGGCGACATGCCCGTCATGCCGGGCGAGGACGGGGATGCGTGAGCCGGCGACGCCATCGAGGCCGTCGCCGCTGCCGGGCCGCCGACCAGCGCGTGCATGCCGAGAAGACCCGTGATCAGCAGCACCGTAAGAACGACCAGCTGCAGCCATTGCCGGCCGCGGCAGGGTTCAGGAGTCGCGCACTTCACAGCCACAGCATACCCCGGTGGCGTATCACTTCGAAACGACGGGTCCGTTCAGAAGCGATCCCGGCCGACCTTGCGGGAATACCCTGTGCGGGTATAAGGTTCTCAAAAGAGTACCCACCGGGGGTATCCAAGTAGAGGAGGCTATCCGATGACTGCAAGCGAGTACCAAGTGACGGGCATGACCTGCGGGCACTGCGAGGCGTCAGTCCGCGAGGAGGTCGGCGAGATCGCCGGTGTCACCGCCATCGAGGTCAGCGCCCAGACGGGAAGGCTCGTGATCACCACCTCCGGCGAGATCGACGACGCACAGGTCCTGGCCGCCGTCGAAGAGGCCGGCTATTCGGCCGTGCGCGCCTGATGAAAGCCCCGGCCAGCCTCGCGGCCCACTGCACTGCACTGCCGCGGCAGAGCAGAGAGAAGGAAACAGCATGAGCGCACCAGCGCCACTGAGCGCGGACTCGGGCATCGAGCTGGAAGTCGGAGGGATGACCTGCGCCTCCTGCGCGAACAGGATCGAGCGCAAGCTGAACAAGCTTGACGGCGTCACCGCGAGCGTCAACTACGCCACCGAAAAGGCCAAGGTCACCGTGCCCGCCGGCTATGACCCGGCTCTTCTGGTCGCCGAGGTCGAGAAGACCGGCTACACCGCGGCATTGCCCCGGCCCGAAGCCGCGACGACGGACTCCGAAGGCAACGATCAGGACCCAGCCGATGACCCCGAACTGACCTCGCTCAAGCAGAGGCTGATCGGGTCGATCGTGCTCACCGTGCCGGTAATCGCGATGGCCATGATTCCGGTCCTGCAGTTCACCTACTGGCAGTGGGCCTCGCTGGCTCTGGCCGCGCCGGTAATCGTCTGGGCGGGCTGGCCGTTCCACAAGGCCGCATGGACCAACCTCAAGCACGGCACAGCCACGATGGACACGCTCGTCTCGATGGGCACGAGCGCGGCGTTCCTGTGGTCGCTCTATGCATTGTTCCTCGGCCATGCCGGCATGCCGGGGATGACGCATCCCTTCGAGTTCACCATCGCGCCGTCTGACGGCGCGGGCAACATCTACCTCGAGGCTGCCGCGGGTGTGACGATGTTCATCCTCGCCGGACGCTACTTCGAGAAGCGCTCCAAGCGACAGGCCGGTGCCGCGCTGCGCGCCCTGCTCGACCTCGGGGCGAAAGAGGTCGCCGTCCTGCGTGACGGCGTCGAGACCAAGATCCCGACCGGAGAGTTGGCCGTCGGCGACGAGTTCGCCGTCCGTCCCGGCGAGAAGATCGCCACCGACGGTACCGTCGTCTCCGGCACCTCGGCCGTGGACGCCTCCATGCTCACCGGCGAGTCCGTTCCCGTCGAGGTCGTCGCAGGCGACGCGGTGACTGGGGCCACGGTCAACGCTGGCGGGCGTCTTGTTGTCCGGGCGACACGGGTCGGTTCGGACACCCAGCTGGCGCAGATGGCCAAACTGGTGGAGGACGCCCAGTCCGGCAAGGCCGCCGTCCAGCGCCTGGCCGACCGGATCTCGGGCATCTTCGTGCCGATCGTCATCGTCATCGCCCTCGGCACGCTCGGCGCGTGGCTGATCTTCGGACCCGGCGTCTCCGCCGCCTTCACCGCAGCGGTCGCGGTCCTCGTCATCGCCTGCCCCTGCGCCCTCGGCCTGGCCACCCCGACAGCACTGCTGGTCGGGACAGGCCGCGGCGCGCAGATGGGCGTCCTCATCAAGGGCCCCGAAGTCCTCGAATCCACACGCAAGGTCGACACCGTCGTCCTCGACAAGACCGGCACCGTCACCACCGGCAAGATGACCCTGGTCGACGCAATCACCGAGCCGGGCACTGACCGCACCGAGCTGCTTCGCCTGGCCGGCGCTTTGGAGAACGCCTCCGAGCACCCGATCGCCCAGGCCATCGCCAAGGGCGCGGTCGGGGAGATCGGCCAGCTGCCCTCCCCGGAGGACTTCGCCAACATCGAGGGCAAGGGCGTCCAGGGCGTCGTCGACGGCCGCGGCGTGCTCGTCGGCCGGGAGTCCCTGCTGGCCGACTGGTCCCAGCACCTCTCCGGCGACGTCGCTGCTACTAAGGCCGCAGCCGAGGACGAGGGCAAGACCGTCGTCGCCGTCGGCTGGGACGGACAGGCCCGCGGGATTTTCGTTGTCGCCGACGCCGTCAAGGCCACCAGCGCCGAGGCGATCCAGGGCCTGAAGGACATGGGCCTCACCCCGGTCTTGCTCACTGGCGACAACGAGGCCGTGGCTCGCCGGATCGCCGCCGAGGTCGGCATCGAGAAGGTCATCGCCGAGGTCCTGCCCAAGGACAAGGTCGACGTCGTCACCGGACTCCAGGACGAGGGCAAGGTCGTCGCGATGGTCGGCGACGGCGTCAACGACGCCCCGGCGCTGGCCCAGGCCGACCTGGGCCTGGCGATGGGCACCGGCACTGACGTCGCCATCGAAGCCTCCGACATCACCCTCGTGCGCGGGGACCTGCGGGCCGCGGTCGACGCGATCCGACTCTCCCGCAAGACCCTCGGCACGATCAAGACCAACCTGTTCTGGGCGTTTGCCTACAACGTCGCGGCCATTCCGGTCGCGGCGCTGGGCATGCTCAACCCCATGCTCGCAGGCGCGGCGATGGCGTTCTCGTCCGTCTTCGTCGTCGGCAACAGCCTCCGCCTGCGCGGGTTCCGCAGCGTTGCCAGGCAGTGACGCCGCAGAATCGACCATCATCCGAATACACGAAAGGCATTCACCGAGAATGAGCAACGAAGACCAGGCATTCACCAGCTGCTGCAGCACCTCCCCTGCAACCGAGACATCCGCAGCCGAGGAACCTGTCAGCGACGGTTCCAGCTGCTGCGGCACGACCGGCGCAGAGAACCACGCCGCCGATTCCGGCCATCGCGAAAACCTCCTCGTCGAAGGAAGCGACGACGTGACCACCTGCCCCGTCATGGTCGGCAATCCGGTCAACAAACAGGACGCCGAAGAAAAGGACCTCTTCCGCGACTTCGACGGGCAACGCTACTGGCTCTGCTGCCCAGGCTGCGGACCGACCTTCGACTCCGACCCAGCCAAGTACGCCGCCAACATGGCCTGATCCTTCGACGCCCCGGGGCTGCAGCATCACTGCTGCCGCCCCGGGGCGACTAAAGCATAGCTGAGCGATTCCACGCCCACCGATCGACATTTGACCCATACCCCAGAGGGGTATAATGTTGATCGGGCCAGAATGAATAGGAGATTTTATGCGTAAGCGCCTCATGACCACCGTCGCCGCGGGAGTGCTCGGCGGAGCACTCGTGCTCTCCGGCTGCAGCACCGGAGGGGATCAGGACCAAGCGACCCCCTCGTCGACCAGTCAGCACGAGGGCCACGGGAGCAGTGGCGGCAGTTCTGACAGCGGCGGGATGGAGCATCCGATGGACGGCGGCCCCGCCCCCGAGGGCATCGAGAAGGCTGCGTCGCCGAAGTACCCGGTCGGCACCGAGGTGACGCTCACCGCCGACCACATGGAGGGAATGGACGGCGCACCGGCCACCATCGCCGGCGCTTTTGACACGTATACCTACGCGGTGAACTTCACGCCCACCACCGGCGGGGATCCGGTCAAGGATCACAAGTGGGTCGTGCAGGAGGAGATCGAGGACGCCGGCGACCAGCGAATCGCCGACGGCACCGAAGTCACCCTGGAGGCCGAGCACATGGAGGGCATGAAGGGCGCGAAGGCGACCATCGCCTCCTCCACCGACGAGACCGTCTACATGGTCGACTACGAGTCCGACGGCATGACGATGACCAACCACAAGTGGGTCGTCGAGAGCGAGATCAAGCCGGCCTCCTGAGCCGGTCGCCCCGGGCCCATTCAAGGTCCGCGGCGAGACACGACCCGATCGAAGGAAAGACCGGGGAAGAACGAGGGGAAGCGAAGAGCAATGACGGACCCGAACGCGCACCAACATCACCACGACGCCGTCGCGACCACCGAGCTCGGCCACGGGGACGGCGCGCACGGCGAGCACGAGGGCCACGGCGAGCACGAGGGCCACGGCCAGCACGACGACCACGCAGCGCACGGCGGCCACGGCGGTCATGCCGGCCACGGTGACCACGTGGGCCAGTTCCGTCGACTGTTCTGGATCAACCTCGTCATCGCCGTCCCGGTGGTCGCGTTCTCCCCGATGTTTGCCATGCTCCTGGGCTACTCGGTGCCCGGTTGGGCGGGCTGGGTCGCCGCAGTCCTCGGCACCGTCATGTACGCCTGGGGCGGCACCCCGTTCCTCACCGGTGCGATCAGCGAGCTGAAGAGCCGCCAGCCGGGGATGATGCTGCTCATCGCGCTCGGCATCACCGTAGCGTTCCTCGCCTCCTGGGCCGCCACTCTCGGGCTCGTCCACCACGAGCTCGAGTTCTGGTGGGAGCTGGCGCTGCTGATCGTCATCATGCTGCTAGGCCACTGGATCGAGATGCGTTCCCTGGCCCAGACGACCTCGGCGCTGGACTCCCTGGCCGCGCTGCTGCCTGACGAGGCCGAGCGCGTCGAGGGCGACGACGTGGTCAAGGTCGACCCCGCCGACCTCCGCGTCGGTGACCTCGTCATCGTCCGCCCCGGCGGCAGCGTCCCCGCCGACGGCACCATCGTCGACGGCCGCGCCGATATGGACGAGTCCATGATCACCGGCGAATCACGCCCCGTCGCCCGCGGCGAAGGCGAGAACGTCACTGCTGGCACCGTGGCCACCGACTCCGGCCTGCGCGTGGAGATCAGCGCCACCGGCGACGACACCGCCCTGGCCGGCATCAACCGGCTCGTGGCCGAGGCGCAGGGCTCCTCCTCCCGCGCCCAGCGCATTGCCGACCGCGCTGCCGCCCTGCTGTTCTGGTTCGCCCTCGGTGCGGCCCTGATCACCGCAGTCGTTTGGACGCTGTTCGGGCTGCCCGACGACGCGGTCATTCGCACCATCACCGTGCTCGTCATCGCGTGCCCCCACGCGCTGGGTCTGGCGATCCCGCTGGTCGTGTCCATCGCCACCGAGCGCGCCGCCCGTGGCGGCGTCCTGGTCAAGGACCGCCTCTCCCTGGAGTCGATGCGTCAGGTCGACGCGGTGCTCTTCGACAAGACCGGCACTCTGACCAAGGGCGAGCCCACCGTCACCGGCGTCGAGCCGACCGGTGCGCTGGATGCCGACCAGGTCCTCGCCCTGGCCGCCGCGGCCGAGGCCGACAGCGAGCACCCGCTCGCCCAGGCCATCGTCGCTGCCGCCAAGGAGAAGAGCCTCGCTATCGAGGCGGCCAGTGGATTCACCTCCTCCCCGGCGGTCGGCGTCACCGCGACTGTGGCCGGCCAGGAGATCCGCGTCGGCGGACCTCGTCTGCTCGAGGAGACCGGGCAGGACGAGATCGACGCGGCCGACGCGTGGCGGGCCGAGGGCGCGATCATCCTGCACGTCCTCCGCGACGGCCAAGTGATCGGCGGCCTCAAGCTCGCCGACGAGGTCCGGCCCGAGTCCCGCGACGCCGTCGACGCCCTCCATGAGCTCGGCGTTGAGGTCGTCATGATCACCGGCGATGCCGAGGCCGTGGCGAACGAGGTGGGCCGCGAACTCGGCATCGACCGTGTCTTTGCCGGCGTCCGCCCCGAAGACAAGTCCGCAAAGGTCGCCGCGCTTCAGGACGAAGGCAAGAAAGTCGCCATGGTCGGCGACGGCGTCAACGACGCCCCGGCGCTGGCGCAGGCCGACGTCGGCATCGCCATCGGCGCGGGCACCGACGTCGCCATCGCCTCGGCGGGCGTCATCCTCGCCAGCTCCGACCCGCGCAGCGTGCTCTCAGTTATCCAGCTCTCCCGTGCCGCATACCGTAAAATGAAGCAGAATCTGTGGTGGGCTGCCGGGTACAACCTGTTCTCTGTACCGATCGCGGCCGGCGTGCTCGCACCTATCGGCTTTGTCTTGCCGATGTCGGTCGGCGCGATACTGATGTCGATCTCCACCGTCGTCGTCGCGCTCAACGCCCAGCTGCTGCGCCGCATTGACCTCACCCCCGAAGCCAGCACCCGCTCTGTCCTGGAGCGCCAGAAGTGAAGGCCACGCCCATGACCAACGACACTGCAACCGATGAGACCGGCACCGACACCGGGGCCCACCAGCACGGTTACATCAGCGACAAGGACCGCTACCGCAACCGCATGAAGCGCATCGAGGGCCAGGCCCGCGGCATTACGAAGATGATCGACGACGAGAAGTACTGCATCGACATCCTCACCCAGGTCTCTGCCCTCACCCGGGCCCTTCAGGGGGTGGCGACCGGCCTGCTCGATGACCACCTCAAGCACTGCGTGCTCGACGCCGCAAAACAAGGTGATGAGGACGCGGCCATCGCCAAGATCCAAGAAGCCACCGATGCTATCAACCGGCTCGTCCGCTCCTGACGCCATCGGATTCAGCCTCGCGCAGTAGTGAGCTGCGCTTCGCCTTGCCCTCGGCCCCTGGGCGCGATCGCGAAGGCGGAGATCGGGCCTGACGTCATGAACACGATCTACCCGAGAGAAGAGCTCGACATGTTCCCTTCACTTTCCGCACCGAACCGGCCTCCCAGAAGCCGGCAGGGACTCGGCGCGACCATAACCGCGATGGCAGCCAGCGCCGTCCTCCTACTCAGCGGCTGCGCCGGTGCTGACCCCGGTCCCTCTTCTTCCGCAGGATCCGATCAGTCCCTGCTGATCGAGCACGGCCTCGATGGCCTGGACGCCCGGGAAATCATCAAGCGCCTTGACACGATGCCGGTCACAGACCGCTCAACCGAACTCATGGCCTCGATCAAAACCGACGAACTCGTCCTCACCGACAATCAGAACAACCAAACCACGCTGCCGATGCCAAAGGAAGACTTCTACGTCTCAGTCGCCCCATATACCGAGCAGACCCACGAGTGCTACTTCCACAGCCTCACTACCTGCCTCGGCGAGCTCGCCAACACTGACGTCGACGTCACAGTGGTCAACGCGGCATCCGGCAAGACCATCCTCGACGCAACACTCACGACTTACGACAACGGATTCATCGGACTCTGGCTGCCCCGCGGCATTCACGCGACGCTCACGGTCAGCACCGAAGACCGCACCGCGAAGCAGGACATTTCGACCCGCCTCGACGACCCCACCTGCCTAACCGCCCTCCAGCTGACTTGAGGTCCGGACCTCGTGCTCCTCGGCCTCGTCGACAGATCAGGCGTCTGGACGGTCCAATCCTCGGTCTTCCCCGAGAGTCTTGCCGACCTGAGGCTCCACCAGAGAGCTAGCTTCAGGGTCGTCGGAAGGCGCGAGCACATCGGGCTGATGCCGCGTCGACCAGGACCAGCCTGTGCTAACTTGAGAGCACTTCATCCCCCACGCCTCTCCACGATGCGCACTTGGGGGATTTTCTCTGGCCATGTCCTCAAGCTCAGACTTGTCGGTGCTGAGCCTTGCCGAGCTCCGCCAGTACCCGGCCTGGATTCTTGATCAGGTCGAACAGGCTGCTCGCCCGGCGCGCCCACCGCGCTGGGTCGTCACCCTCAGCAAATGCGGCAGCCGAGGCGAACTGGTCATGGAGGTTGACTGGCAATCGGTCAGCCAGCTCCGCACCGAGCTCGCCAGCGAGGCCGGCTCGAGGAGACGAGGCCGCAAGAACTGGAAGACGGTCCCCATCGAGGCTCGGATTGCTCGTCGGCACAACGGGTCGTCGCAACGTGGAGTCACGAGGAACGCTTCGACGCCAGTCGCGCGGCGGCATTACGAATTAGAGCACCGACCTTCGTGTGATCGACGATGTCCTCGAGCACCACGACGCGGCGGGCCCCACGGAGCAACTCCGCGGGGTCGGCGAGGGCCGGACGATTCATCGACGCAAGCGCTCCGCGGTGGAGGTGAAAGCCGGTCATCGACTCGATGACGTCGGCCTCCCCCACGTAGACCGGAACGCCTTGGGCCTCGGCGTCGGCGACGACGTCTGCCAGGTCGGTGAGCCAGCGCTCGCCCATGAGGAAGCTGCGGGGAACGTCACCCCGGGAGAGTGCCCGGCGGATGACCTTCTCGCTCTCGGCGATGTAGAGGCCACGCTCGGTCTCGAGCTTCTTGCGCAGCGCGACGTCGGTGAGGCGGAAGTAGTCGGCGACGCGTTCGTCGTCGGGGCTCGTGATCTCGATCGGCACCGCACAAGGGTACGCGGGCGGGATCAGCGCAGGATGTTGACGATCGCGATGATGCCGATGACGGTGATGAGGACGCGCAGGACCCACGGGTTGAGCTTGCGCCCGACGCGCGCTCCCACGAAGCCGCCGACGAGGGCGCCGATGCCGACGAGGGCCGCCACAACCCAGTCGATCTGGTCGGTCGCGACGACGATGAACGTCAGGGCTGCGACGCCGTTGACCACCGTGCCGAGAACGTTCTTGATGCCGTTGATCTCCTGCAGCGGATCAGGCAGGAGAACGCTCATGAGGCCCATGAGGATGATGCCTTGGGCCGCGCCGAAGTAGCCGCCGTACATACCGGCCACGAAGATTCCGACGGCCAGCGCGACGAGGCGGGGCCCCGCGAGCGGACGCGTGGGGTCGGCGTCCTCGTGTGCTTTCGCGGCCTTCTTGTTGAGCCACGGTCCGGCAAGCACGAGGAGCACGCCCAGCGCGATGAGCACCGGGACGATGGCGTCGAAGGCCGACTCGGGAAGTACGAGCAGGAGCAGCGCGCCGACCACGGCACCGAAGAAGGAGAACGGAACGATCCGCTTGAGGCGGGCGGCCTTGCCGCGCAGTTCCTCGCGGTAACCCAGAGTGCTCGTGATGCCGCCGGCCACGAGTCCGATCGTGTTGCTCATATTGGCCGTGACGGCCGGGTACCCGAGGGCGAGAAGAGTAGGGAAGGTGACGAGGGTGCCGGAACCGACGACCGCGTTGATCATGCCGGCAGCCATACCCGCCGCGATGATGGCGAGCGCTTCCCACAGACCCATGTCGACATCCTTCTCACGGCCACGAGGAGGGGCGCGTGGGCACGGTTGGGCCGTGGGTGCCGCACACGGACGAAGGCGGGCGGCCTTCGCACCAAGAAATCAGCGAGCGGCTCGGGCGCTCCAGCGTTCACCGTGCTGCTCGAGTTCGAGCGGCATGCCGAAGGTCTCCGACAGGTTCTCCGCCGTGAGGGTCGACTCGATCGGTCCGGCCGCCACGACACGCCCCTCGCGCAGCATGAGGATGTCGGTGAAGCCCGGCGGGATCTCTTCGACGTGGTGCGTGACGAGGACGAGCGCCGGAGCGTCGAGGTCCTCGGCGAGTGTGCTGAGGCGACCGACGAGATCTTCACGGGCGCCGAGGTCGAGCCCTGCGGCGGGTTCGTCGAGGAGCATGAGCTCCGGGTCGGTCATGAGAGCGCGGGCGATGAGAACGCGCTTGCGTTCACCTTCGCTCAACGTCCCGAAGCGACGCTCGGCGAGGTGCGAGACACCCATCTCCTCGAGCAGTTCCGCAGCACGGCCGTGGTCGAACTCGTCGTATTTCTCCCGCCAGCGTCCGACCATGCCGTAGCTGGCCGTGACGACGACGTCGGAAACCTTCTCCGCGTTCGGAATACGGTCGGCGATCGTGGCGGCCGACAGGCCGATACGCGGACGCAGTTCGAACACGTCCACGGCGCCGAGCACCTCGCCGAGGATGCCGGCCACACCGGCACTCGGGTGCATCCGCCCGGACGCGATGGACAGCAGCGTCGACTTACCGGCGCCGTTGGGGCCGACGACGACCCAACGCTCGCCCTCCTCGACGTCCCAGTTGATGTCGTCGAGCAGCTTATGCGCGCCGCGCGTGACACCGACCCCGGAGAAGGACAACACATCGCTCATACCCGTGACCCTACTGACTCGACGGGGTCGAATGCTACGCGACACGGCACGGATGACGTCGTGGACGCGCCTGACGCCCAGCCGACACGGGTGTAAGCTACAACTTGTATCTATGTTGCGTCGAACGCCTGCAAGCGTGGGCAGCACATCGACCACTTGAACGAGGAGCGAGCATGAGCGAGCCGAAGATCTCCGCGGCCGACGCGGTCTACCGCGAGGTGAAGGGCTGCATCCTCGACGGCTCGATCGCCGGGGGCGCCCTCATCAGCGAGGGTGAGATCTCGGAGCTGCTCGACGTCTCCCGCACCCCCGTGCGCGAGGCGTTCGTCCGGCTGCAGGCCGAGGGGTGGATGACGCTGTACCCCAAGCGCGGCGCGCTCGTGCGCGCCGTTGAACCGCGCGAGGTGCGTGACATCGTCGAGGCGCGCATCGCGGTGGAGTCGCGTGCGGCGCGCAGCGTCGTCGAGGCGCAGGAGCACCGCGACGTCGCCATCGATCTCGGCGAGATCCTGCGCCGTCAGCGCCAGAGCCTCGAAACCGGCGACCACGACGACTTCACCGAGACCGACTGCGTCTTCCACACCCACCTCGTCGCCGCCGGCGGCAACGCCATCCTCACCGAGTTCTACGAGCGTCTCGGGGAACGTCAGCGCCGGATGGCCGCGCGCATCCTGTGGAAGGACGACCGCCGCTGCCGCGACGTCCTCACCGCCCACGCCCGCCTCGTCGACCTCGTCGCCGCGGGAGACGCGACCGGTTTCGAGCAGGAGCTGACGGCGCACCTGCACCACTCCTACGACGGACTGCTCCCCTGAGCCCTCCGACCACACGAGTTTCGCACCACTCACCCACACCCGACGAAAGGCCTCCGCGTGTCACTCGACACCCCGACCCGCACCACCAGCCACGAACGCGTCACGACGAGCGTCGACAGCCCCCAGCGCGCCGGCGCCGGGGGCGCGCGTGCCGCCTGGCTGCCGGTCGGGGCGGCGATGTTCACCGTCGCGTGGGGTGGCAATCAGTTCACGCCGCTGCTCGGGCTCTACCGTGACATCGACGCGCTCTCGACGGGCGCCGTCGACCTGCTGCTCGGTGCGTACGTCCTCGGCATCATGCCCGCGCTGCTGCTCGGCGGGCCCGCCTCGGACCGCTGGGGCCGTCGCCCGCTCATGCTGCCCGCGCCGATCCTCGCGATCATCGCGTCGGTGCTGCTCGCCGTCGGCTCCGGCTCGCCGGCCGTGCTCTTCGTCGGCCGCATCTTCTCCGGCCTGGCGCTCGGGCTCGCCATGGTTGTCGGCGGCTCGTGGATCAAAGAACTGTCGAACCCCCCGTTCGACGCCGAGGCCGACGCCGCCGCGGGCGCGCGTCGCGCCTCCATCAGCCTGACGGCCGGATTCGCGCTCGGCGCCGCCACCGCAGCGGCGCTCGCGCAGTTCGCGCCGCTGCCCGCAGAGTTGTGCTACCTCGTCCACCTCGTCATCACGGCGGCGAGCTATGTGCTCCTGACGCGCGCCCCCGAGACGCATGCCGCGCAAGAGATGCCGGGACGCTTCCTCGACGACCTGCGCGTGCCCGCTGCGGGCCACCGTCGCTTCCTGTTCGTCGTCCTGCCGATGGCGCCGTGGGTGTTCGGCTGCGCGGGATGCGCCTATGCCGTGCTGCCCGCCGTCATGGGTGATCGCACCGGCTCGTTCGGCATCGCCTTCTCGGGCCTGCTGTGCCTCGTCGCGCTCGGCTGCGGGCTGTTCATCCAGCAGGTCGGCAAGCGCTTCGACGATGTCAGCTCCGCGCGCGCCATCATCATCGCCCTGACGATGACGCTGCCCGGCCTCGGCATCGCCGCACTTGCAGCGCGCCTCGTCAGCCCGTGGCTCGCGCTCGTCGCGGCCGCCGTCCTCGGTCTCGCCTACGGCATGCTGCTTGTCTCCGGCCTGCAGGAGGTGCAGCGCATCGCCGGTCCCGAGGACCTCGCGGGGCTGACGGCTGTCTACTATTCGATCACCTACCTCGGCTTCTTCGTGCCCGCCGCGCTCGCCGTCGTCAGCCACTGGCTGAGCTACCCCATGATGTTCGTCGGTGGCGTCGTGCTCGCCGCGCTGAGCCTCGGCGTCGTCCTGATGTTCTCGCGCAAGCACCTTCCGACGGCTCTGGCGCACTGACCCGTCGCCACTAGGCTGGGCGATCGTGTACGAACTGCCTGCCTCCGTGCGTCTGGCCCTGTGGGCCACGCACGCCATCGCCGCCGATCGCCCGCTCAGCGAGGCGATCGGCACCGCGCTGCCCGACGTCGACGCCGTCGAGGGTGGCCTGCCGCGCCTCGAACTGTGGCGTGACCTCGGCGAACGCATCGTCTGCGTCGACCTGCCCCGCCCGGGGGTCCACGGCGGGTTGCTGCCGCCCGGCGGACCCGCGACTCAGGCTGCGATCGAAGTCGGAGAATGCCTGTTCGTGCCGTCGCTCGGCGGGGTGCTCGTGCCGCGGCTGGAGTATTACGGGCCGGCCGGCGACGAGGGCCTCAAGCTCACGCTCGAACCGCACGACAGCGACCCGGTGCCGATCCACCGCCTCGAGGCACTCGCACTGGCCGACATCGACCGACGCTTCCGCGAGGCGTTGCTGGCGCACGTCGGGGTGCTCGAATCCCTGCACATCGCACCGTTCCTCGGCTCCTCGGCCCGCGAGCGCGTCGACGAACGCCTCGACGGCGCGCGCTGGGCGTTGCCACCGGGCCTGCACCCGCGGGCGATGCGCATCATCACGACGGCCGGCCTCGTCGTCGCCGCCCTCGACGAGGCGCTGACGACGAGCGGCGGCCTCGACGCGGGTAGCGTCGCAGCGCGCGAGCGCACGCTGCGCTCCCTGCTCGACGAGGCCGAACTCGCTCTCGCACAGGCCGCGACGGCGGCTGCCATCGGCCTCGCACACGACGCTGCCCGCCCTCGATGAGGACGGGCAACGTTGATCACGCGTTGCGGTGTGCTCAGAGCGGAGTGTCTCCGGCAATGATGTATCAGGCCGTAGGGGAGCCTTCGAGGACCGTCGCGTAGACCTGCTGGGTGCGCTCGGCGATCGCGTCCCACCCGAAGTGCTCGACGGCGCGCTGACGCCCGGCTCGACCCCGTCGGCGGGCCTCTTCGACGTCGGAGGTCGCCTCGGTGAGGGCGCGGGCCAGATCGGCGACGAACGTATCGGGGTCGACGGGCGTACCCGTTCCGTCGTTCACCTGCTCGATCGGCACGAGCCAACCGGTCTCGCCGTCCACGACGACCTCGGGGATTCCCCCGGTGGCCGTGCCGACGACGGCCGCCTCGCACGCCATTGCCTCGAGGTTGACGATGCCGAGCGGCTCGTAGACGGACGGGCACACGAAGCAGGTGGCCTGTGACAGCAGCGCGACGACTTCGTGGCGGGGCAGCATGTCGGGGATCCACACGACGCCGTCACGGCTCTCACGCAGTTCGGCGATGAGGCCCTCGACCTCGGCAAGGATCTCGGGGGTGTCCGGGGCGCCGGCACACAGCACGAGCTGCACGTCGGCGGGAACGTCACGCATGGCGCGCAGGAGGAACGGCAGGCCCTTCTGCCGGGTGATGCGACCGACGAACACAATGCTCGGGCGGCCGGTGTCAACGCCGTGGCCGCACACGATCTCCAGCGCCTTCTCGGAGTGATCCGGCGCCCAGGCGTCTGCGTCGATGCCGTTGTGGACGACGTGGACCTTGCTCTCGTCGAGCTGGGGGTAGCTGCGCAGCACGTCGCGTCGCATGCCGTCGGAGACCGCGATGACGGCGGCGGCACCCTCGTAGGCGGTGCGCTCGATGAACGAGCTGAGTGCGTAGCCGCCACCGAGTTGCTCCGCCTTCCACGGGCGCATGGGCTCGAGGCTGTGCGCCGTCACGACGTGCGGGACGCCGTGGAGCATCGAGGTGAGGTGCCCGGCGAAGTTGGCGTACCAGGTGTGCGAGTGGACGATGTCGGCACCTTGGGTGGCCGGCACCATCGTGAGGTCCACCCCGAGTGTCTTCAGCGCGCCGTTGGCCTCGGCCAACTGCGGCAGATCGGGAAATCCGTCGGTGTCGGCCTCCCCCACCGGTTCGCCGAACGCCCGCACCTTGGTCTGCGTGCCTGTCACTCGCATGGCCTTGACGAGTTCGGCGACGTGGACCCCGGCGCCGCCGTAGATGTTGGGCGGGTATTCCTTCGTCAGGATGTCGACTCTCACGGGACAAGACGGTAGTCCCTCCGGGGGTGTGATGAAAGACACGATCCGCCTATTGTCAGTCGCATGCCAAATCGTGGAGGCCCCAAGGTCCTAGCCATCGTTCTCGCCGGCGGCGAGGGCAAACGCCTCATGCCCCTGACCGCGGACCGGGCCAAGCCCGCCGTGCCGTTCGGTGGAATCTACCGACTCATCGACTTCGCGTTGAGCAACCTCGTCAACAGCGACTACCTCCAGATCGTCGTGCTGACCCAGTACAAGTCGCACAGCCTCGACCGCCACATCACGACGACGTGGCGGATGAGTTCCTTGCTCGGCAACTACGTCACGCCCGTCCCGGCACAGCAGCGCGTGGGCAAGAACTGGTACCTCGGTTCAGCCGACGCGATCTACCAGAGCCTCAACCTCATCTACGACGAGAAGCCCGACTACGTCGTCGTCGTGGGCGCCGACCACGTCTATCGCATGGACTTCGCCGACATGGTCGAGGCGCACATCGCCTCCGGCGCCAAGGCGAGCGTCGCCGCGATCCGTCAGCCCATTTCCCTGGCCGACCAGTTCGGCGTCATCGACGTCGACCCCGAGGACCCGTCGCGCATCCGGGCCTTCCTCGAGAAGCCCACCGACCCCCAGGGCCTGCCGGACAGCCCCGACGAGGTGCTCGCCTCGATGGGCAACTACGTCTTCACGGCGGACGCACTGATCGATGCCGTCACCCGCGACGCGGACCTCGAGGGCAGCAAGCACGACATGGGCGGCGACATCGTTCCCGCCTTCGTCGACCGGGGCGAGGCCTACGTCTACGACTTCAAGGACAACACGATCCCCGGCGCAGAGGACCGTGACCGCGGCTACTGGCGCGACGTCGGCACCATCGACTCCTATTACGACGCGCACATGGACCTCGTGTCGGTCCACCCGATCTTCAACCTCTACAACGACGACTGGCCCATCCACACGACGTCGGGCATGAGCCTCCCGCCGGTGAAGTTCGTCCACGGCGAGCACGGACGCACGGGTACGGGCGTGAACTCGCTCATCTCCCCCGGGTGCATCATCTCCGGCGCCACGGTGAGTCGGTCGGTGCTCTCGCCGAACGTGCGCGTTCACTCGTTCAGCGACGTGGATTCGTCCATCCTCCTCGACGGCGTCGACGTGGGCCGCTCGTGCATCATCCGACGCGCCATCATCGACAAGGGCGTGCACCTGCCCGAGGGCACGCACATCGGCCTCGACCACGAGCAGGACCGCGCTCGCGGGTTCACCGTCACGGAGTCGGGCATTGTCGTCGTCGGCAAGGGCACGGTCATCACGTCGTGAGCGGCGGATGCACGCGAGAGTGGTTCACGCTATGAATGGGGTTGTGACGAACGACAACCCGCGTACCGACCTCATCGGCCTGACGTTCCAGGGCACCGACTTCCCGGGGCTCTTCCACGAACTGGCCGATGCGATGACCCGGTTCGGCGTCGAGATCATCGACGTCGGGCAGGCCGTGCTCGGCGGGAGCATCACGCTGTCCTTCCTCGTCTCCTCCCAGCATCCGGAGGACTTCGAGGTCGAGATGCGCCGCCTCGCCGAACTGCGTGGCCTCTCGCTCACGCTGACGCCCGGCATGGCGGATGACGTGCACCGCCTGCCCGGGCGCGCCGTCGTCACGCTGCTGGCGGACACCGTGCCGGCCGAGGCACTGGCCGAGATCTCCGCCGAAGTCGTGCACCACGGCGGAAACATCGACCGGGTGCGTCGTCTCGCCCGTACCCCCGTGACGGCCATCGAGCTCGATGTGTCCGGTGTCGAGGTCGTCGAGTTGCGACGCCGCGTGGCCGAGGTCTCGGCGGAGAGCGGCTGTGACGCGAGTGTCGCCGCTGCCGGTTTGGCGCGGCGAGGGCGACGTCTCGTCGTCATGGACGTCGACTCGACACTCATCCAGGACGAGGTCATCGAGATGCTCGCGGCCCACGCAGGCCGTGAGGCCGAGGTCGCCGAGGTGACCGAGCGGGCCATGCGCGGCGAACTCGACTTCGCCGAGTCCCTGCACGCACGTGTCGCCGCTCTCGAAGGGCTTCCGGTCGAGGTGCTCGATGACGTCCGCGCCGCGATTCGCCTGACGCCCGGCGCGCGCACGCTGGTGCGCACCCTCAAGCGTCTCGGTTTCACCGTCGGCGTCGTCTCGGGTGGCTTCATCGAGGTCGTGCGCCCCCTGGCCGACGACCTCGGCATCACGTATGCCCAGGCCAACACACTCGAGGTGGCGGACGGCAAGCTCACCGGGCGGGTGCTCGGCGAGGTAGTCGATCGTGAGGGCAAGGCACGCGCTCTCGCGCACTTCGCGCAGAACGAAGGTCTCCCCCTGGAACGCACGGTCGCGATCGGTGACGGAGCCAACGACCTCGACATGCTCGCGCTCGCCGGTCTCGGCGTTGCGTTCAACGCCAAGCCCGTTGTGCGGGCTCAGGCCGATGCCGCCGTGAACGTGCCCTACCTGGACAGTGTGCTGTTCCTGCTCGGTATCAGCCGCGAGGACATCGAAGAGGCCGACAATCTCGACGTGGACTCTGCTGCGATGAGCGGAACGGGCGCCTAACATAGCCCCCATGCCTGAGAACAGCGAGCCCCGTCGATCCCTGCTCATCATCGGTGGGGCCGAGGACAAGATCGGCCGCGTGACCATCCTGCGCCGCTTCGTGCGTCTGGCCGGGGGCCGCAAGTCGAACATCGTCGTCATCCCGACGGCATCGTCGCTGGCGTCCGAGGTCATCGAGGTGTACTCCACCGTGTTCTCGCGCTTGGGGTGCCCCGAGGTCTCGAGCGTCGACCCGCAGACGCGGCTCGAGTCGTCGTCGCCGGAGCTCGTCGAGCGCATCGACAACGCCACGGGTGTCTTCATCTCGGGCGGTAACCAGCTCAAGCTGAGCCAGCTCATCGTCGGCACCCCGCTCGGCGACGCCATGCTGCGCGCCTACGAGCGTGGCGCCGTCATCGCCGGCACGAGTGCGGGCGCCTCGATCATGAGCCAGTTCATGATCTCCATGGGCGAGGAAGGCGTCACCCCTCGCCAGCGTTCCAGCCAGCTCACGCAGGGTCTCGGCCTCGTGCCGGGCGTCATCATCGACCAGCACTTCGACCAGCGCTCGCGCTACGGCCGACTGCTCTCGCTCGTCGCCGGTTCTCCCAGCCTGCTCGGAATGGGCATCGACGAGGACACGGCCGCCGAGATCACGAACGGGCACGAGATGACGATCGTCGGATCCGGTGCCGTCTTCATCGTCGATGCCCGACGGGCGCAGACCGACGCCCATGAAGCCCGCCGTGACGCGCCCTTGCTCGTCACGGGAGCGGTCGTTCACTCGCTCCCGTACGGAGCGACGTTCGACCTGACCACAGCGACCTTGACGGATTTCGTCGAGCAGAACGCCGACGTGGCCGTCACGGCCGCGAAGGATCAGCACGACACCGCCACGGCGGCAGCCGCACTGCGTCACTGAGACGCTGTGCCTTCCACGAGGGAGAACTCCATGACCGTCGTCGAGATCCCGCAAGCTCCCGGGCCCATCGAGCCGAGCCTGCGCATCCGAAGCACGCGTGTCTACCGCGGCCCCAACGTGTGGTCCTACGAGCCGGCGATTCACCTCGTGCTCGATCTGGGCGTGCTCGAGTACTACCCGACGCACGCGCTGCCCGGTTTCACCGAGGCTCTCGTCGAGCTCTTCCCCGGTCTGCAGCGTCACTCGTGTTCGCGCGGGCGTGAGGGTGGCTTCATCGAGCGCCTCCACGAGGGCACCTGGCTCGGTCACGTGGCCGAGCACCTCGCGCTGCAGCTGCAGCAGGAGGCCGGCCACGACGTCCGTCGAGGCAAGACGCGTGGTGTCGAGGACCGCGAGGGCTGGTACAACGTCATCTTCGCCTTCCTCGACGAGAGCGTCGGTCTCGCAGCCGGTGAACTGGCGGTCAACATCGTCAATCACCTCGTGCAGAACAACCCCGAGTTCGACGTTGAGGCAGAGCTCGAGCGGTTCCACAACCTCGTGCAGCGCAAGGCCTTCGGCCCGTCGACGCAGGCCATCATCGAAGAGGCCGTCTCGCGCGACATCCCGTGGACCCGTCTCAACGGCGCCTCGCTCGTCCAACTCGGTCAGGGCGTCCACGCCCAGCGCATCCGCGCCACGATGACGTCGCGCACCCCCGCGCTCGCGGTGGACATCGCGGGCGACAAGAACCTCACGGTGAAGCTGCTCGGGTCGGCCGGTCTGCCGGTGCCGAAGTCCGACGTCGTGCGCACGATGGAGGGCACCGTCGAGGCGGCCAAGGAGATCGGCTTCCCGGTCGTCGTCAAGCCGCTCGACGGCAATCACGGCCGTGGTGTCTGCCTCAACCTGCAGAACGAGGAGGACGTCCGCGAGGCCTACCCGATCGCTCTGGCCCAGTCGCGCCGCGGCGTGCTGCAGGTCGAGTCCTTCGTCACGGGCAAGGACTACCGCTGCCTCATCATCGACGGCCGGATGGCGGCCATCGCCGAGCGTGTGCCCGCCCACGTCATGGGCGACGGCGAGCACACGGTGGCCGAACTCGTCGACATCACGAACGCCGACCCGCGTCGTGGATACGGTCACGAGAAGGTGCTCACGCGCATCAAGGTCGACGACGCCGCCCGCGAACTCGTCGAGGAACAGGGCTACGCGATGGACGCCGTGCCTGAGGCTGGCGTCATGGTGAAGCTTGCCCTCACCGGCAACATGTCGACCGGTGGTATCTCCATCGACCGCACCATGGATGCCCACCCGGACAACGTCGAGATCGCCGAGGAGGCCGCGCGCCTCATCGGACTCGACGTCGCCGGCATCGACTTCATCTGCCCCGACATCACGGTGCCGGTGCGTGAGTCCGGCGGCGCGATCTGCGAGGTCAACGCCGCTCCCGGGTTCCGCATGCACACCCACCCGACGGTCGGGGAACCGCAGTTCATCGCCAAACCGGTCGTCGACCTGCTCTTCCCGCCCGGCACGCCGTCGCGTGTGCCGATTGTCGCGGTGACGGGTACCAACGGCAAGACGACGACGTCGCGCATGCTCGCGCACGTCATGAAGGGCCTCGGCAAGAAGGTCGGCATGACCTCGACCGACGGCATCATCGTCGACGAGCGTCTGCTCATCACCCGTGACGCGTCGGGCCCCAAGTCGGCCAAGATGGTGCTTCAGAACCCGCGAGTCGACTTCGCGATCCTCGAAGTCGCCCGCGGCGGCATCCTGCGCGAGGGCCTGGGCTACGACCGTAACGACATCGCCATCGTCACGAACATCCAGAACGACCACCTCGGCATGCGCGGTGTGAAGTCCCTCAAGGACCTCGCGGACGTCAAGCAGGTCGTCGTCGAGGCCGTGCCGCGTGACGGTTTCGCAGTCCTCAACGCCGACGACCCGTACGTGCGCCGTATGCGCCACGTGTGCCGTGGAACCATCGTGTGGTTCTCGATGGACGCCCCGGACAGCCGCGTCAGGCAGTTCATCGACGAGCGCTGCGTTCGCGGTGACCGCGCCGTCGTCCTCGAGCCGACGGAGAAGGGCGAGATGATCGTCCTCAAGCAGGGCCGCCGTTCGATGCAGCTCGCCTGGACCCACCTGCTGCCGAGCACGTTCAACGGCGCCGCACGCATGAACGTCGCCAACTCGCTCGCCGCGGCGGGAGCGGCCTTCGCCGCCGGTGTGCCGCTGCACGACATCCGTCAGGGCCTGCGCACCTTCACGACGAGCTACTACCTCTCCCCCGGTCGCCTCAACCGCATCGAGGTCGACCACGCCGAGGTGTTCGTAGACTACTGCCACAACCCGGCGGGCCTCGACCTGCTCGGCGAGTTCGTCGACCGATATGTCGCGGGAAAGAACCGTGCCCAGAGGGTGCGCCGTACCGTCGTCGTCGGAGCTGCCGGCGACCGTCGTGACCAGGACATCCGTGAGATGGGTGAACTGGCGGCCAAGTGGTTCGACACCGTCATCATCCGTGAGGACGAGAACCTGCGCCGCCGCGAGGTCGGCGAAGCGGCCAGGATCATCGAGGAGGGTGCGCGAGCCGTGGCTGCCGACGGTGGCCGCGCGACGAAGATCGTCACCGTCCTCGACGAGCTCGAGGCGACGACGAAGGCACTCGATCGGGCGCGGCCCAACGACGTCATCGTCATCTGCGCCGACAAGCACGCCCGGGTCATGGCCACGGTCGAGGAGCGCACCCACCTCGCGACGCCGGGCGCGCACACCCACGAGGAACAGCCGGGCGACCCCGACTTCAGCCCGGACGAGCGGTTCGCCAGCGCCGAGGAGGACGACGCCGCGGCCGAGGCGGTCACGCCGAACCCGGCTGACACTCAGGGCTGAGGAACGAACGCGTTGGCCCCTTCCCACCGCTGCGGTGGGAAGGGGCCAACTGGTCGTCGGGACGAGGCCGGATCGGCGAGCGTGTCAGGACTCGCGGTGCGGCAGTGAGGTGAGCAGGTCCAGAGCGTCGACTAGTGCTGCGGGTGCGTGGCCGGAGGCGGTCACCCGACGCAATGACGCGACGGCGTCACCGATGTGGCCCTGAACGTCGTCGGGCAAGCCGGTGTTCTCGATCTTCTCGTTCGGTACACCGCGAGCGGTGCGTGCCTTGCGGGCGATGGTTCGTGCGTCGTCCATCGACGCGCCCGTCTCGGTCAACCAGGAGTGGATCTCCGCCTGGTGGCTGTGGGTCATGACCGCCACGACGTCGCCCCCGTGTGCCGCGTCGAGGAGGCCATGCACGCCGTCGAGTTCGGTGCGGTGGCTCGCCTCCGGGCTCACCCCGACGCGCGCGAGACCGTCACGGAAGTGGCTTTCGAGGTTCTCCATCGAGCGACCGCGAAGGTAGTGCTCCTTGTGCACCACGTGGACGAGATCTGCGCCACGGCCTGCGAGCTCGCCGAGGTTGGCGAGGATCTCGTCGCTGCGGTCCCCGCCGGTTCCGAGGCCGAGCAGGAGTCGCCCCCCGGGCGCGACGAGACCACGACCCACGGCGAGGAGAGCCTCCAAACCTCCCTCGTTGTGGGCCATGTCGATGATGACGGTGACCGACTCGTCGGGGCTGCTCGGCTTGGGCACGGTGTAGACGTTCATGCGGCCCGGGTTGAGGTTCGCGTCCGGGGAGAACGTGCGTAGCCCCTCGACGACGGCGCTGCGCGGAAGTCCGAGCGCCAGGGCACCGGCCGCCCCGGCGAGAGCGTTCGCGATGTTGTGGGCGGAAAGCCCGGCCATCGTCATGGGCACGTCGTCGAGGGAGACGAGAGAGTCCACGCCCGAGTCGTCGATACACACGATGTCGTTGTCGATGACGGTGAACGCCTTGCCGTGTGCGGCCCGTGCCTCACGGATGCCGGGCGCTTCCGGGTCGAGTGTGAAGGTGATGATCTGCGCGGGCGTACCGACCCGCATCGCCCAGACACGGGGGTCGTCACCGTTGAGCACGCACCAACCGCTCGGTCGGGTGACCTTGGTGATGATGGCCTTGACCTCGGCGAGCTGGTCGACGGTGTCGATGCCGCCGGTACCGAGGTGGTCGGGCGACACGTTCGTCACGACGCTGACGTCGTTGTACGGCACACCCATTCCGCGGTTGAGCAAGCCGCCTCGCGCGGTTTCGAGGACGGCGACCTCGAGGCCGGGGGTGGCGAGCACGGTGCGAGCACCCGAGGGTCCCGAGTAGTCACCCCTCTCGACGTGTTCGCCCATGACGAGCACACCGTCGGTGGAGCTCCACGCCGTCTTGCGCCCTGCGGTCATCGAGATGTGCGAGACGAGGCGCGTGGTCGTCGTCTTGCCGTTCGTTCCGGTGATCGAGATGACCGGAACCTTCGGCTTGGACATGGTTCCGGCGGGGCCCGGTTCGGAGGCGAGAACCGCGTCGGCGGCACGTCGAACGGCGTCGGAGGAGGACACCGGGTCGAGCAGATCGGTGAGAGCCGCAGCCACGGCGCGGCCCAACGCGCGGCCGCGTTCGAGGTGCTTCCAGGGGAAGGCCACGACGTACTCCGAGGGTTCCTCGCCGTGGCGAACCCGGACACCGAGCTGACCCGTGCCGCTCGCAGCGGCAACACGACGCGTGACGACCTCGACGAGGCGCATGACGGCGCGGTCGCGGACGGCAGAACCCTCGTCGCCGAGTCGCGGGCGGCGCGCGCGAAGCAGGGCGAACGCTTCGCTCAGCTGTTCCGGTTCACTGCTCAGCCACCCCGAGACGTCGATCGTCGTCTTGATCGCGGGGCGCGGGAAGTAGAGGTTCGGGCCCTCGAGAACGCGGTTGCCGAGCAGGCGGACACCTGCGGCCTGCGTGCCGTCTGCAGTCATGAAATTCACCCTAGAACGGGTGTGCTTCACCTGCATCCGCCCGACACGGGCTGGACGCCTACTGACCCATCGCGTGGACGCCGCCGTCGACGTGGACGATCTCGCCCGTCGTCGCCGGGAACCAGTCGGACAGCAGTGCCGCGCAGGCGCGCGCGGCGGGCACCGCGTCGGAGACGTCCCAACCCAGCGGAGCACGGTTGTTCCAGGTCTCCTCGAACTGCTCGAAGCCCGGGATCGACTTGGCCGCCGTGGTGCGGATCGGGCCGGCGGCGACGAGGTTGCAGCGGATCCCCTGCGGGCCGAGGTCACGTGCGAGGTAACGGTTCGTCGATTCGAACGCAGCCTTGGCCACGCCCATCCAGTCGTAGACGGGCCAGGCGAACTTCGCGTCGAACGTCAGCCCGACAACGGCGCCGCCGTCCTTCATGAGGGGCTCGGCAGCCTTCGCGAGGGCTTTGAGGGAATACGCCGAGGCGTGCAGTGCCGTCGAGACGTCCTCCCACGTGGCGTCCATGAAGGTGAACGCGCCCTGCGGTGCGAAGCCGATCGAGTGCACGACGCCGTCGAGCGAACCGATGATCGGCTTGAGGCGCTCGGCGAGGGTCTCGAGGTGCTCGGTGTTCGTCACGTCCAGTTCGACCACCTCGACGGGCTCGGGCAGCCGACGGCTGATCATCTGCGTGATCTTCATCGTGCGGCCGAAGCTCGTGAGAACGACCTCGGCGCCCTCCTCCTGGGCCAGGCGCGCCACGTGAAAGGCGATCGAGGAGTCCATGAGGACGCCGGTGACGAGGAGCTTCTTACCTTCGAGCAGACCCATGGTGGTGCCTTTCGTGCGGGGCGGAGCGGAGTGGAGGATGCGGGCTGGGTCAGTGGTCAGTGGCCCATGCCGAGGCCGCCGTCGACGGGTACGACAGCACCGTTGATGTAGGCGGCCTCCGGCGAGGCGAGGAACGTGACGGCGGCTGCCACCTCCTCGGGGCGGGCGAAGCGCCCGGTGGGGATGGCGTCCTTGTAGGCCTTCTGCCGGTCCTCCGGCAGCGAGGACGTCATTTCGGTCTCGATGAAGCCGGGCGCGACGACGTTGGCCGTGATGCCACGGCCCCCGAGTTCGCGGGCAACGGAGCGGGCGAGACCGACGAGACCGGCCTTGCTCGCCGCATAGTTGGCCTGGCCCGGAGACCCGTAGAGTCCGACGACGCTCGAGACGAAGATGAGGCGCCCGCCCTTGCGGCGGATCATGCCGGTCGTCGCGGCGCGGGCGCAGCGGAACGCACCGGCGAGGTTGGTGTCGATGACACGGTCGAACGACTCGTCGCTCATGCGCATGAGCAAACCGTCGTCGGTGATTCCGGCGTTCGCGACGACGACGTCCATGGGGCCGCCGAGCTTCTCCTCGGCCTCCTTGAACGCCTTCTTCACCGAGTCGGAGTCGCTGACGTCGCCCGCAACCGCGGGCATGCCCGCGACGTCCTCACCGGCGCGCGAAAGGATGACGACGGCGTCCCCCTGGTCACGGAACCTCTCGGCGATGGCCAGACCGATACCTCGGTTGCCTCCGGTCACCAGTACGTTGCGGCTCGTCATTCACCCTGTCCTTCGTTCGCAGCATGTCGTGTGGTCGGGCGCGGGCGCGCCGGAATCAACCTCGCTCAGCAACGTATCCACTACCCCCGGGTACTCCAATTGGGACGAATCGTGGTGAGTCGTAAGCTGGAGCCATGGCACGAGCAGCTTCCTCGCGGACGGGCAAGGGTGAACAGCCCCGCCTCTCGGCGACGAGCCTGCCCGAGTCGGCCGAGGACGACCAGAACCGCCGAATGCGTGGCTACCTCATCTCGATGGCCATCCGGACGGTCTGCTTCATCGCGGCCGTCGCCACCTGGCAGGTCAGCCGCCCGCTCAGTGTCGTGTGCTTCGCTCTCGCTGCCGTACTGCCCTACGCGGCCGTCGTGTACGCCAACGCGACGGGCAAGCGGCGCATCGACCGCATGGGTGCCGTCACTCCCCCTCCGGTGCCTCCCAAGGAGATCCATGGATCTGCGGACCGCTCTTAGCGATGACCCCGCCGAGCTGATCTGCAGCGCGAAGGGGTGCCGACGCCACGCGACGTGGGCTCTGCGGTGGAACAACCCGAAGCTGCACGACGCGCAACGACGCAAGGTCTGGCTCGCGTGCGACGAGCACGAGGTGACGCTGCGCGACTTCCTGTCTCTGCGCGGCTTCTACCGGGACAGCGTCCGGCCCGACGCCCTGGATCCGCACGACGGCTGAGGCGCCTCGCGGGAACCTGCTCGTCCCTGATGCCCGGCGTCAGGGCGGCGAACAGCCCTACTAGGCTGGTGGGGTGCTTCGACTGCTCTCCACCAAACGCTGGCTCACGTGGTTGCTCGTCGCGACACTGTGGGCCACGATCTGCCTCGTCGCAGGGCGCTGGCAGTGGAATCGCTGGCAGGAGAAGTCGACGATCCAGGAGCGGATCGACACGAACTACGACGCCCGACCCGTCCCGTTCGGTGACGTTCTCGAGGACGGCCGGGCCCCCGCCAAGGATGACGAGTGGAAGCAGGTTCGCGGAACCGGCACCTATCTCGGTGATGTCCACATGGTGCGCAACAGGCCGGGGCCCGGCGGCGATTTCGGCTACGAGACCGTGGACGTCTTCGCCGTCGACGGCATCAAAGTGCTCGTCGACCGCGGGTGGGTGACCAACGGCTCGAGCGCGGCGAAGCCAAGTTCTGTTCCCGCGTCGCCGCGTGGCCAGGTGACGGTGACCGGTTGGGTGCGACCGAGCGAGAAGAGCCTCGGCCGGCCGCCGGTCGAAGGCCAGCTCTCCTCGATCTCGACGGCCGACGCCGAGAAGGCCACGGGTGAGCAACTCGTCGACGGCTACGTCCGCATGCGCACCGAGTCGATGCCCGACGGGACGACTCCCCCGCGACCGCAGGCCCTGGAGCGGCCGTCGCAGGGCATGGCGGCCGGCATCAATCTGAGCTACGCCATCCAGTGGTGGCTCGGCATCGTCGCCGGATACGCCTTCGTCCTGATGCGCGCCCGGCGTGAGTACCTCGACGGCCTCGAGACGGCCGATCCCGCGTCCGCCGGCGAGGTGCAGGCACACGAGGGCGCGACTGCCGCGCGTCCGAGGCGCGAGAAGAAGCGCAAGCAGCGGATCTGGGACGAAGAGGACGAGTGACAGGATGAAGCCATGGACTGTGGACTGAACGGACGGACGTACATCGTCACCGGCGCCTCCGGCGGCCTGGGCCTCGCGACGGCGAAGGTGCTCGCGGCGGACGGCGCTGACCTCGTCATCGCCTCACGAGACCAGGAGCGGATCGCCGCGGCGGCCGAGCAGCTCCCGACGGGCGCGAACGTGCGCGCGGTCGCGGCTGACCTCGCCGACCCGCAGACCCCCGCTCGCCTCATCGCCGTGGCCAAGGAGAGCTTCGGCCGCCTCGACGGCGCCGTCGTCTCGGTGGGTGGCCCGCCCGCGGGCAAACTCGGTGACACGACCGAGGAGCAGTGGCGCGCAGCCTTCGACAGCGTGTTCCTCGGCGGTCTGCGCATGGCACGCGCGGTGCTCGACGAACCCTTCGAGCCGGAGGCTCAGATGGCCGTGACGATGGTGCTATCGTCCTCGGTGAAGTCGCCGATTCCGGGGCTCGCCATCTCCAATGGTCTGCGTCCCGGCCTCGCCATGGCTGCGAAGACGCTGGCTGACGAATACGGCCCGCGCGGTGGCCGCGTCAACGTCCTGCTCCCGGGGCGTATCGACACCGACCGTGTCCGTTCGCTCGACGCAGGCAGCGGTGACGCCGAGGCCACGCGTGCGAAGAACGAGGGCGCGATTCCGCTGGGTCGCTACGGCACGCCGGAGGAGTTCGGCCGCGTCGCCGCCTTCGTCACCAGCCCGGCGGCGTCGTACCTGTCCGGCATCGCCCTACCGGTGGACGGCGGATCTCTGCGCACCCTCTGACGGCGCTTCCCCGCCTGGGGCCGGCGCCCCCATGGCGGGTCGTTGGCGAGCCGCGAACCCTCGTTGCTCATGGGCGGTGGTCATGACGGCCCCGTCACCACCGGGTGAACGCGTACGCGGCAAGATGCCCGGGCGTCGGCGACCGGCGTTCAGTCGTCGCTGAACTGCGTGGCGTGCAGGTCGGCGTACAGGCCGCCCGCGGCGAGCAGTTCGGCGTGCGTTCCCTGCTGCACGATGCGCCCGCCGTCGAGCACGACGATGCTGTCGGCGCGGCGAATGGTGGAGAGGCGGTGGGCGATGACGAGCGCCGTGCGCCCCACGAGCGCGTTCGCCAGCGCCGCCTGCACCGCGCGCTCGGACTCGCTGTCGAGGTGGGCCGTCGCCTCGTCGAGCACGACCACGTCGGGGGCCTTGAGCAGCAGCCGGGCGATGGCGAACCGCTGCTTCTCTCCCCCGGACAGCCGGTGTCCGCGATCGCCGACGACGGTGTCGAGACCGTGCGGCAGACGTTCGACGAGGGCCCAGACGTGCGCCGCGCGAAGGGCTTGCTCGAGATCGCGGTCGGTGGCGTCGGGGCGTGCGTACAGGAGGTTGGCCCGCACGGTGTCGTGGAACATGTGCGCTTCCTGAGTCACGACGCCGATGCGCTGGGCGACCGACTCGAGGCTCACCCCGGTGAGGTCGAGGTCCCCGACCAGGACGCGCCCCTTCGTCGGGTCGTACAGCCGGGGTACGAGCGAGGTGAGCGTCGTCTTTCCGGCACCGCTGCGACCCACGAGCGCCACGACGCTGCCCGGTGCGACGTCGAGGTCGATGTCGCGCAGCACGAGCTCACCGGCGTCGCGATCACCGCTCGAGGTCGTCTCGAGCGATGCGAGCGACACGTCATCGGCGCTGGGGTAACCGAACGAGACACCGTCGAAGCGGACGCCGAGCGGGCCCGGCCCGAGGGCGACCGCGTCATCCGCCTCACGGACGAGCGGAGGCAGGTCGAGCACCTCGAAGATCCGCTCGAAGGAGACCATGGCCGCCATGACGTCGACGCGCACGTTCGACAGAGCGGTGAGCGGGCCGTACAGCCGTCCGAGCAGGGCGGCCATGGCGAGCAGCGTGCCGACCGTCATGGTGCCGTCCACAGCGAGCAGACCGCCGACGCCGTAGACGAGTGCGGTGGCGAGCGACGCCATGAGCGTGAGGGCGACGAGGAACATGCTGCGCTGCGTCGCGATGGACACGCCGATGTCGCGCACGCGGGCGGCGCGGGCGTCGTACTGCGCCGATTCGTCGCTGCGCCGGCCGAAGAGCTTGACGAGCAGGGCGCCGGCGACGTTGAAGCGCTCCGTCATCCGTGCGCCCAGTTCGGCGTTGAGAGTCATCTGTTCGCGGGTCAGACCGGCGAGACGACGGCCCAACAGGCGCGTCGGGAGGAGGAACAGCGGCACGAGCACGAGCGCCGCCACCGTGAGCTGCCACGACAGGGACGTCATGGCGACGAGGAGCACGGCGAGGCTGACGACGTTGCTCACGACCGTCGACAGCGTCGTCGTGAACGCCTGCTGAGCGCCCACGACGTCACTGTTGATGCGCGTGACGAGCGCACCCGTCTGGGCGCGCGTGAAGAAGGCGATGGGCTGGGCGAGCACGTGCCGGAAGACGTCGGCGCGCAGGTCGAAGATGAGTCCTTCGCCCAGGCGCGCGGACAACCATCGCTGCACGACGGTCACTCCCGCGCCGAGGACTGCGACGGCCGCCACGGCGAGCGAGAGGGTGACGACGACCTGCCGATCGCGCGGCACGACACCGTCGTCGACGATGTGCTTGAGCAGCAGTGGCGTCGCGACGATCATCACCGCGTCGACGACGACGAGAACGAGGAAGACCGCGATGGTCGAGGTGTATCGCGTGGCGTATCCGCCGACGCGACGCACCGTGCCCGGAGCCAGGCGCTGGTCCTTGACCGTGGCGTCCTTCGACATCGAGCGCATCATCTGCCAGCCCGGGCCCATCATCGACACGGCGCGGCTCCTGACCTCAGCATGCGAACGGTCTCACGTCGATCAGGCGAGGGAGACGAGGTCGGCGTAGTCCGGACCCCACAGGTCCTCGACACCGTCCGGCAGGAGCAGGATGCGTTCGGGGTTGAGGGCCTCCACGGCGCCGTCGTCGTGGCTGACGAGCACGACGGCACCCTCGTAGTTGTTGAGCGCCCCGAGGATCTCCTCGCGGCTGGCCGGGTCGAGGTTGTTCGTCGGTTCGTCGAGCAGCAGCACGTTGGCGCTCGAGACGACGAGCAGCGCCAGCGAGAGTCGCGTCTTCTCGCCACCGGAGAGAACGCCGGCGGGCTTGTCGACGTCGTCACCGGAGAAGAGGAACGAGCCGAGCACCTTGCGGACCTCGGTCTCCCCGAGCTCGGGCGCTGCTGACTTCATGTTCTCCAGGACGCTGCGGTCGACGTCGAGGTTCTCGTGCTCCTGGGCGTAGTAACCGATCTTGAGTCCGTGGCCAGGCAGGATGCGGCCCGTGTCCGGTGCATCGACGCCCGCGAGCATCCTCAGGAGCGTCGTCTTACCGGCACCGTTGAGTCCGAGGACGACGACCTTCGAGCCACGGTCGATGGCGAGGTCGACATCGGTGAAGATCTCGAGCGAACCGTAGGAGCGCGAGAGTCCCTCCGCCATGAGCGGCGTCTTGCCGCACGGCGCAGGCTTCGGGAAGCGCAGCTTGGCGACCTTGTCCTGCACGCGTTCGCCCTCGATGCCGGCGAGCATCTTCTCGGCGCGCCGCGCCATGTTCTGGGCCGCCACGGCCTTCGTCGCCTTCGCCCGCATCTTGTCGGCCTGGGCCAGCAGGACGCCGGCCTTCTTCTCGGCGTTGAGTCGCTCGCGCTTGCGACGCTTCTCGTCGAGTTCGCGGGCCTGGAGGTATGCCTTCCACCCGACGTTGTACTGGTCGATCTCGGCCCGGTTGGCGTCGAGGTGGAACACCTTCGTCACGACGGCGTCGAGCAGGTCGACGTCGTGACTGATGACGATGAGCCCACCTCGGTAGCTCTTGAGGTAATCGCGCAGCCAGATGATGGAATCGGCATCGAGGTGGTTGGTCGGTTCGTCGAGAAGCAGGGTCTGAGCGCCCGAGAAGAGGATGCGTGCCAATTCGATCCGGCGGCGCTGACCACCGGACAGCGTGCGCAGGGGCTGCTCGAGGATGCGCTGTTCGAGCCCGAGGCTCGAGGCGATCGACGACGCCTCCGACTCGGCGGCGTACCCGCCCTGGGCGTCGAACTCGGCATCGAGACGGCTGTAGCGACGCATCGCCCGTTCGCGGACGTCGTCGTTCTCACTGGCCATGGATGCTTCGGCCTTGCGCAGGTCGGCGACGATGGCGTCGAGGCCGCGCGCGGACAGGATACGGTCGCGCGCGAGGACATCGAGGTCACCGGTGCGGGGATCCTGCGGCAGGTATCCCACTGCCCCGGAGCTGACCACCTTGCCGGCAGCGGGCAGACCCTCACCGGCGAGCACCTTCGTCAGGGTGGTCTTACCGGCACCGTTGCGCCCGACGAGTCCGACACGGTCACCGGCGGCCACCCGGAACGTGGCGCTCTCGAGCAGGATGCGCGAGCCGGCGCGCAGTTCGATGCCTTCGGCGGTGATCACAGGGCAGGGCTCCTCGAAAGAACGGTGAAGGGGTGTACGGCTCCGACACGCCGGACGGGAGCGCTCTGCTCGCGTGACATACGGCGAGGCGCGTGAAGCCCCAGTAGTCTACGAGAGATGAATCGGGGTGGACGACGCCGTCCGCCTTCACAACGGAGGTTCTCTTGACGTTCAACGACAACGCGCAGCTGGACACGTCGCAGGTCGAATCCGGTGGTTCCGGAGGCTTCGGCGGTGGCCGCGGCGGGATGGGCGGAGGTACGGCCGTCGGCGGTATCGGCGGTCTCATCCTCATGCTCATCTTTGCGTTCTTCGGCATCGACATCACCGGCAGCGGTGGCGGGAGCAGCTACCCCGGCGGCGCGAGCGGCCTCAACCAGTACAGCCAGGACACGCAGGACGTCTCCGGCTCGAACGACCGGGTCTCCCAGCAGATCCAGGCCTGCAAGACGGGTGCTGACGCCAACGAGGACGACACCTGCCGCGTGATCGGAACGGTCAATGCCGTTCAGGCCTACTGGGACCAGGCGCTCCCGGACTTCACCGGCGGTCGCACCGAGTACGAGTACGCGCCCACCAAGCTCTACAGCGGCCAGACGTCCTCCGGTTGCGGCACCGCGAGCTCGCAGATGGGGCCGTTCTACTGCCCGAACGACCGGAAGGTCTACATCGACACGAGCTTCTTCCAGGAGCTGTCGAGCACCTACGGCGCCGACGGCGGCAACCTCGCTCAGATGTACGTCGTCGCGCACGAGTACGGCCACCACATCCAGGACCTTCTCGGCGCCCTGGGTCGCGCCCAGCAGGACCCGAAGGGGCCCGAGTCCGGATCGGTCCGCCTCGAGCTGCAGGCCGACTGCTACGCCGGCATCTGGGTCAACCACGCCACCGAGGCCAAGGACAAGAACGGCAACACCCTCCTCAAGACCGTGACCGAGTCCGACATCAAGTCGGCGCTGTCCGCCGCATCCGCGGTCGGTGACGACCGCATCCAGCAGAAGGCCCAGGGCCGGGTGACGCCGGAGTCGTGGACGCACGGTTCGTCGCAGCAGCGTCAGAAGTGGTTCCTCACCGGTTTCCAGAGCGGTGAACTCAACTCCTGCGACACGTTCAACGCACAGGATCTGGGCTGAAAAACGCCGGAAAACCGCGAAGATGTGGTTCTCCTGACAAGTTGATGAACGCTCGATTTGTGTCGCTCGTGATCAGTCTGTAATCTTGCAGGGTCGCACCGAAACGGTGCGGCCCTGCTTCGTCGCTGAGTCCCGTCACGAAGGTCAGGTAAAACTTCGCATCACGCGGAGCGACGGGAACGGTGCACCCAGCATCCGGGCCACTTCGGTGGTTCTTGGGGTAAAGCTCACTTCGGTGGGCCGAGAATCTAGGATCTCGAACCCGACAGGTCATGCCTCGTAAGCGCTCCTGGAAATGAATCGACATGAAGAACATGTCCCGCCGCTCCTTCATGGCCAACACCTCCAAGGTTGCCGTCGGCACGGCTCTGGCCTCCTCCGCTCTCGGCGCCGTCTCGGTTGCCAGCGCCTCGAACGCCAGCGCCGTCACGGCCGCGTCCGCGCGCCGCGCCGTGGCCAAGGCCTCGAGCCGTCGTGGTGCGCCCTACGTGTACGGCGCTTCCGGCCCGTGGCGCTTCGACTGCTCGGGTCTGACGAGCTGGTCCTACCGCCAGGTCGGCCGCTACCTGCCGCGTACGGCCAACCAGCAGTACCGCTCCTCCTACCGCGTTTCCCGCGCGTACGCCCGTCCGGGCGACCTGGCGTTCCTCACCTCTGGTGGTTACGCCTACCACACGGGTATCTACGCCGGTAACGGCATGGTGTGGCACGCTATGCGTCCGGGTACGCGCGTGTCGCTCTCGCGCGCCGGTGCCAGCTACCGCTTCGGTCGCGTCTGATCCGCGAGCCTCTGCGACGTTTCGAAACGGCCCCTCGTCCTCCGGGACGAGGGGCCGTTTCGCGTCTCTCCACTGTGGGCAATCGACCGGCTTCCACACGGGTTGCGTTTTCTCGCGGACGTCACGCGAGATAACGACACGACGAAGGCCCTCACCACAGTGGTGAGTGCCTTCGTCGTCAGGGTCGACGCGACTCAGGAGGACCGGAGCCGCTTTCGCCCACCTCTTGTCAGACGTTGAAGCCGAGCGCGCGAAGTTGCTCGCGGCCGTCGTCGGTGATCTTGTCCGGGCCCCACGGCGGCATCCACACCCAGTTGAGCGTGTGGCCCGTGACGACATCAAGCAGGGACGTGGCGACCTGCTCCTCGATGACGTCCGTGAGCGGGCAGGCCGCAGACGTCAGCGTCATGTCGATGACGGCGTGCTTGCTCTCGTCGACGGTGATGCCGTAGACGAGGCCGAGGTCGACGACGTTGATGCCGAGCTCGGGGTCGACGACGTCACGCAGGGCCTCCTTGACCTCCTCGACCTCGACGCCGGAGTCGCTGACTCCCTGCGCCTGGGCGCGCTCGGGCGCCTCGGCCTCGTTGGCGGTCACGTCGGCGGTGATCTCGTTGTCGGTCATGCCTTGGTCTCCTCCGTGGTGGATGCGGCGCCCCCGGTCAGGTCGAGACCGAGTTTGCCGAGCGAGTCCTGCAGTGCGGACCACGACAGCAGGGCGCACTTGACGCGCGCGGGGTACTTCGAGACTCCGGCGAGGGCGATGGCGTCGCCGATGACTTCCTCGTCACCGGCAGACTGGCCCTTGCTCGTGAGCATCGTGCGGGTGGCACCGAAGACCTCCTGGGCTTCACGCAGCGTGAGCCCGATGAGGTTCTCGGCAAGCATTGACGCCGACGCCACGGAGATCGAGCAACCGATCGAGTCGTAGCTGACGTCCTTGATGACGGCGTCGTCGCCCTCGCCTTCGACGTCGACACGCAGGGTGATCTCGTCACCGCAGGAGGTGTTGACGTGGTGGCTCTCGGCGCCGAACGGCTCGCGCAGGCCCGCGTGCTGCGGGCGCTTGGAGTGCTCGAGAATGAGCTCCTGGTACAGATCCATCTCAGACCTCCAGACCGAAGATGTTCGGCACCCGGTCGAGCGCCGTGAGGAACGCCTCGACGTCGTCGGCCGTGGAGTAGACGTTGAAACTGACACGGCTGCTCGCCACGGCGCGAAGACGTCGGTGCAACGGCCACGCGCAGTGGTGACCGGTACGAATGGCAACACCGGCGTCGTCGAGAATCTGCCCGACGTCGTGCGGGTGCACCCCGTCGACGACGAACGCGACCGCACCGAGCCGGGCACCTGCGTCCTGGGGGCCGAGCACGCTGACCCAGGGACGCTCGGCGAGGCCGTCGAGCGTGAGTTGGATCAGATCCTGCTCGTGACGCAGCACGTTGTCCATGCCGAGCGCCTCGAGGTAGTCGCACGCGGCGGCGAGACCGACGGCCTGGGCGGCGTTCGGCGTGCCCGCCTCGAAGCGCTGGGGCGGGGGCGCGAACGTCGTGCCTTCGAGCTTCACGATCTCGATCATCGATCCGCCGGTGAGGAACGGAGGCATCGCCTCGAGGAGTTCGTGTTTGCCCCACAGCACACCGATGCCGGTGGGACCGAGCATCTTGTGGCCGGAGAAGGCGAGGAAGTCGACATCGAGCTGTGCCACGTCGACGGGCATGTGCGGCACCGACTGGCACGCGTCGAGAACGACGAGTGCCCCGGCCTCGCGAGCGATCGTTGCGAGGTCATTGACGGGGTTGATCGTGCCCAGCACGTTGGAGACGTGGGTGAAGGCGACGACCTTGGCCCGCTCGGTGATGACCTCACGCGCCGAATCGAGGTCGACGAAACCGTCGTCGGTGATCTCGATCCAACGGAACGTGGCGCCGGTACGACGTGCGAGTTCCTGCCACGGCACGAGGTTAGCGTGGTGCTCCATCGCCGTGACGACGATCTCGTCACCGGGGCCCAGCGCGAACTTCGAGGCGATCGCCTCATCGACGCCGTCCATCGCGCCGGGCGCGCCGGCATTGCTGAAGGCGTACGCAACGAGGTTGAGAGCCTCGGTGGCGTTCTTGGTGAACACGATGTCGTCGGCTCGCCCACCGATGAAACGGGCGATGGTCTCGCGCGCGCCTTCGTAGGCGTCGGTGGCTTCCTCGGAGAGCTGGTGGGCTCCTCGGTGCACCGCAGCGTTCACGGTGCGGTAGAAGTCGCCCTCGGCGGTGATGACCGACTCGGGGCTCTGCGACGTCGCACCGGAGTCGAGGTAGACCAGCGGCTTGTCGTCGCGGACGCGGCGCGCGAGCAGCGGGAAGTCCTCCCGCACGCGCGCCGCGTCGAAGGATGCGTGAGCCATGATCAGGCCTTCGCCTCCGCAGCGGCGTTGACGTAGCGGTCGTAGCCCTCGGCCTCGAGGCGGTCGGCCAGCTCGGGGCCACCCTCCTCTGCCACCTTGCCGTTGACGAACACGTGGACGTGGTCGGGCTTGATGTAGCGCAGGATGCGCGTGTAGTGCGTGATGAGCAGGACGCCGCAGTTCGTCTCGTCCTTGGCGCGGTTGACGCCCTCGGAGACGATGCGCAGCGCGTCGACGTCGAGGCCGGAGTCGGTCTCGTCGAGGATCGCCATCTTCGGCTTGAGAAGCTCCATCTGCAGGATCTCGTGGCGCTTCTTCTCGCCGCCGGAGAAGCCCTCGTTGACGTTGCGCTCGGCGAAGGCCGGGTCCATCTTGAGGTTGCCCATGGCGCCCTTGACGTCCTTGACCCACGTACGCACCTTCGGTGCTTCGCCGTCGATGGCCGTCTTGGCCGTGCGCAGGAAGTTCGAGACGGTGACGCCCGGAACCTCGACGGGGTACTGCATGGCGAGGAAGAGGCCCGCACGGGCGCGCTCGTCGACCTCCATCGCGAGGACGTCCTCACCGTCCAGCGTGACGGTGCCCGACGTGACCGTGTACTTGGGGTGGCCGGCGATGGAGTAGGCCAGCGTCGACTTGCCGGAGCCGTTGGGGCCCATGATGGCGTGCGTCTCGCCCGAGTTGATCGTCAGGTTGACGCCCTTGAGGATCTCCTTCGTGCCGTTCTCCGTCTCGACGGTCACGTGAAGATCGCGGATTTCCAGCGTTGACATGCTTGTTCGTCCTTCTGTCAGGAAAGTTTCGGGGGTGCTCAGGCGGGGATGCCGACGAGGATGTCGTCGCCCTCGAGCTTGGTCGGATAGACGTTGACCGGCTGCGTGGCCGGCAGGCTCATCGGCTCGCCGGTGGCGTAGGCGAACTTCGAGCCGTGCAGCCAGCACTCGATGCCGTCGTCCTCCACCTCGCCCTCGGAGAGGGAGACTGCGGCGTGCGAGCACGTGTCGTCGAGCGCGTGAACGTCACCGGCGGAGTCGCGCGCGATGCAGATCTGCAGGTCGTCGATGTCGACCTTGACCGCACCCGGCGTACCGATGTCGCTCAGCTGCGCCAGCTTGACCCACTCGATGTTCGCGTCGCTCATGCCTCGGCTCCTGCGCTCTCCACGAGCTCGGCCGTGGCGGCGAGCTCCCCGTCGATGGCCTCCAGGAGGGGCTCGACGACCTCGGCGACACCGATCTTGTTCACGATGTCGGCGAAGAAGCCGCGCACGACGAGACGACGTGCCTCGTCCTCGGGGATGCCACGAGCCTGCAGGTAGAACAGCTGCTCGTCGTCGAAGCGGCCGGTCGAGGAGGCGTGACCCGCACCCTCGATCTCGCCGGTCTCGATCTCGAGGTTCGGCACGGAGTCGGCACGGGCGCCGTCGGTGAGCACGAGGTTGCGGTTGAGCTCGTAGGTCTCGATGCCCTCGGCCTCGGCGCGGATGAGCACGTCGCCCACCCAGACGGTGCGGGCCGTCTCACCCTGCAGGGCACCCTTGTAGGTGACGAGGGAGGTGCAGTTCGGCGTGTTGTGGTCGATGAACGAGCGGTGCTCGAGGTGCTGACCGGAGTCGGCGAAGTACACGCCGAGGAGCGTCGCCTCTCCCCCGGGCCCGGCGTAGCGGACGTTCGAGTTCATGCGCACGATGTCGCCGCCGAGCGTCACCGCGATGTGGCGGTAGCGCGCGTCACGGCCGACGAGTGCGTCGTGCTCGGCGAGGTGGAGAGCGTCGTCCTCCCAGCGCTGCACGGTGACGACCGTGAGGTCGGCGCCGTCGCCGGTGACGATCTCGACGTTGGCCGTGACCTGGGCCGAGCCGGTGTGCTCGAGGATGACGAGCGCCTTGCTGTGCTGCTTGGCCTCGATGACGAGGTGAGCGTTGGCCCGCTTGTCGCCACCCTTGCCGTCGACCACGATGCGCACCGGTGTGGCGAGCTCGGCCTCGGCCGGGATGACGACGTGGTCGGCGTTCGGCGTCAGGGACGACGCGAGAACCGAACCACGGTCGCTCGGCACGAGCACGGTGCCGCGCGGAGCCTCACCCTCGGCGAGCGTGCCGGACTCGAAGCCCTCGCCCGTCACGGTGACCGTGACGGCCTCGGGGTCGGTCTGCTTCTCGGCGAACAGCGGCGAGAGGCGGTCGACGGGCGTGAAACGCCACTCCTCCTCGCGGCCGCTCGGGACACCGAAGGCACCCAGGTCGAAGGACTTGCGGCGCTCGGCGCGCGACTGGTCCGGGATCGTGGCCCCGTGGCTGTGGTCACCCGAGAGAGTGGCCTTGTCTGCCTTGCCCATTTCTGGCGTGACGGCGGTCATCAGCCGACGGCTCCTTCCATCTGGAGTTCGATGAGGCGGTTGAGTTCGAGTGCGTACTCCATCGGCAGCTCACGCGCGATGGGCTCGACGAAGCCACGCACGATCATCGCCATGGCCTCCTCTTCGCTCAGGCCGCGGCTGCGCAGGTAGAACAGTTGGTCCTCGGAGACCTTGGAGACGGTGGCCTCGTGACCCATCTGCACGTCGTCCTCGCGGACGTCGACGTAGGGGTAGGTGTCCGAACGCGAGATCTGGTCGACGAGCAGGGCGTCACAGACGACGGAGCTCTTCGAGTGCTCGGCGCCCTCGAGCACCTGCACGAGACCGCGGTAGGAGGTACGGCCGCCGCCACGGGCCACGGACTTCGACACGATGGTCGAGCTCGTGTTCGGCGCCGCGTGGACCATCTTGGCGCCCGCGTCCTGGTGCTGGCCCTCGCCCGCGAACGCGATCGACAGCGTCTCGCCCTTGGCGTGCTCGCCCATGAGGAAGACGGCCGGGTACTTCATCGTCACCTTGGAGCCGATGTTGCCGTCGATCCACTCCATCGTGGCGCCCTCTTCGCAGGTGGCGCGCTTCGTCACGAGGTTGTAGACGTTGTTCGACCAGTTCTGGATCGTCGTGTAGCGAACGCGGGCGTTCTTCTTGACGACGATCTCGACGACGGCCGAGTGCAGGGAGTCGGTCTTGTAGATGGGGGCGGTGCAGCCCTCGACGTAGTGAACGTAGCTGCCCTCGTCGGCGATGATCAGCGTGCGCTCGAACTGGCCCATGTTCTCCGTGTTGATACGGAAGTAGGCCTGCAGCGGGATGTCGACGTGGACGCCCGGCGGCACGTAGATGAAGGAGCCACCCGACCACACGGCCGTGTTGAGCGCGGCGAACTTGTTGTCGCCGGCGGGGATGACGGAGCCGAAGTACTCCTTGAACAGGTCCTCGTGCTCACGCAGACCGGAGTCGGTGTCGACGAAGATGACACCCTTCTCCTCCAGGTCCTCGCGGATCTGGTGGTAGACGACCTCCGACTCGTACTGCGCGGCGACACCAGCGATGAGGCGCTGCTTCTCGGCCTCCGGGATGCCGAGCTTGTCGTAGGTGGCCTTGATGTCCTCGGGAAGCTCGTCCCACGTGGTGGCCTGCTTCTCCGTGGACTTCACGAAGTACTTGATGTTCTGGAAGTCGATGCCCGTGAGGTCGCTGCCCCAGTTCGGCATGGGCTTCTTCTCGAAGAGGTTGAGCGACTTCAGTCGAAGCTTCTTCATCCACTCCGGCTCGTTCTTGCGGTCCGAGATGTCGGTGACGACATCCGGCGACAGGCCGCGCTTGGCGGATGCGCCGGCGGTGTCGGAGTCCGCCCATCCGTACTCGTAGCGGCCGAGGTCGGCGAGACCTGGGTTGAGCTCCTCGATCGTGCTCATCGCTGCTCCTCCTCATGTGGGGCGGCATTGTTTCGGTCGGTGGTGATGGTGGGGATGAACGTGGTGCACACGTGGTCGCCGTGCGCGAGCGACGCGAGCCGCTGGACGTGGACGCCGAGAACCTCGGAGAACACCTCGGCTTCCGCTTCGCAGAACTGGGGGTGGTTGGCCGCCACATGCTGTACCGGGCAGTGACCCTGGCACAACTGGACGCCCGCGAGCGGCGTGCCCTGCGCCACCGGGCGTGTCGACGCTGCGAAGCCCTGGCTGCTCAACGCGCCTGCCAGGGCGCGGGCGCGGGCGTTCGGGTCGTCACCGGCGGCGTCCACGAGGGGCTTGACCAAGTGGGCGATCTCACGGGCGCGCTCACGAGCGACAGCCTCGACGGCCTCGTCTCCCCCGACGCGCACGAGGTGCCCGAGAACCTGGTTGGCGAGCGTGTCGTACCCGGCCGTCATGGCGGCGTGGCCGGCGTCCGTGAGGACGTAGGCGCGTGCCGGGCGGCCGCGGCGCTTGGCTCCCGACGACGGGGCCTCCCGCTCGGCGATGAGACCGTCCGCGACGAGTGCGTCGAGGTGACGGCGCATGGCGGCCGGAGTGAGGCCCATGCGCTCGCCGAGTTCGGCGGCGGTGACAGGGCCGTGTTCGGAAACGGCGAGCCGGACGCGTTCGCGCGTCGGCACACTCTGGGGTGCAGCAGGACTCGCAGCGGCTCCTGGGTTCACAGGCTCCGGCGTCATCGCCTCGCACCTCCTTCGATCGCTTCGTCGACGTGCCACGTCGACTCTCCATCGAAATTAACAACACCCATGTTGCGTAAATCGATTCCCTCGCGAAACTGAGGTTTACCTCACTTCGACCGCCGGGAGACGCCGTGTGGCCCCCGAGTACGCTGTTTCGGTGCCTCATCCCCCGTCGCCCGCAATGAAACGACCCGAACCGGCCGAACACGCCGTTGTCGTCGACGGTGTGTCGCACGCTTACGGCGGTGTGGAGGCATTGCGCGACCTGTCGTGGCACGCGCCGGCCGCAGCCATCACGGCGCTTCTCGGGCGCAACGGCGCGGGCAAGACGAGCGTCGTCGAGATGGCCGAGGGACTTCGCCGACCGGACTCCGGCTCCATCCGCGTGTTGGGAGCCGAGCCGTGGAACGCGGACGCCGCCCACCGTGCGCGTGTGGGCGTCATGCTGCAGGACGGCGGCCTGCCAATGGGGACGAAGCCCCTCGCGCTCCTTCGCCATCTCGCGTCGTTCTACGCCGAGCCCCGTGACATTGACGAACTCGCCGGTGCGCTCGACATCCCCACGTTCAACCGCACCTCCGTGCGGCGCCTCTCGGGCGGTCAGCGCCAGCGCGTGGCTCTCGCGGCCGCCATGATCGGACGACCCGAGGTGCTCTTCCTCGACGAACCGAGTGCCGGCCTCGATCCGCACGCTCGCCGCGACGTCTGGGATCTCGTCGAAGCCGAGCGGGAGCGCGGCGCGAGTGTTGTCGTCACGACCCACTCGTTCGAGGAGGCGGAGCGCCTCGCCGACCACGTCGTCGTCATGAACGAGGGCCGGTGCGTCGCGCAGGGTTCCCTCGCGGACGTCACGGACGGCCGTTCGCTCGAGGACGTCTACTTCGACCTCACCGGGAAGGGAACGCCGTGAACACTGCCGTGGAACGAAACGCGAATCCGGCCGCACCCGCCCCGGCTCGGGTTCGCGCACAGGCCCTCTTCGAGGGGCGCACGCTGCTCTCCCACGGCGAGCAGCTCATGGTCTCCGTCCTGCTTCCGGCGTTGGCGTTGCTCGGGCTGCACTTCAGCTCCACGCCGGACCTCGGGCCGGGACGACGCATCGACCTCGCCGTTCCGGGCGTGCTGGCCCTCGCGGTGGTCTCGACGGCATTCACCGGTCAGGCGATCGCGACGGGCTTCGATCGTCGTTACGGGGTGCTACGTCTGCTGGGGGTGACGCCCTTGGGCAGCCGCGGTCTCATGCTCGCCAAGGCTGCCGCTGTGGCCGGCGTGGTTCTCGTGCAGACCATCGTGCTCGGTGGCCTCGGCTTCGCCCTGGGCTGGCAGCCGCGCATCGACGGTGTTCTTCCGGCCGTCCTCTTGTTGGCTCTCGGGTGCTGGGTGTTCGTGGCCCTCGCCCTCACGGTGGCCGGTCGGATCCGCGCCGAGGGCGTTCTCGTCGTCGCCAACCTTCTGTGGGTGCTGTTCGCCGTCGGCGGCGGCCTGCTCATGCCCACCTCGCGCTACCCCGACGCCTGGGCAGCTGTCGTGAAGTACCTCCCGACGGGCGCGCTGGGTGACGGTCTGCGCGGCGCGTTGACCGGCCAGGGAAACACCGTGGTGCCGATGCTCGTCCTCGTGGTCTGGGGCGCCCTCCTGACGTTCGTGGCCGCGAAGGCCTTCCGCTGGAGCGACTGAACCTCACCGTGAGGGTGAGCCCTCTCGGGCCTGGACACGGGTCTGGCCCCCACCACAAGGGTGAGGCGCCCGACGCGTGTGGGTCGGCCCCCCGAGCCTCAGAGCTCGTCCAACTCGCCCTTCGCGTACTTCGTCTGCATCTCTTCGAACTCCCCCGACTCGGCGAACTCCTTGAGCTCGTCCTGCGTCTTGTTCGCGATGCTGCGCTCGGTCTTGTTGAGCTTGCGGTTGGCCATCACCACGTCGTTGGTGACGGGGCGTCGCTCGTCCTCGTAGGCCCGCAGCGCGGTGTCCACGGCCGCACCGTCCCTGAGGTCGACGCCGGTGAGGTGCTCGGCGATCGCCTGGCCGTCGAGAATGGCCTGTGAGCCCCCGTTCGCACCGATGCGGTGCATCGGGTGGCCGGCGTCGCCCATGAACGTCACGCCGCCTTCGCCCCACGAATGCAGCGGCTCACGATCCGTCATCGGGTAGCGCAACACGTCGGTCGACTCGGCGACGAGACCTTCGATGTCGAGCCAGTCGAATCCCCAGCCCCGGAACGTCGGGACGACGTCCTTCGGGTCGGTCGGCTCGTTCTTCGTGTCGTCGCCCGAGATCGTCCGGGAGTCAGCCTCGGGCACCATGGCCACCCAGTTGATGAGTTCCTCACCCTCGTTCTCCACGTCGCGGGAGATCGGGTAGGCGAGGAAACGCTTCTCCTCCTCGCCGTCGATGAGCGTCATGGTCGCGCCGTCGAGGAATGGCTCCCGCACTGCGGTGCCGCGGAACATGCGCGTGCCCTCCCAGTGGAAGGACGGGTCGGGGTGCAGTTGCTGACGCACTGATGTGTGGACACCGTCGGCGGCGAGGAGGACGCGCGCTGTGACCTTCTCCGCCTGTTCCGAGTCGCGGTCGGTCACTGTGACGTTCACGACACCGTCGCTCAGCTCGAACCATCGACGCGCTGACCGGTGCGCACCGCGTCGGATCCGAGGCGCTCCAGAACGGTGTCGAGCAGCATGTTCTGCAGTTCGCCGCGGTGCACAGCGATCTGCTGCTCTTCCGGCGATAAGGTGCGCTCGGCGAGCAGCGCTCCCTCGCGGGTGAGGTAGCGCGCCGACGACGTCGGAGGTGGTTTCGGGTGAAGTGGACACCTCGATCCTTTCCGTCGGGCACGTTCGGAAGGTACGGAAGACGCCCGGAGCTCCATAGCGTCGCTATTCGCGGCAACCGTTGAACGTTCGTTCACATACCCGGTGCGCATGTGACGCACTCGCGTCCGACCGGTGGCGGGGGCGTGACGGCGTCCGACTACCCTGGAGAGGTGACCACCTCCCCCGCTTTCGTCCCACCTCCGGCCGAGCCTCGCGAGGGTGTCCGAGCCGACAAGGCTCCGGTTCACCCGTGGCTGCGCCGTCTGTTCTGGCTCAACCTCGCGGTCGAGATCGGCATCGTCATCACGGGTGGTCTCGTCCGCCTCACAGGCTCCGGGTTGGGCTGCCCCACCTGGCCGCAGTGCGTGCCCGGCTCGTTCACGCCCGTCGAGCACCAGGAGCAGAGCTACCACAAGTACATCGAGTTCGGGAACCGCACGCTGACCGGTCTCGTCTCGGTGGTCGCACTCGCTCTCCTCATCGGCATCATCAAGTGGGCGCCTCAGCGCAAGGGGCTGCGCGTCCCTGTAGCGGGTGTGCTCGGTGGCATCGCCCTGCAAGCGATCGTCGGTGGCATCACGGTGCACATGGAGCTCAACCCCTTCATCGTGGCGCTGCACTTCCTCATCTCGATGCTGCTCGTCTCCGCTTCGGCCTGGCTCATCTGGCGCGGCCGCGAGGGCGACGGCGAGCGTCGCCTCCTCGTCGTGCGGCCCATCGAGGTCACCGCGTGGTTGACGACGGCCGTGGCCTTCGTCGTTCTCGTGCTGGGCACGATCGTCACGGGTTCGGGCCCGCACTCGGGTGACGCCGTCGCGCCGGCCCGCACTGGATTCGACCCGCGTTCGGTCTCCTGGCTGCACGCGGACGCCGTCATGCTCTTCGTCGGCCTCGTCATCGCCGTTCTCCTCGCGCAGAAGGTGACGAAGGCATCGCAGCAGTCCGTGAAGATGTGGACGGGCCTCCTCGTCGTCACGCTCGCGCAGGGCGCCATCGGATACGTCCAGTACTTCACCGGGCTGCCCTGGGTCATCGTGCTCGTCCACATGTTCGGCGCGGCACTGCTCGTCACCTACATGACGTGGGCGATGTGCTCTCTGCGCGAGCGCATCTGACGCTTGGCACACACAAACGCGAACGCCCGCCCTGCACGAAGCAGGGCGGGCGTTTCGTCGTTGTCCGCCGAAGCGGACAGCGACTCAGCCGGTCACCGCGAAGTACCACAGCGGGTCGAGGGCCACACCGATGAACAGCAGCGTGAGGTAGCTGATCGAGTAGTGGAACAGGCGCATTGGCTTGAGCACCGAGTACGGCGCACCCTCCTTGGCACGCTTGAGCAGCATGTGAGCCTCGAAGAGGAAGACGCCACCCGAGATGACGGCGATGGCCGTGTAGATCCAACCCATCGGTGCGATGGGGATGAGGGCGAACGACGTCAGGACGGTCACCCACGAGTAGGCGACGATCTGCTTGCCGACGGCGAGGTCCTCGGCGACGACCGGCAGCATCGGCACGCCGGCGTTGGCGTAGTCGTCCTTGAAGCGCATCGACAGCGGCCAGTAGTGCGGCGGCGTCCAGAAGAAGACGACGAGGAACAGGACGACGGCGGCCCAGGACAGCGAGTCCGTCACGGCGGCCCACCCGATGAAGACGGGCATGCAGCCGGCGACACCGCCCCAGACGATGTTCTGCGACGTGCGGCGCTTGAGCAGGACCGTGTAGAAGCCCACGTACAGGGCGATCGCCGCGAGAGACAGCAGCGAGCTGAGCCAATTGACGAGCAGACCGAGCCACAGCGTTGCGGCCACACCGAGCACGATGCCGAAGATCAAGGCGTTGCGCGGCGAGATGGCACCCGTCACGAGGGGGCGACCCTCGGTGCGGTGCATGAGCTTGTCGATGTCACGGTCGAGGTAGCAGTTGAGCACGTTCGCCGACGACGCCGAAAGCGTGCCACCGATCAAGGTGGCGATGATGAGCCACGCGTTCGGAATGCCGCGCTCCGCGAGAAACATGACCGGGAAGGTCGTGATGAGCAAAAGCTCGATGATGCGCGGCTTGGTGAGCGAGACGTAGTCACCGATGACCGTCTTGAGGGGACGCTTTCCACCCGCGGCGCCATCAGGGCGCGAGGTGTCGGTGTCTGGTTCGAGCGCTGTCACGACGTCCTTCACGAATGCTCTCGGGGGTGACGGGCAAGACCCCGTCTTGGGGCCAGTCTACTCAGCGTGACTGCGCCCCTCGAAGAGGACTAGTGTCGGGGTCGAGAACGAATCCGATGCGAAGGAGCATTCCCCGTGACGACGGAACAGCCCACCACCACGTGGCAGCGCGACGAGTCGCTCGCGTCCCCCAAGGCCGACAAGGTCGGTTGGTCCGACGTCGACCAGCGAGCGGTCGACACCGCGCGCCTGCTGGCAGCCGACGCCGTTCAGAAGGTCGGAAACGGCCACCCGGGTACGGCCATGAGCCTCGCGCCCGTCGCATACCTGCTCTACCAGAACGTCATGACCTATGACCCGTCCGACACCGAGTGGATGGGTCGTGACCGTTTCGTGCTCTCGTGCGGCCACTCCTCGCTGACGCAGTACACGCAGCTCTTCCTCTCGGGCTCCGGCCTCGAGCTCGACGACCTCAAGGCGCTTCGCACCTGGGGCTCGAAGACGCCGGGTCACCCGGAGGTCCACCACACCAAGGGTGTCGACATCACCACCGGCCCGCTCGGTTCCGGCCTGTCCTCCGCCGTCGGTATGGCCATGGCACAGCGTCGTCAGCGGGGCCTGTACGACCCGAAGGCGCCGGCTGGCGAGTCGCCCTTCGACCACCATGTCTACGTCATCGCCTCCGACGGCGACATCATGGAGGGCGTCGCCTCCGAGGCCAGTTCGCTTGCCGGCCACCAGGAGCTCGGCAACCTCACCCTCATCTACGACGAGAACTACATCTCGATCGAGGACGACACGAACGTCTCCTTCTCCGAGGACGTTGCGAAGCGCTACGAGGCCTACGGCTGGGACGTGCGCATCGTCGACTGGCGTGGCTCGGCCAAGAACGGCCCCTACACCGAGGACGTCGACGCCCTCTTCGAGGCGATCGAGGCCGGCAAGAAGGTGACGGACAAGCCGTCCATCGTCGTGCTGCGCACGATCATCGCCTACCCGGCTCCGACGAAGCAGAACTCCGGCAAGGCCCACGGTTCGGCCCTCGGTGACGAGGAGATCGCCGCCACGAAGAAGCTGCTCGGCTTCGACCCGGAACAGACCTTCCAGGTCGACGACGAGGTCATCGCGCACACTCGCAAGGCCGTCGAGCGTGGCCAGAGGGCGCACGCCGCCTGGCAGGAGAAGTTCGACGCGTGGAAGTCGGCCAACGCCGACGCCGCAGCGCTGCTCGAGCGCGTCGTCGCGAAGAAGCTTCCGGACAACCTCGCCGAGTCCCTGCCGGTGTTCGACGCCGACGAGAAGGGCATCGCCACCCGCGCTGCCTCTGGCAAGGTGCTCAATGCCCTCGCCGATGTCGTGCCCGAGCTGTGGGGCGGAAGCGCCGACCTCGCCGGATCGAACAACACGACGATGGACAACCAGCCGTCGTTCATCCCCTCGGACCGCTCGACGGACACGTGGACGGGTAACCCCTACGGCCGCACGCTGCACTTCGGCATCCGTGAGAACGCCATGGGCATGATCCTCAACGGCATCGAGCTCGAGGGCCTCACGCGCGCCTACGGCGGCACGTTCCTCGTGTTCTCCGACTACATGCGCCCCGCGGTGCGTCTCGCAGCCATCCAGCAGCTCCCGTCGATCTTCGTGTGGACGCACGACTCCGTCGGTGTCGGCGAGGACGGCCCGACGCACCAGCCGATCGAGCACCTCACCGCGCTGCGCGCCATCCCGAACCTCGCCGTCGTCCGTCCGGGCGACGCGAACGAGACGGCGCAGGCGTGGAAGAAGATTCTCGAGACCACCGACCGCCCGATCGGCCTCATCCTGAGCCGTCAGGAGATGCCGACGCTGGACCGCTCCGAGTACGCCTCGGCCGACGGCGTAGCCAAGGGCGGTTACGTCCTCGCCGACTCCGAGGGCGAGCCCAAGGTCATCCTCGTGGCCACCGGCTCCGAGCTCGGCCTCGCCGTCGCGGCCCGGAAGGAACTCGAGGCCAAGGGCGTTGCCACCCGTGTGGTCTCGATGCCGTGCCGTGAGTGGTTCGACGAGCAGGACGACGCCTACAAGGAGAGCGTCCTGCCGAAGAACGTCACGGCCCGCGTCGCCGTCGAGGCGGGGCACCCGATGAGCTGGTACGACATCGTCGGCACGCACGGTCGTGTCGTCGGTATCGACCACTACGGTGCCTCGGCCGACGCCAAGACCCTCTTCAAGGAGTTCGGCTTCACGCCCGAGAAGGTTGTCGAAGCCGCTGAAGCCTCCATCGCAGCAGTCGAAGGAAAGTGAGTACTTCCATGACTCGGAACACGAACACCCAGGCCCTCTCCGACGTCGGCGTCTCGATCTGGCTCGACGACCTCAACCGTCCGATGGTCACCGGTGACGAGCTCAAGACGCTCGTCGAGACGAAGAACGTCGTCGGTGTGACCTCGAACCCGACCATCTTCGCCTCGGCGCTGTCGAACGGCTCGGCCTACAACGAGCAGGTCGCCGAGCTCGCCGCGTCCGGCAAGGGTGTCGACGAGGCCGTCTTCACCATCACCACCGAGGACGTCATCTCCGCGTGCGACATCCTGCGCCCGGTGTACGACGCCACGAACGGCGAGGACGGCCGCGTCTCGATCGAGGTCGACCCGCGCATGGCGCGCGACACCGACGGCACGATCAAGATGGCCAAGCAGCTGTGGGAGACGATCGACCGCCCCAACTGCATGATCAAGATCCCGGCCACGGTCGAGGGCCTGCCCGCGATCAGCGCCACGCTCGCCGAGGGCATCAGCGTCAACGTCACGCTGATCTTCTCGCTCGACCGCTACCGCGGCGTCATGAACGCCTTCCTCACGGGCCTCGAGCAGGCCCGCGAGAACGGCAAGGACCTGTCGACCATCCGTTCGGTCGCCTCGTTCTTCGTCAGCCGCGTCGACACCGAGTTCGACAAGCGCCTCGACGCCATCGGCTCCGACGCCGCGAAGGAGCTCAAGAGCAAGGCGGGCATCGCGAACGCCCGCCTCGCCTACCAGGCGTTCGAAGAGGTCTTCGGCACGCCGCGTTGGCAGACCCTCGCGGACGACGGCGCCCACGTGCAGCGTCCGCTCTGGGCCTCCACGGGCGTCAAGGACCCGAACCTGTCTGACACGCTGTACGTCGTCGAGCTCGCTGCGCCGAACACGGTCAACACCATGCCGCCGAAGACGCTCGACGCGCTCGCCGACCACGGCGAGATCGCGGGTGACCGCGTGAGCGGCTCCTACGGCGAGGCCAAGGCCACGATGGATGCCCTCGAGCAGGTCGGCGTCTCGTACGCCGACGTCGTCGAGCAGCTCGAGACCGAGGGGCTCGAGAAGTTCGAGGCCTCCTGGGAAGAGCTCCTCGGCTCCGTCCGCTCCGAGCTGGAGAAGGCGGGCGACAACAAGTGACCTCCTCCGGTGTCAGCCTCGGCACCGTGGGTGCCGGGACGGCAGCGATCGACGCTGCCGTCCCGGCGCTCGTCGCCGAGAAGTTCGCAAGCCGTCTCTTCGACCAGGACCCGACGTTGTGGGGCACCGCGGCCGAGTCCGAATCCGCCAAGCGCCTGTCCTGGGTGACGCTGGCGCGTTCGTCGCGGCCGCTCGTCGGCGAGGTCTCCGCGCTGCGTGAGAAGTTCGCCGAGGCCGGCCTCAACCGTGTCGTCCTGTGCGGCATGGGCGGCTCGTCCCTGGCTCCCGAGGTCATCTGCGCGACGGCGGGCGTTCCGCTCGTCGTGCTCGACTCCTCGCAGCCCGACATGGTGCGCGACGCCCTCGCCGAGGACCTCGAGCACACGGTCGTCGTCGTCTCCTCCAAGTCAGGTTCGACCGTGGAGACCGACAGCCAGCGCCGCGCCTACGAGAAGGCGTTCGAGGACGCCGGTATCGACCCACGTGAGCGCATCGTCATCGTCACCGACCCGGGTTCCCCGCTCGACAAGAGTTCGCGCGAGGGCGGCTTCACCGTCGTCAACGCCGACCCCAACGTCGGCGGACGCTACTCGGCGCTCACGGCGTTCGGTCTCGTGCCGTCCGGCCTGGCCGGCGCCGATATCGAGGCGCTCCTCGACGAGGCCGAGTCGGTCACGGACCTGCTGGCTGCGGACGACGAGGCCAACCCCGGCCTGCGTCTCGGCGCGGTGCTCGGTGGCACGCAGCCGCTGCGCGACAAGATCCTGCTCGCCGATGCCGGTACGCAGATCAAGGGCTTCGGCGACTGGGCCGAGCAGCTCATCGCCGAGTCCACCGGTAAGGACGGCAAGGGTCTGCTCCCGGTCGTCGTCGGTGACTCCGAGCCCGACGAACTCGCCGCTGACGAGAACCTCGTCCTCCTCACGGCCGAGGACGACGAGCGTGCCCCCGAGGGTGAAGCCGTCTCGTCGGTCTCCGGTTCGCTCGGGGCTCAGATGCTCCTGTGGGAGGTCGCGACCGCCGTCGCCGGCCGCCTCATCGGCATCAACCCGTTCGACCAGCCGGATGTCGAGTCGGCGAAGTCGGCCGCTCGTGACCTGCTCGACAAGGGCATGGACGCCGGTGCGGCTCCGGCCTTCACCGACGGCGCCGTCGAGGTCCGTGCCGAGGGGCCCGACTTCCTCGGTGACGCCTCGACGCTCGACGACGCTCTGAGGGCCCTCGTCGACCAGCTCGGTCCGCAGGGTTACCTGGCGGTCATGGCCTACCTCGACCGGTTGCGCGATGCGTCGCTCGCCGACGTCCGTGCTCCGCTGGAGCGCACGCTCGATCGTCCGGTCACCTTCGGCTGGGGGCCCCGTTTCCTCCACTCGACCGGCCAGTACCACAAGGGTGGGCCCGCGATCGGGGTCTACCTGCAGATCACGACCGAGGCGAAGGAAGATCTGGCCGTGCCGGGTCGCGACTTCACCTTCGGCCAGTTCTGCGCGGCTCAGGCCGGCGGTGACGCCGCCGTCCTCGCCGACCACGACCGTCCGGTCCTGCGCCTGCACCTGCGTGAGCACGATGCCGGCTTGGCCCAGGTCACGTCGGCCCTCAACAAGCTTGCAGGAGGCGACGCTCGGTGACGCCACCGGTCGACATCACCAAGGACCACAACCCCCTGCGTTCGCCCCTGGACAAGCGTCTTCCGCGCATCGCCGGACCGTGCAGCGTCGTGCTGTTCGGCGTCACCGGTGACCTCGCGCGCAAGAAGCTCATGCCGGCGATCTACGACCTGTTCCACCGCGGTCTGCTGCCGCCCGGCTTCTCGCTCGTCGGGTTCGCCCGACGCGACTGGGAGGACCAGGACTTCATGCAGATCGTCAAGGACGCCGTGCGCGAGCGTGCTCGCACCGGGTTCGACGAGAAGGTCTGGACCAACCTCGCCGACGGCATCCGGTTCGTGCCCGGCACCTTCGATGACCCCAAGGCCTTCGAGCTTCTCGCGACGACGCTCAAGGAGCTCGAGCAGACGCGCGGCACCGAGGGCAACGCGGCGTTCTACCTGTCGATCCCACCGGGTTCGTTCGCCCAGGTGTGCGAGCAGCTGGAAGCCGCCGGCCTGACCGAGCCGAAGGGTGACGCCTGGCGTCGCGTCGTCATCGAGAAGCCGTTCGGGCACGACCTCGAGAGCGCACGCGAACTCAACGACATCGTCGAGGGCGTCTTCCCGGCCGACTCGATCTTCCGCATCGATCACTACCTCGGCAAGGAGACGGTGCAGAACATCCTGGCGTTCCGTTTCGCCAACGAGATGTTCGAGCCGATCTGGAACGCCAACCACGTCGACCACGTGCAGATCACCATGGCCGAGGACATCGGCATCGGTGGTCGCGCGGGGTACTACGACGGCATCGGCGCAGCACGCGACGTCATCCAGAACCACCTCCTGCAGCTTCTCGCCCTCACGGCGATGGAGCAGCCGCTCTCCTTCGACGCGAAGGATCTGCGGGCGGAGAAGGAGAAGGTGCTCGCCGCGGTGAAGCTGCCGGGCGACCTCGCCGCGGCGACGGCTCGTGGACAGTACGCCGAGGGTTGGCAGGGCGCGGAGAAGGTGCCCGGCTTCCTCGCCGAGGAGGGCATCGACCCGCAGTCGCAGACGGAGACGTACGCGGCCGTGAAGCTCGGTATCAACACCCGTCGCTGGGCCGGGGTGCCGTTCTACCTGCGTACGGGCAAGCGTCTCGGCAAGCGCGTCACGGAGATCGCCGTGGTGTTCAAGAACGCTGCGACGCCCTTCGACGCCAACCAGACCGAGGAGCTCGGCCGCAACGCCGTCGTCATCCGTGTTCAGCCGGACGAGGGCGTCACGATGCGCTTCGGCTCCAAGGTGCCGGGTTCGAACTCCTTCGAGGTGCGCGACGTGACGATGGACTTCGGTTACGGGTCGGCCTTCACCGATTCGAGCCCTGAGGCCTACGAACGTCTCATCCTCGATGTGCTTCTCGGCGATCCGCCGCTCTTCCCCCGGCACGAGGAGGTCGAGCTGTCCTGGCGCATCCTCGACCCGATCGAGCAGTTCTGGGCCGAGCAGGAGTGCCAGCCCGAGCAGTACGAGTCGGGCACGTGGGGTCCGCGTACCTCGGACGACATGATGGCCCGCGACGGACGAGTCTGGAGAATGCCGTGATCGTCGACCTGGAGAAGACCTCGAGCGCCGACATCTCGAAGAAGCTCGTGCAGCTTCGCAACGAGGTCGGTTCGATGACGTTGGGGCGCGTGATGACTCTCGTTGTCGTCAGCTCTCGTGAGCACGTGGACGAGTCGCTGCGGGTGGCCTCGGAGGCCACGCGTCTGCACCCGAGCCGCATCATCGCCGTCGTCGACGAACCCGATGCCGGCGACGACGACCTCAACGCCCAGATCCGCCTCGGCGGGGATGCGGGCGCGAGCGAGATCATCGTTCTCGGGCTGCGTGGTGAGTTGGCCGAGCACGGTGCGGCGGCGATCACTCCGCTGCTCCTGCCGGACTCCCCCGTGGTCGCGTGGTGGCCGATGCAGGCCGACGAGAACATCGGCGAGACGCAGATCGGCCGGATGGCGCAGCGTCGGATCACGGACGTCTCCCTGTCCGACGACCCGCGCGGCGAGATCCTGCGCCGGGCGATGTACTACACGGCCGGTGACACCGACATGGCGTGGGCACGCACGACGCGCTGGCGCGGGCTGCTCGCCGGCGCGCTCGATCTGCCGCCGTACGAGCCGGTGCAGCGCATCGTCGTCAAGGGCGCGTCCGACTCCGCGTCCACCGACCTCCTCGGTGGCTGGCTGTCGGTCGAGCTGGGGTGCCCGGTGCAGCGCGAGCTGACCGAACCCGGGCGCGGCCTCGTGGCCGTCGAGCTCCACCGCGAGAGCGGCGTCATCTCGCTGATCCGGGACGGCGAGCAGGCGATCCTTCGTCAGCCCGATCAGCCCGATCGTCAGATGGCGCTCCCCCGCCCCGACGCAGTCGCGTCGTTGGCGGAGGAACTGCGTCGTCTCGACAAGGACGAGATCTACCGGGACGCACTCGTGCGAGGTCTGCCCAAGATCGTCGCGGACGACGAACACGATGAGTGACGTCGAGCGTCGGGTACGCCCCGACAAGGCGACACTCGCCGACGCCGTCGCCGAGCGCTTCCTGGCCGCCGTCACCGAGGCGGTCGAGGAGCGCGGTGTGGCGCACGTCGTCCTCACCGGCGGGTCGATGGGCACGGCGTTCCTCGAAGCGCTCGGACGCTCGCCGAACGAGGTGCCGTGGGCCTCGCTCCACCTGTGGTGGGGTGACGAGCGATTCCTGCCCGAGGGCGACGGCGAGCGGAACGTCACACAGGCGCGCGATGCCCTTCTCGACGACCTCACCGTGGCCCCTGCCGGGATCCACGTCATGGCGGCCTCCGACGGGGCAGCCGCCGGGGACGTTGCCGCGGGTGCCTCTGCCTATGCCGCCGAACTCAGCGAAGCGTTCGGTGACGCTCTCGTTCAGGGCGAGGTTCCCGCGTTCGACGTCGTCATGCTCGGCATGGGGCCCGACACGCACGTCGCGTCGTTGTTCCCCGGTCACGAGCAGACGCGCGCCGACGCCGTGAGCGTCGCCGCGGTGACGAACTCCCCCAAGCCGCCGCCCGAGCGCATCACGATGACGTTCCCCACCTTGAACAGCGCCCGTGAGATCTGGCTCATGGTCGCCGGCGAGGACAAACGGGATGCCGTGCGTGCAGCGTCCGGCTCCGACGACCGGGTGGCTCATCCGGCTTGTGGAGTCCACGGGCAGGTCGCCACGGTGTGGTGGCTCGACGAGGCCGCCGCCGGCTGAGCGAACCCCGAAGCCCTTCCCTGGAACGACGAAAGAGCCCCTCACCGCTGCCGGTGAGGGGCTCTTTCAATGTCGAAGCCTGTGTTCGGCTCGCGACGAGGTGTCAGTTGAACCGCTCGACGAGACCGAGTCCGATGATGGCCGCGAACCACAGGCCCGCCGCGCCGACCGTGATGCGGTTGAGGTTGCGTTCGGCCATCGAGGAGCCACCCATCGTGGCTCCGGAGCCACCACCGAACATGTCGGAGAGTCCGCCGCCACTGCCCTTGTGCATGAGGATGAGCATGGTCAGGAACAGACTGCTCAGCACGAGCAGAACCTGCAGAGCGATCTTCAGAATGTCCACGTAGAAATCTCACCTCACGACGACGCGAGCTGACGCCCGCACAATTCGCCCAAGCCTATCGCGTCGGACACCGTGCCCATGTCAGCCCCCGACGCGCGCCGAGCGGCACGACCTCGGTGGCCGGTGGGTCCGGCGTGCGACGCGCAGGGTCACTGCCCGGCGTGCTCCTTGTAACGGCAAATGCCGGCGAAGTCGTCGACGACGAGCGACGCACCACCGACAAGGGCGCCGTCGACGTCGTCACCGGCCATGATTTCCGCGACGTTGCCGGGCTTGACCGAACCGCCGTAGAGAACGCGGACCTTCGCGGCGACATCGCCGTCGAACACGCGGGCGAGGGCCTCGCGCAGCGCGCCGCAGACCTCCTGCGCGTCCGCCGGCGTGGCGACCTCACCCGTACCGATGGCCCACACGGGCTCGTACGCCACGACGAGGCTCTCCGCCTGCTCCCGCGAGAGACCGGCGACGGCCGCCTCGAGCTGAGCGACCGTGTGCTCGACGTGCTGACCGGCCTTGCGGACCTCGAGCGGCTCGCCGACGCACAGGATCGGCGTCATGCCGTGGCGATAGGCTGCCTCGACCTTGGCGCGCACGATCTCGTCCGTCTCGTGGTGGTACTCGCGACGCTCGCTGTGGCCGACGCACACGTACGTGCAGCCGAGCTTTGCGAGGAACGCACCTGAGACCTCACCGGTGTAGGCGCCCTCGTCGTGCTGCGAGAGGTCCTGGGCGCCGTAGACGAGCTTCAGCTTGTCGCCGTCGACGAGCGTCTGCACCGAACGCAGGTCGGTGAACGGCGGCAGCACGGCCACCTCAACGTCGGCGAAGTCATGGCGCTTGTCCTCGAGGGTCCACGTGAGCTTCTGCACGAGGTGCGTGCCCTGCAGGTGGTCGAGATTCATCTTCCAGTTGCCCGCCATGAGCGGCGTGCGGGTGGTGGTCGAAGCCATGAGGCTCCCCTTTCCCTTGAAGGTTCGAGGTGATGGAACGAGAACGAGCCCCGCTCCCGCCGGACGACGGAAGCGGGGCTCGTGACGTGCGGGACGTCGGCGTCAGCCGAGCACCTCGATGCCGGGCAGGTTCTTGCCCTCGAGGTACTCGAGGCTGGCGCCTCCGCCGGTGGAGATGTGACCGAACTGCTCGTCGGCGAAGCCCAGCTGACGCACTGCGGCGGCCGAGTCGCCGCCACCGACCACGGTGAGAGCACCGTTCTCGGTGGCTTCGACGAGCGCCTGGGCGACGGCCTTCGTGCCCGCGGCGAACGGCTCCATCTCGAATGCGCCCATCGGGCCGTTCCAGAACACCGTCTTGCAGTCGGTGAGCTTCGACGCGTAGAGCTTCGCGGACTCGGGACCGATGTCGAGACCCATCTGGTCGGCCGGGATGGCGTCGACCGCGACGACCTCGCTGCCCTTGTCGGCAGCGAACTCGGGCGCCACGACGACATCGACCGGCAGGACGATCTCGACGCCGGCCTCCTTGGCCTTGGCGATGTAGCCCTTGACGGTCTCGAGCTGCTCGTCGTCGAGAAGGCTCTTGCCGACCTCGTGGCCTTCGGCCTTGAGGAAGGTGAAGACCATGCCGCCACCGATGAGGAGACGGTCCGCGGTCTTCATGAGGTTCTCGATGACGGCGAGCTTGTCAGCGACCTTGGCGCCGCCGAGCACGACGGCGTAGGGACGCTGCGGCTCGCCCGTGAGGCGCTGCAACACGTCGACCTCGGCCTGCACGAGACCACCCATGGCCGACGGCAGGAGTTCGGCGACGTCGTACACGGACGCCTGCTTGCGGTGCACGACACCGAAGCCGTCGGAGACGAAGACGTCGGCGAGATCGGCCAGCTGCTGGGCGAACTCGCGGCGCTCGGCGTCGTCCTTGCTCGTCTCCCCCGCATTGAAGCGCAGGTTCTCGAGCAGGGCGACGTCGCCGTCACCGAGGGACTCCACGACCTCACGGGCCGAGTCGCCGACGGTGTCGGAGGCGAACTTCACGTCCTGACCGAGCAACTCCGACAGACGGGAGACGACCGGCTCGAGCGAGTACTTCGCCTCCGGCTCACCCTTGGGACGGCCGAGGTGGGCCACGACAACGACGCGGGCGCCTGCCTTCGTCAGCTCCTGGATCGTGGGGACGGACGCGCGCACACGGCCGTCGTCCGTGATCCGGGAACCATCGAGCGGCACGTTGAGGTCACTGCGCAGCAGAACCTTCTTGCCCCTCAGATCACCGAGGTCGGAGATCGACTTCATCGACGCCTCAGAGCTTGGAGCCGACGAGGGCGGTGAGGTCGACGAGGCGGTTGGAGTAACCCCACTCGTTGTCGTACCAGCCGACGACCTTGACCTGGTTGCCGATGACCTTCGTCAGGCCGGAGTCGAAGATGCAGGACGCCGGGTCGGTGACGATGTCGGTGGAGACGAGGTCGGCCTCGGAGTAGTTGAGGACGTCCTTGAGCGGGCCCTCGGAAGCGGCCTTCTTGACGATCTCGTTGACCTCTTCGACGGTCGTTTCGCGGGAGGCGGTGAACGTCAGGTCCGTGGCCGAACCCGTGGGAACCGGCACGCGCAGCGCGTAACCGTCGAGCTTGCCCTTGAGCTCCGGCAGGACGAGAGAGACGGCCTTGGCCGCACCCGTCGACGTGGGAACGATGTTGATGGCGGCGGCGCGGGCGCGGCGTGCGTCCTTGTGCGGGGCGTCGTGAAGGCGCTGGTCACCCGTGTAGGCGTGAACCGTCGTCATGAGGCCCTTCTCGATGCCGAGGCCGTCGTTGAGGGCCTTGGCCATCGGGGCGAGGCAGTTCGTCGTGCACGACGCGTTGGAGATGATCGTGTGCTTCTCCGGGTCGTACAGGTCGTCGTTGACGCCCATGACGATGGTGATGTCCTCGTTCTTCGCCGGGGCGGAGATGATGACCTTCTTCGCCCCGCCGGCCAGGTGGGCCTTGGCAGCCTCGGCCTCGGTGAAGAAGCCGGTGGACTCGACGACGATGTCGGCGCCGACGGAGGCCCAGTCGAGCTTGGCCGGGTCCTTCTCGGCGAAGGCGGCGATCTTGGCGCCGTCGACCGTGATGGAGGTGTCGTCGAAGGTGACGTCGCCGTCGAAGCGGCCGAGGATCGAATCGTACTTGAGCAGGTGGGCCAGCGTCTTGTTGTCGGTGAGGTCGTTCACCGCCACGATCTCGACATCTGCGCCCGACGCCTTGACGGCGCGGAAGAAGTTGCGGCCGATGCGGCCAAAGCCATTGATACCAACGCGGACGGTCACTTTTGGACCCTGCCCTTCCCTAGGAATCGAGTGCTCGCGTACCCGCTGGCGGGCACGCGGTCTTTCACACGTCCACCCTATGACAAGGAGCCCCACGCGTGGCGAAGCGGTGGGAGGTTACCGGCCAGTGCATGAGACCCGCAGAGCCGCACGGTGGGCCTGTGTGGCGCCTTCGTCGAGCACAGATCGACGCCCACCGCGGGGGTGCGGTGGGCGTCGGCGAAGTGTGGCGAGGGTCAGTCGTCCTCGAGCATGTCCGGCGTGAGGTTGGCCTCCGTGCCAGGAATGCCGAGTTCCGCCGCACGCTTGTCCGCCATGGCGAGCAGACGACGGATGCGCCCGGCAACCGCGTCCTTCGTCATCGGCGGGTCGGCGAGAGCGCCCAGCTCCTCGAGGCTGGCCTGCTTGTGCTCGATGCGCAGTTCACCGGCCTGACGCAGGTGACCGGGCACCTCGTCGCCGAGGATTTCCATGGCGCGAGCAACGCGCGAACCGGCCGCGACGGCCGCGCGGGCCGAACGGCGCAGGTTGGCATCGTCGAAGTTCGCGAGGCGGTTGGCGGTGGCACGCACCTCTCGGCGCATACGGCGCTCCTCCCACACGAGGCGCGCGTCCGTGGCGCCCATGTGCGTGAGCATGGCCCCGATGGCCTCCCCGTCACGGATGACGACGCGGTCGACCCCACGCACCTCACGTGCCTTCGCGGCGATGCCGAGGCGGCGGGCCGCTCCGACGAGGGCGAGAGCCACCTCGGAGCCGGGGCACGTGATCTCCATCGACGACGAACGTCCGGGTTCGGTGAGCGATCCGTGAACGATGAAGGCTCCGCGCCATGCGGCGGCGGCGTCGTCGAGGGTGCCGTTGACGATCTTCGGGGGAAGCCCGCGTACAGGACGTCCCTTGGCGTCGACGAGACCCGCCTGAACGGCGAGCTCGGCCTTCGGAACACGCACGACGTAGGACGTGGAGCGACGAATGCCACCCGGGCGCATGACGACGAGTTCGCTCGAGTGGCCGTAAAGCTCGGTGATGGCGGTGCGCAGGCGTCGCGCGGCAACCCCCGTGTCGAGCTCCGCCTCGACGCTCACGCGGCCGCCGACGAGGTGCAATCCCCCTGCGAAACGCAGCATCGCGGCCACCTCGGCCTTGCGCGTCGCGTTCGTCGTGACGACGACCCGGCTGAGCTCGTCCTTGACCGTTGCGGTCATCGCCATGGCGCCATGTCCTCTCCAGAAACGACCGCTCCAAGGCTTGGCTGCCGTGAAGCGGAGTTCTCATTTTGCCTGCTCCAACGCGAGAACCCAAACGCTGTTGGTGCGAAATAGTGACCTGCAGGCGTGCGTACGCCCCCTGACTCATTGATGCCGCGGACCACGGGAGGAACGCTCCATGACGTCTCGATAGGCCGTGGCGAGGCGCAACGTGTCGTGCACCCCGGCCGTGTCCGGGTCGGCCACGTGCTTGTAGACGACCTCCGCGCCGAGGGCGGCAGCGGACGTCTCGAGTGCGTGGAGGGCCCGCTCGTCGTCACCGATGACACCGGGGTCCGCGAGGACCGCATCGAGATGCAGTGCAGGCGCGTGGGCGCGCAGCACCTCCAAGTGGTCGCTTGCCGAGAAGCCAGCGGTTTCGCCCGTGTCCATCTGCACGTTGAGGGCGAGCATGCGCTTCGCCTTGGTCATGACGAGGGCGTCGAGCAGGTCGGGCACGAGAAGGTGTGGCATGACGGACGTGAACCACGAGCCCGGTCCGAGAATGACCCAGTCGGCGTCGAGAACGGCGTCGACGGCCTCCTTGCACGGCTGAGGAGGGTCCGGGAACAGGCGCAGGTTGAGCACCTGTCCGGGCGTCTGCGCGACGGCGACCTGACCGGATACCTCCTGCACTTCCTCCGGCTTCTCGGGGTCCGCGCCACGCACCGTGGCGTCGATGCGCAACGGTTGCATCGACATCGGCAGGACGCGACCGCGCGCGCTCAGCAGGCGCCCCACCATGTCGAGACCCTTGATCGGGTCACCGAGGGAATCCCACAAACCCGCGATGATGAGATTGCCGAGCGCGTGGCCGCCCATCGGACCCTTACCGGGGAAACGGTGCTGCAGCGCGTCACGCCAGGCGATGCCCCACTCGGAGTTGTCACACAGCGCCGCCAGGGCCATGCGCAGGTCACCAGGCGGCAGGATGTCGTACTCCTCCCGGAGGCGTCCCGACGATCCCCCGTCATCGGCGACCGTGACGATGGCCGTGATCTGGTCGGTGACGAGCCGCAGGGCTTCGAGGGAGGCGAAGAGACCGTGCCCTCCCCCGAGCGCCGCGACAGCGGGCCGCTTCACTCGCGCCCCAGGTCGCGGTGTACCACGAGGGTGCCGAGACGTTCGGAACGAAGCTGCTTCGCAAGGGCCTCGGCCATGGCGACGCTCCGGTGCTTGCCCCCCGTGCACCCGACGGCCAGCGTCACGTAGCTACGGCCCTCACGCAGGTAGCCCTCGGTCATCGGTTTGAGGAGTGACAGGACGCCGTCGAGGAACTCCTTCGCACCCGGCTGGCCGAGCACGAAGTCGCTCACGACCTCGTCCTTCCCGCTGAACGGACGCAACTCCGGATTCCAGAAAGGGTTGGGCAGGAAGCGCATGTCGAAAACGAGGTCGGCGTCCAGCGGGATGCCGTACTTGAAGCCGAAACTCATGACGGCGATCCGCAGATCCGGGCCTCCCTTGTCACCGACGAGCTCCTGCACCTTGGCCGAGAGCTGGTGGACGTTGAGGCCACTCGTGTCGATGAGGATGTCCGCGTTCGAGCGAAGATCACGTAGCAGCTCACGCTCGCGCGTGATGCCGTCGAGCATGCGCCCCTCCCCCTGCAGCGGGTGAGGGCGACGCACGGATTCGAAACGGCGCACGAGCGATTCGTCCGTGGCGTCGACGAAGACGACGGAGGGACGCCAGCCGTTGTCGCGCAGCTGCTCGAGGCCTGCGCGGAAGTCGGTGAAGAAGGCACGGCTGCGCACGTCGACGACGGCGGCGACGCGAACGTCGGACTCGCCGCTCTTGTCGACGAGGTCAGCCAGCTGCGTGAGTAACTGCGGCGGCAGGTTGTCGACGACGTACCAGCCCTGGTCCTCGAGAACGTTGGCCGCAGTGGTGCGACCCGCCCCGCTCATACCCGTGACGATCATCATCTCCGAGTGCGCAGAGTCGGTCATCGTGGCCTCTCGTTCTCTCATTCCAGTACTTCTCCGGTCATCACGTTAACCGCTGGCGATCCCTCGTTCGACGAGAGCGCCCGGACGACGGACTCGGCCAGGGCCGGGCCGACACCCTTGACCTCCTGGAGCGCTTCGGCGTCGGCCGCACGGATGGCCTTGACCGTTCCGAAGTGCTGGAGCAACGCCTTCTGCTTGGCCGGCCCGAGGCCCGCGATCCCGTCGAGGGCGGAGACCGTCATGGCTTTCGAGCGCCGTTCCCGGTGGAACGTGATGGCGAAGCGGTGGGCCTCGTCACGCACCCGCTGCAGCAGGTAGAGCGCCTCGCTCGTGCGCGGCAGGATGACGGGGAAGTCGTCGTCCGCGAGCCACACCTCCTCGAGGCGTTTGGCGAGCCCGACGACCGGGATGTCGGCGAACCCGACCTCGGCCAGAGCACGCGCCGCAGCGTCCACCTGCGGGCGTCCACCGTCGACGACGAGAAGCTGCGGACGGTAGGCGAACTTCTTGAGACGCCCGTCCTCGTCACGGAGGGAACCGGCCCTGTCGTCGGCGTCCACCTCGCCACTGACCGGGGTGGTTTCGTCGCCGTTTGCGGTCTCACGGGCCAGACGGGCGAAGCGGCGCGTGAGCACCTCGTGCATGGCGGCCACGTCGTCGTTGCGCAGGGTGCCGTCCGCATCCTCGGTGCCGGCCACGATGAAGCGGCGGTACTCGGACTTGCGCGGCAGGCCGTCCTCGAAGACGACCATCGAGCCCACGACGTTCGTGCCCTGCACGTGCGAGATGTCGAAACACTCGATGCGTAGCGGCGCCTCGGGCAGTCCGAGGTTCTCCTGCAACTCCTCGAGGGCCTGCGAGCGAGCAGTGAGATCGCCGGCCCGGCTGACCTTGTGTCGGGCGAGGGCCTGCTCGGCGTTCTTCGTCACGGTGGCGGCGAGTTTTCGCTTGTCACCACGCTGCGGGACGCGCAGGTCGACCACGCCGCCGCGACGCTGGCGCAGCCAGTCACGCACGTCGTCGGGTTCGCCCGGTAGGACGGGCACGAGCACTTCGCGGGGAACGTCGTCCTTGCCCTCGCGTTCTCCGTACACCTCGAGCAGGATCCGCTCGATGAGTTCCGGGGTTCCGACGCCCGCCTCGCTGGCCTTGTCGGTGACCCAGCCGCGCTGTCCTCGAATGCGCCCACCTCGGACGTGGAAGACCTGGACTGCGGCCTCGAGCTCGTCCTCGACGAGACCGAAGACGTCGGCGTCCGTGGCGTCGTCGAAGACGATGGCCGACTTCTGCAGCACCTTCTCGAGGGCACCGAGATCGTCACGCAAGCGCGCGGCCTGCTCGAAGTCGAGTTCGGCCGACGCCGCCTTCATGCGACGCTCGATGTCGCGCGTGAACCGCGCCGAATCCCCCGCCATGAACGCGCAGAAGTCCTCGGCGATGGCGCGGTGCTCCTCGTGCGTCACGTTGCCGACACACGGAGCACTGCACTTGTCGATGTAGCCGAGCAGGCACGGGCGTCCGGAGGCCTCGGCGCGGCGGTAGACGCCCGCGCTGCACGTGCGCATGGGAAACACGCGCATGAGCTGGTCGAGGGTGTCGCGGATGGCCCACGCGTGGGTGAACGGTCCGAAGTAGCGGGTGCCTGGCTTCTTGCGTCCGCGCATGACCTGCGCCCGCGGCACCTCGTCGGACATCGTCACCGCGAGGTACGGGTACGACTTGTCGTCGCGGTACTTCACGTTGAAGCGCGGGTCGTACTCCTTGATCCACGCGTACTCGAGCTGAAGTGCCTCGACCTCGTTGCGCACGACCGTCCACTCGACGGAGGCTGCCGTGGTCACCATCGTGCGCGTCCGCGGGTGAAGCAGACGCAGGTCCTGGAAGTAGCTCGTGAGGCGCGAACGCAGGGACTTCGCCTTGCCGACGTAGATGACACGTCCGTCACGGTCGCGGAAGCGGTAGACGCCGGCGTCCGTGGGGATGTCGCCCGTCTTCGGGCGGTAGGTGCGGGGATCGGCCATCAGCCGGTGACGTGCAGCTTCGCGCCCTGCACGGCGACCTGCTTGGCGGGAAGCCCCTTCTCCGCCGGGCCGGCGGTGACGTCACCCGTCTTGGGGTCGAAACGGCTGCCGTGGCAGGTGCAGACGATGGCTTCTTCGGTGACCTGGCCGACCTGGCAACCCTGGTGGGGGCAGACCGACGAGAACGCCTTGTAGGAGCCCTTGGTCGGCTGGGTGACGACGACGCTGTTGGTGCGGTCGATGAAGCCGCCACCGACCGGAACGTTCGATGCATCAACGCTGATATCGACCTTCTTGGCCGCCGGAGCGTCGTCACCACCGCCGCAGGCAGCGAGAAGCCCCGTGCCGACGACGGCCGTCGTGGCAGTGAGCGCGCTGCGGCGGGAGATCTCGTTGCTCAGTGACGTCATGACTTCTTCGCCTTCCCGGCGGCGGGTGCCGCCTTCTTCGCCGTCCTCTTGGTGGTGGTCTTCGTCGACGAACTGCTCTTCGTGGCGCTCGTGGTGGCCGCTGCGGCCTTCTTCTCCGCCGCCTTCTTGGCGGCCCGCGGACCGCGCGCAATCGGCTCGACGGCCTTCTGCGGCACGATCTGCGGCGTCACGCCCGCCTTCTCGAGCACCGGCGCGAGGAAGCGACCGGTGTGGCTCTCGGCAACCTGCGCGATTTGCTCCGGAGTTCCCTCGGCAACGACCGTGCCACCGCGGAAGCCGCCCTCGGGACCCATGTCGATGACCCAGTCGGCGCACTTGATGACGTCGAGGTTGTGCTCGATGACGACGACCGTGTTGCCCTTGTCGGCCAGACCCTGGATGACGTCGAGCAGCTTACGGATGTCCTCGAAGTGCAGGCCCGTGGTCGGCTCGTCGAGCACGTAGATGGTGCGTCCGGCGGATCGCTTCTGCAACTCGCTCGCGAGCTTGACGCGCTGGGCCTCACCACCCGAGAGCGTCGGCGCGGGCTGACCGAGGCGGACGTAGCCGAGCCCCACGTCGACGAGGGTGCGCATGTGACGCGCGATGGCCGGAACCGCTTCGAAGAAGTCGGCGGCCTCCTCGATCGGCATGTCGAGGACCTCGGCGATCGTCTTGCCCTTGAAGTGCACCTCGAGCGTCTCACGGTTGTAGCGCGCACCGTGGCACACCTCACAGGGCACGTACACGTCGGGCAGGAAGTTCATCTCGATCTTGAGCGTGCCGTCACCCGAGCAGGCCTCGCAGCGACCGCCCTTGACGTTGAAGGAGAAACGGCCCGGCTGGTAACCGCGCACCTTCGCCTCCTGCGTCTCGGCGAAGAGCTTGCGGATGTTGTCGAACACACCAGTGTACGTGGCCGGGTTGCTTCGCGGGGTACGCCCGATGGGGCTCTGATCGACGTGGACAACCTTGTCGAGTTGCTGCATGCCGGTGACGCGCTTGTGACGCCCCGCCACCTGTCGTGCGCCGTTGAGCTCGTTGGCGAGCGACGTGTAGAGGATGTCGTTGACGAGGGTCGACTTTCCGGAGCCGGAGACCCCGGTGACGACAACGAGGTTGCCCAGCGGGAAGGCAACGTCGACGTTCTTCAGCGTGTGCTCGCGAGCCCCCTCGACGACGACCTGCCGCCCGTCCTGTCCGCGACGCGTCGGGGGAACGGGAATCGACAGGCGGCCGGAGAGGTAGCCACCCGTGATCGAGCGCTTCTCCTTGATGAGGCCCTCGACAGGTCCGGAGTAGACGACCTCACCCCCGTGCTCGCCGGCACCGGGACCGATGTCGACGATCCAGTCGGCCGTCTCGATGGTGTCCTCGTCGTGCTCGACGACGATGAGGGTGTTGCCGAGGTCGCGCAGACGGGTCAGCGTCTCGATGAGGCGGTGGTTGTCGCGCTGGTGGAGACCGATGGAGGGCTCGTCGAGCACGTAGAGCACACCCACGAGGCCGGAACCGATCTGCGTGGCCAGGCGGATGCGCTGAGCCTCGCCACCCGAGAGGGTGCCGGCCGGCCGGTCGAGCGAGAGGTAGTCGAGGCCGACGTCGAGCAGAAAGCCCAGGCGAGCGCCGATCTCCTTGATGACGCGCTCGGCGATCTGACGCTCACGCGAGTCGAAGTCGACCCCGTCGAGGAAGTACGCGGACTCCGAGATGGGCAGGGCGCAGACCTCGGCGATCGACTTGCCACCGATGGTGACGGCGAGCGACTCCGGCTTGAGTCGGGCACCCTTGCACACCGGGCACGGGACCTCACGCATGTAGCCCTCGTAGCGCTCACGACTCCACTCGGACTCCGTCTCGGAGTGGCGACGCTTGACGAACGGGATGACGCCCTCGAAGCCCGTCGAGTACGAGCGCTCACGCCCGTAGCGGTTGCGGTAGCGCACGTGAACCTTGTGGTTCTTGCCCTCGAGCAGCATGGTGCGGGCGCGGGTGGGCAGGGCACGCCAGGGTGTGTCGAGGTCGAAGCCCTGCTCGTCGCCGAGCGCCTTCATCACGCGGATGAAGTAGTCGGCCGCACCCGAGCCCTGCGCCCACGGGAGGATGGCCCCGTCTCGCAGCGTCTTGTCCTCGTCGGGCACGACGAGGTCGGGGTCGACCTGGAGTTCCGTACCGAGGCCGGTGCACTCGGGGCAGGCACCGAACGGGCTGTTGAAGGAGAACGAGCGAGGCTCGATGGCGTCCATCGACAGCGGGTGGTCGTTGGGGCACGCGAGCTTCTCCGAGTAGCGGCGCTCGAGCGGCCCCTCGACCTCCTCGCCCTCACGCACGACCTTTTCGACGACGACGAGTCCGTCGGCAAGGCCGAGAGCTGTCTCGACGGAGTCGGTGAGGCGCTGGCGTCCGCTCGTGTCGTCGGGGCCCTTCGCGACGAGGCGGTCGACCACGACGTCGATGGTGTGCTTCTTCTGCTTCTCGAGCACCGGCGGTTCGGTGAGCGACACGATCTCGCCGTCGACGCGGGCGCGCGAGAAGCCCTTCGTCTGCAGTTCGGCGAACAGGTCGACGTACTCGCCCTTGCGCGCCCGGACCACGGGGGCGAGCACCTGGTAGCGCGTGCGCTCGGGCAGCTCCTGGATGCTGTCGACGATCTGCTGCGGGGTCTGGCTGCCGACCGGCTCGCCACAGACGGGGCAGTGCGGACGACCGGCGCGCGCGAAGAGCAGACGGAAGTAGTCGTAGACCTCCGTGATGGTGCCCACGGTGGAGCGCGGGTTGCGGTTCGTGCTCTTCTGGTCGATCGAGACGGCCGGGCTCAGACCTTCGATGAAGTCGACGTCGGGCTTGTCCATCTGCCCGAGGAACTGACGCGCGTACGCCGACAGCGACTCGACGTAGCGACGCTGGCCCTCGGCGAAAATCGTGTCGAACGCGAGCGACGACTTGCCCGAACCGGACAGGCCCGTGAAGACGACGAGCGCGTCACGCGGGATCTCGATCGAGACGTTCTTGAGGTTGTGCTCACGTGCACCACGCACGAGCAGGTGATCGTGGCCGCGACGCGCGACGGCGGAAGCGCTCGAACGTCGCTCGGCGGCCTGGGAGTTCTGAGAATTCGGCACGGCTCCATGCTAGGTGCGACCACCGACAACCGCGGACTAGGCTGGCCCTCATGCCTGCCGACACCACCCTTTCCGAGGCAAACCACACCCCGATCGAGGACTACGCGATCATCGGCGACACCGAGACAGCGGCCCTCATCAGCCTCCGGGGCTCCGTCGACTGGTTGTGCCTCCCCCGGTTCGACTCCTCGAGTTGCTTCACCGCCCTTCTCGGTACCCCCGACCACGGCCGTTGGCTGCTGGGTCCTTCCGACGAGGCAACGACCACGCGCAGCTACCGGGGCAACAGCTTCGTCCTCGAGACCATCCACGAGACGCCGACCGGCAAGGTGCGCGTCACCGACCTCATGCCCGTGAGCGACGGCCGCGCCGACGTGCTACGCCGCGTCGAGGGTCTCGAGGGCACCGTGGCGATGGAGCAGGAGCTCATCGTCCGCTTCGGCTACGGCAAGGTGAAGCCGTGGGTCAGCCACCACCCCGGCCACAGCGAGGACGAGGAGGTGCTCGTCGCGATCGCCGGGCCCGACATGCTCATCTTCCGCGGCGACCGACTGCCCGTCGGTGACGAGGGCCGTCACCGTGACCACTTCGAGGTCAAGGCCGGTGAACGCTACGACTTCAGCGTCACCTGGGTGCCCAGCTACAAGCCGATCCCCGTTCCCCTCGACACCGACCGTCGCATCGCAGCCTCCCTCGATCGCTGGGAGAACTGGGTGAGCCACTGCACGTACAACGGCCCGCACGCCGAGGTCGTCAAGCGCAGCCTGCTCGTGCTCGACCTGCTCACCGACAGCCGGCGCGGCGGCATCGTCGCAGCTCCCACGACGTCGCTTCCCGAGCACATCGGCGGCGAACGGAACTGGGACTACCGCTACTGCTGGCTGCGCGACGCCTCGCTGGGCCTCGAGTCCCTGCTGCGCGCTGGCTACATCGAGGCCACGCTGAAGTGGCGTGAGTGGCTCGTGCGCGCCCTCGCCGGTGATCCCGAGGACATGCAGATCATGTACACGATCGACGGTGGGCGTGAACTCGCCGAACGCGAACTCGACCACCTGCCCGGGTACGCGAACAGCCGACCGGTCCGCGTGGGCAACGGCGCCGTCGACCAGAAGCAGACGGATGTCCTCGGCGAGGTCATGATCGCCTTCGAGTCCGCTCGCGACCTCGGCGGGCAGGAGAGCCAACAGAGTTGGGCGATCCAGGCTGCGCTCGTCAACGAGCTCGCGGATCACTGGGACGAGCCGGACAACGGCCTGTGGGAGATCCGCGGGCCCCTGCAGCACTTCACGCACTCGCGCGTCATGGTGTGGGCGGCCTTCGACCGCGCGATCCAGGCCGTCGAGGAGCACGACCTGCCCGGTGACGTCGAGCGCTGGCGCGAGATCCGCGACCTCGTGCGTGAGGAGGTGCTGACGAAGGGCTTCAACACGGACAAGAACACCTTCACGCAGCACTACAACACCGACGAGGTGGACGCCTCCCTGCTGCTCATCCCTCTCATCGGGTTCCTGCCCGGTGACGACCCCCGCGTCATCGGCACCGTGCGCGCCATCGAGAACGACCTCATGCGCGGCGGGTTCCTCCTGCGCTACCGCACCCAGTCGGGCGTCGACGGCCTCGCGGGCGACGAGCACCCGTTCCTCGCGTGCTCGTTCTGGCTCGTCTCGGCCTACGCGAAGATCGGCGAGCTCGACAAGGCCTGCGAGCTGTTCGACCGCCTGTGCGACCTGCCGAACGACGTGGGCCTGCTCGCCGAGGAGTACGACCCCGAGGAAATGCGTCAGGTGGGCAACTTCCCGCAGGCCTTCAGCCACCTCACGCTCATCGGTGCGGCCTACGACCTCCACGAGGCACGCATCGCGTCGAACGACTACCCCGACGAGGAGATCGCATGAGTTACGTTTCGGACGTCCAGCCCGGCCAGGCGCCGTCGCGCCTCGACCTTCCCGGCCTCACGATGTGGAAGCTGTCGGTCTCGGACATGCACAACAACGTCTACCTGCTCAAGGACGCCGCCACCGGTGAGGCGTTGCTCGTGGACGCCGCCGACGACGCCGCGGCTATCCGTGAGCTGCTCGCCGAGGCGCAGGTCGAGGACGAAGCCCTCGTCGGCGTCGTGACGACCCACAAGCACTGGGATCACCACCGGGCCCTGCCGGAGATCGCACCTCTGGCCCGCGAGACGATGGCCGGCGAACTCGACGGACCGGAACTGCCCGTCGAGCCGAGCCGCACGCTCGCCGACGGGGACACCGTCACGCTCGGCGAACAGACGCTCACGGCGCACCACGTGCCCGGGCACACACCGGGCAGCGTCGTCCTCAGCTGGTCGCCCGAGGACGGTTCGACGCCGCACGTCTGGACCGGAGACACCCTGTTTCCCGGCGGCGTGGGTGCCACGAACCACAGCGACGAGCAGTCCTTCGACGAACTGTTCGCCTCGGTCAGGGATCGGATATTCGGCCGTTTCGACGACGCCGTCGTGCACCCCGGCCACGGTGACGACACGAGCCTCGCCACCGAACGTCCGCACCTCGACGAATGGCGCGAACGAGGCTGGTGAACGGACGACCGGCGAGAACGACGAAGCGCCCGGTCCGGCAGCTCAAGGCTGCCCGGACCGGGCGCTTTCTCGTCCGGCGGGGGCGTCAGGCCGTGACGCGCGGGCCGGCGGCCGGGGTGTCGAGTTCGCCTGCACGCTCGGCGCGCTTCTCGAACCAGATCGTCATGAACGGGATGACGGCGCTGACGAGGGCGAGACCGATCGTCTTGCCCGGCCAGCTCTTCTCCTGCCACAGCTTGAGCGCACACAGCACGTAGCCGATGAACATGACGCCGTGGATGGGGCCGGCGATCTGCACACCCATCTCGGTGGTCTTCAGGATCCACTTGAAGAACATGCCGATGAGCAGCAGACCCCAGGAGATGGCTTCGGCCAGCGCGAAACCCTTGAACAAACGCGTGATCGTCATGCGTTCAAGAATACCGATGCCCCCTGAGCGCAGCGTGGGCGCCTACTTCTGGCCCTCCGTCATCTGGCGCAGCTCCTTCTTGAGGTCACGCAACTCGTCGCGCAGGCGAGCTGCCAGTTCGAACTGAAGCTCTGCTGCGGCCTCGTGCATCTGTGCCGTGAGTTCCTGGATGAGCCCCGCTAGGTCGGCGCTGCTCGAGCCCTTGCGACCGCCCGTGGCGACGTCGGCGTCGGCCGTGGCGGCTCCTGTGCCACCGTGGCCCTTGCCGCGGCTCATCGAACGGCCGGAACCGAGCAGGGCGTCCGTGTCGGCGTCCTCACGCTGCAGCATGTCGGTGATGTCGGCGATCTTCTTGCGCAGCGGCTGCGGGTCGACCCCGTGCTCGGTGTTGTAGGCCACCTGCTTCTCGCGACGACGCGTGGTCTCGTCGATCGCCTCCTGCATCGACGGGGTGATCTTGTCGGCGTACATGTGCACCTGACCCGAGACGTTTCGGGCGGCACGGCCGACGGTCTGGATGAGGCTTCGCGCCGAGCGCAGGAAGCCTTCCTTGTCGGCGTCGAGGATCGACACGAGCGAGACCTCGGGCAGGTCGAGACCCTCGCGGAGCAGGTTGATGCCGACGAGCACGTCGTACTCACCCATGCGCAGTTCGCGCAGGAGTTCGACGCGGCGCAGGGTGTCGACCTCGGAGTGCAGGTACCGAACCCGAACGCCCTTGTCGAGGAGATAGTCGGTGAGGTCCTCGGCCATCTTCTTCGTCAGGGTGGTGACGAGGACGCGTTCGTTCTTCTCGGTACGCGTGCGGATCTCGCCGAGCAGGTCGTCGATCTGGCCCTTCGTCGGCTTGAGAACGATCTCCGGGTCGACGAGGCCGGTGGGGCGAATGACCTGCTCGACGTAACCGTCGCTCTTGGCCATCTCGTAGTCGCCCGGCGTGGCCGACAGGTAGACGGTCTGGCCGATGCGCTCGAGGAACTCCTCCCACTTGAGGGGACGGTTGTCCATCGCGCTCGGCAGGCGGAAACCGTGGTCGACGAGGGTGCGCTTGCGCGACATGTCGCCCTCGTACATCGCGCCGATCTGCGGCACCGTCTGGTGCGACTCGTCGATGACGAGCAGGAAGTCCTCGGGGAAGTAGTCGAGCAGCGTGTTCGGGGCGGAGCCCGACTCACGGCCGTCCATGTGGCGGCTGTAGTTCTCGATGCCCGCACACGAGCCGACCTGACGCATCATCTCGATGTCGTACGTCGTGCGCATCCGCAGGCGCTGCGCCTCGAGCATCTTGCCCTCGGTCTCGAACCGCTGGAGTTGGTCACCGAGTTCGACCTCGATGCCCTTGATGGCGCGTTCCATGCGCTCGGGGCCGGCCACGTAGTGCGTGGCCGGGAAAACGTACATCTCCTCCTCGTCGTTGACGATCTCGCCCGTCAACGGGTGGAGGGTGTAGAGCCGGTCGATCTCGTCGCCGAAGAACTCGATGCGAATGGCCAGTTCCTCGTACACCGGGATGATCTCCACCGTGTCGCCGCGCACCCGGAACGTGCCGCGCGTGAAGGCCATGTCGTTGCGCGTGTACTGCATGGTGACGAAGCGGCGCAGCAACTCGTCACGGTTGATCTCCTGGCCGACCTTCAGCCGGGCCATCCGGTCGACGTACTCCTGCGGGGTACCGAGACCGTAGATGCAGGACACCGACGCGACGACGACGACGTCCCGGCGGGTGAGCAGGGAGTTCGTGGCCGAGTGACGCAGTCGCTCGACCTCCTCGTTGATCGAGGAGTCCTTCTCGATGTACGTGTCCGTCTGCGGTACATACGCCTCTGGCTGGTAGTAGTCGTAGTAACTGACGAAGTACTCGACGGCGTTGTGCGGCAGCAGCTCGCGGAACTCGTTGGCAAGCTGCGCGGCCAGTGTCTTGTTCGGCGCGAGCACGAGGGTCGGGCGTTGCACCTGCTCGATGAGCCAGGCCGTCGTCGCGGACTTACCGGTACCGGTGGCGCCCAGGAGGACGATGTCCTTCTCCCCCGCGTTGACGCGCTGGGAGAGCTCGGCGATGGCCTTCGGCTGGTCGCCGGCGGGCTGATACTCCGACTCGACCTTGAACGGCGCAACGCGGCGCTGGATGTCAGTCACTGGACGCATGGTCAAACCCTACGTCCGGGCACCGACAACCCCGGAATCACGGGGTCCTGATGCCACTCGAGGCCACCCGCACGGCTGGGGGCGCCATCCGTAAGTCAGTGATGAACCGACGGCTCGACGTGCATCGTCCAGACCTCCGATGCCTGCTCGCGCAGCTCCTCGGGGGTGCCCGTGTTGTCGATCCACACGTCGGCCACGGCACGGCGCTGCTCCGTTGTGGCCTGTGAGCGGATGCGTGAGAGCGCCGCTTCCTTCGTCATGCCCCGGTCGGCGACGAGGCGCTCGAGGCGCACCTCTTCCGGCGCATCGACGATGACGACGAGGTCGTACTTGTCCGCGTACCCCAACTCGACGAGCAACGGAATGTCGTGGACCACGACCTGCCCCGACGCGGCCTTGCCCATCTGTCGCGCCGTCTCCTGCGCGATGAGGGGGTGCGTGATGCCTTCGAGTCGCCGCCGGGCCGTCTCGTCGGCGAAGACGAGCTCTGCCATCGCAGGGCGGTTCAACTCACCGTCGGCGGTCAGCATCGCTTCCCCGAACTCCTCGACGATCGCGCGGAGGCCGTCGGAGCCGGGCGCCACGACGAGGCGCTGGATCGCGTCCGAATCGACGACGAGGGCACCGAGCTGCGCGAACGTGCGCGCCACGGTGGACTTTCCGGAGCCGATACCGCCGGTCAGCCCGACCCGCAGGCCTCGCTCGCTCGTGTGCTGCTCGGTGCCACTCATCGTCTCTCCTCGATCGTCAGCTGCCCGCGTGAGCGCTCGTCGCGTCGAGCACCGGCTGCACGTGCTCGTCCCAGTGTGCGTCGACGAGCTCACGCAGTTCGTCGCGTGTTCCTGCATTCTCCATGACGAAGTCCGCAGCGTCCTCGCGCTCGCTCTGCTGGGTGTCGGCGTCGATCTCCGCCCATGCTTGCTCGCGGGTGAGACCGCGCTCCTCCATGAGGCGCCCCACGCGCAGCTCGACCGGAGCCGACACGACGACGACCTGGTCGAAGTCGCGCGGCGTCGACTCGGTGAGCAGCGCGAGGTCGAGTACGAGAACGGAATCCTCGCCGACCGCCTTGGCCCGAGCGTCGGCCACCTCGCGGACGGCAGGCCCGACCACGTCGTACAGGCGCCGACGGGCGGAGTGGCTCTCCGTCGTCAGGCCGTCGAGCGTTTCCCAGTCGATCGTGCCGTCGGGGTGGACGATCTCCTCGGAGAAGACCGCGCGCAGGTCCTCGAGCGTCTCGTGGCCCGGTGTGAGCACCTCTCGCATGAGCTCGTCGAACTCGACGACCACTGCGCCGCGACGCTCGAACTCGTCGGCGACGACCGACTTTCCGGAGGCCACGGCGCCCGTGAGACCGATCGACACGGCCGCGCGACGGGCCGCGAGAGCCTGCGTGTGCGAGGTCGTCGGGGTGTGCGTCTCGTATTCGGGCTCGGTGCCGATCTCGAACTCGGGCAGGACGACGTACTCGTCCATGTCCTCGCTGTTCTCGGCCGCGCGGCGCTCGTACTCCTCCTGCGGGAGAACCTTCTTCCACTGTCGCGTGCGGATCGGCTTCGCCGCGCCCGCGTCCTCGCGCAGCGCCTGCAGCAGGAGGAACGCCTGGAGGATCGTCAGGATCATGACCGGGAAGCCGATGACGATGATGACCTCCTGCAGCGCGTTGAGGCCGTTGTCGCCGGCGGTGAGGATGATCGCCGCACAGACGGCTCCGACCGACAGCGACCAGAACACGCGCTGACGGCGCGTCCCCATGTCCTCGTGGCCGTTCGCCATGGCGTCGAGCACGAGGGCACCCGAATCGATCGAGGTGACGAAGAAGACGACGATGACGATGAGGGCCAGGGTCGCCGTGACGCCGTAGAGCGGCATGTCCTTGAGGAACTGGAACAGGGCGTCCTGCACGCGGCCGTCATCGACGATCGTCTTCGTCAGCTCGCCACCGGTACCCGGCTTGTCCGCGCTCGCGCGATCGGAGGTGATGGCCGAGAAGCCGTAGATCGACATCCAGACGACGACAAACGCGGTCGGCAGGCCGAGGGACGCGGCCACGAAGGCACGGATGCTCCGGCCGCGGGAGATCTTCGCGACGAACATGCCGACGAAGGGCGCCCAGGTCACCGTCCAGGCCCAGTAGAAGACGGTCCAGTCACCCGACCACTGGCCGTGACCGAAGCTGTCGTTGAAGGTGCTGAGCACCGGCAGGGCACTGAGGTAGCGACCGGACGCCTCGATGATGCTGCGCATGAGGTCGGACGTCGACGCCGCGTTCATGAGGATGAAGAGCATGAGCGCGATCGCGAGGATGATGTTCGCGTACGAGAGGCGCTTGACGCCCTTGTCCATACCCGCGAGCACGGACGTCAGCGCTGCAGCGGTGATCACCGCGAGGATCGCAGCCTGCACCATGCCGGAGATCGGCACGCCGAAGACGTACTTCATACCGGAGTTGATCTGCAGCGCACCGAGACCCGTCGACACGGCAAGACCGAAGACGGTGGCGACGATCGAGATGATGTCGATCGTGCGTCCGATCGGACCGTGGATGCGGTCACCCAGGACCGGGTGGAACGCCGAGGAGACACGTGGCGGCAGGTTGCGCTTGTAGGTGAAGTAGCCGAACGACAGGCCGGGCACGATGAGCACGGCCCACATGTGGATGCCGAAGTGGAAGTTGGCGATGTTGATGGCCTGCCAGGCGGCGGCGTCGGTGAACGCCTTGTCGCCCATCGGCGGGTTCGCGTAGTGGTTCATCGGCTCGGCGATGCCCCAGAACATGAGGACGGCGCCGACGCCGGCGGCGAACATCATGCCGAACCACGCGAGCCCCGAGTACTCGGGTTCGGCGTCGTCCGCACCGATCTTGATGCGGCCGTAGCGGCTCATGGCGAGCCCGACGGAGAAGACGACGAGGAGCGTGGCGCCGGCCGTGTAGAACCAGCCGATGTCGTAGCGCAACCAGTGCGCGATGGAACCGAAGAACTTCTGAACCGGCCCCGGAAACAGACCCATCCCTGCGGTGAACAGGACGATGAGGAAGGCCGAGCCGAAAAAGATGATGGGCGACGTACGCAGACCGAGGCGGTCGTGGGCACGTGTGGAGATCGAGTTCACGAGAGTCTCAGAGGGGTTGGTCGAAATTCACCGAACTCCCAACGACCCCGGAGCCTCGGCGAACCTGTGCCCGGACGGCACGATCCGCCATGGTAGTCAATCCCCCGTCTCAGCGCTGGCGGTACGTCACTCTCCGGCAGCGGAATCGCTGAAAATGCTCATCCGGGCGAGCCGGTCGAAGGCCTCGTCGATGCGCTGCTCCCCAACCGTCACGGCGAGGCGTAGGAAGCCCTCACCGGACTCACCGAAAGCCGTTCCCGGAATGGTGAGGATGTGCGCCTCCTCGACGATGCGCGCGGCGCACTCGACGGACGTGAGGCCCGTCGCGCGGATGTCAGCCCACAGGTAGATCGCCCCCTGCGGTGCGAGGGCATCCATGTTCGCAAGGGCCCGGACGCGCTCGTACGCCCGCTCGAGACGGCGGCGGTAGAGCTCCTTGACCGGGGGCTGCAACTCGTGACGGCGCTCCAGGGCGTGCAGAGCCGCACGCTGGCTCACCGACGGCGCGGTGAAGACGTTGTTCTCGTTGACGTCGCGCGCGGTGGAGACGAACTCGGCCGGGGCCATGATCCAGCCGACGCGCCACCCCGTCATCATGAAGTCCTTGCTGAAGGAGCCGACGGTGATGGTGCGCTCCCCCATGCCCGGCAGCGAGGCAAAGGGCACGAACGGCTCGGTGTACGTGAACGATGTGTAGATGTCGTCCGCGATGACGACGAGGTCGTGTTCCTTCGCCACCTCGGCCACGGTCTCGAGCGCGGCGCGCGACCACGAGACGCCCGTCGGGTTGCAGGGCGTGTTGACGATGAGGGCCCGCGTGCGCGGCGTGACGGCGGCCTCGAGATCCTCACGGGTGACCTGGAAGCCGTTCTCCTTGCGCGTGGGCACGAAGACGGGCACGCCGCGGGCGAGACGGACCTGGTGCGGGTACGGCGTGAAGTACGGCTCGATGACGAGCACCTCGTCGCCGTCGTCGAGCAGCGTCTCCATGACGAGCCACATCGCGTGGCAACCGGACGTCGTCACCATGACGTCGTCGACGGGGCGCTCGAGGGCGTGATCGGTGCGGTACATCTCGACGATCGCCTCACGCAGTTCGGGGTCGCCGAGGCTGGAGGTGTAGTGCGTGTGCCCGGCCTTCGCGTCGGCTGCGGCAGCGTCGACGACGCCCTCGTCGGTGGTGAGGTCGGGGTCGCCGAGGCTGAAGTTGATGACGTCGTCGAACTCGCGGGCGCGGTCGGCGATGACCGACATCTGCGTCGACGAATCGCCCTGGTATCGGGAGGAAATGAAACGTGCCATCGTTCGAGAGCCCCTTATCGCGCAACGAGCCGCACCGATCAGGCGCGGGCGGCACCATCATGCCCCGGAAGACGCCGTCGTGACCGTTAGGGTGGACGCTCGTGAGTGGCCTTCTCGTGACCGGTACGTCCTCGGACGCAGGCAAGTCGCTCGTCGTCACGGGCCTGTGCCGCGCGTGGGCGCGCCAGGGGGTCCGCGTCGCGCCGTTCAAGGCGCAGAACATGTCGAACAACTCGATGGTGTGCGCCGACGGCGCGGAGATCGGGCGCGCTCAGTACCTGCAGTGCGAGGCGGCCGGTGTCGAGGCGAGCGGGGTGCACAACCCTGTGCTCCTCAAGCCGGGCAGCGACCGGCAGGCGTTCGTCGTCGTGCGCGGCAAGCCCGCCGGGCGGCTCGAGGCCGGTGAGTACGCGACGGGCCGCACCCACCTGGCCGAAGCAGCCTTCGCCGCGTACGAGGAACTCCGGGCGAGCGTCGACCTCGTCGTCACCGAGGGTGCAGGCTCCCCGGCGGAGATCAATCTTCGGGCGGGTGACTACGTCAACATGGGTCTGGCCAGGCGCTTCGGCCTACCTGTGGCCCTCGTGGGCGACATCGACCGGGGCGGCGTGCTCGCAGCGCTTTACGGCACCTGGGCGTTGCTCGACGACGAGGACCGTGCGCTCCTTCGCACGTTCGTCATCAACAAGTTCCGCGGTGACGCGTCAGTGCTCACGCCTGGCCTCGACGAGATCCGTCGACGAACCGGCCTCTCGTGCGCGGGGGTGCTCCCCTGGCTCACGGACGTCTGGCTCGACTCGGAGGACGCCCTGTCGATCGGCCGCTGGCGACCCGACGACGACGCGATGTCCGAGCGCCTTTCGGTTGCTGTCGTGCCGTTTCCGCGCACGTCGAACGCGACGGACGTCGACGCGCTGGCCGCCGAACCGGGCATCGACGTCCACATCACGACCGACCTCGATCGCTGCCGAGAAGCCGACCTCCTCGTCCTGCCCGGCAGCCGTGCCACCGTCGACGACCTGGCATGGCTGCGTCGCCAGGGCCTCGACGCCGTCGTCACCGAGCGTGCAGCAGCGGGTCGGCCGGTGCTCGGCATCTGCGGTGGGTACGAAATGCTCGTCGAGACGATCGAGGACGCCGTCGAATCGTCCGCAGGCATCGTCACGGGGTTGAGCGTGCTCGCCGGCCGCGTGACGTTCCACGACGAGAAGGTGCTCGCCCGCCCGAATGAACGGTGGAAGGGCCACGACGTCGACGGGTACGAGATCCATCACGGCGTCGTCGACGCGGAACCGACGTTCCCCGGCGGCTCGGCCTCGGGCTCGGTGTGGGGCACGATCTGGCACGGCACCTTCGAGAACGACGGCTTCCGACGCGCCTGGCTCGCCGAGGTCGCAGCGGCGGTCGGCTCCGCGTGGACGCCCGACCTCACGGCGCCAGGCTTCCGCGCGCGACGCAGCGCGATGATCGACGCCCTCGCTGACGCGTGTGAGGCGTCGCTCGACCTCGATCACCTTCTCGAACTCGCCCAGGAGGCACCGTGACCGGCAGAAGGGTCAACGTCATCGGCATCGGTGCCGGCGCGCCCGATCACCTCACTCTCGGCGCGATCGCCGCGATGCGCGAGGTCGACGTCTTCCTCGTCGCGGGCAAGGGCGAGGACAGGGCCCAACTCGTGGCCGTCCGTGAAGAGCTGTGCCGGCGCCACCTCGAGCCGGGCAGCTACCGCTTCGTCACGCTGTCCGACCCCGAGCGCGGGCCGGACGCGCAGCGCGATGGCGGCCAGTACCGCCGAGGCGTCGACGACTGGCACGAGGCGCGCGCGCAGCTGTGGGGCGAAACGATCGACGCCCTCGATCCCGAGGTGAGCGTTGGCTTCCTCGTCTGGGGTGACCCGGCGTTCTACGACTCGACGATCCGCGTCGTCGAGCGGATGCGCGCTACCCGCAACTTCGACGTCCACGTCGTACCCGGCATATCGGCGTTCCAGGCCCTCGCGGCCGAGCACGGCATCGTCCTGCACGAGATCGGCAAGCCGATCCACATCACGACCGGACGTCGACTCGAAGCCGACTGGAGCCCGGACGCTGCGTTCGTCGTCATGCTCGACGGCTCGCTTCACTGTGCGGCCCTGCGGGAGCGGGCACCCGACCTCGTCCTCCACTGGGGTGCCTACCTCGGGCTACCTCAACAGGAGTTGCGCTCCGGGCAGCTCGACGAGGTCATCGACGACATCGTCGACCTGCGCGCGCGGCTGCGCGCCGAGCACGGTTGGATCATGGACGTTTACGCCCTTGGTGCCGTGTCGTCGCCCTCGGCGGCCGAAGCCTGACGCCTCACGTCCACGGCAACCGGCGGCGCCGACGAATCCCCCGCCACCACCAGCGTCTGCATCTGGCGGGTGATGCGGTCACAGGCCGAGCGGAAGGCCTCGGCGTGTGGTTGCGCGGGAACCCGAACCGGACTCTCGAGATCCCGGGCGACGCCCAGCATCTCCCACGCGAGAACATTCCAACTGAGCGCGCCCACCCGAAAGCGGCAGCCTGTGGCCGTGGCCTCGAGTCCTTCGCGGAAGGCCGCGGGGACCCTGCGAGCCACCCGCGAAACGTCGACGGCCATCTCGAAGCGCAGGACGCACTCGAATCTCTCCTCCAGATCACGGTGATGATCATGAGGCGGCACCTTCCTCGGCTCGAACGACCAGGACGTCACGCGAAGCTCGTCCATCCGATCGAGTCGGAACACGCGCCAATCCTGACGCCCTCGGTCATACGCCTGGAGATACCAGCGTTCTCCCTGGGTGATGAGTCGCCCAGGTTCCACTTCACGCAAGGACGTCTCGCCGTCGGCCTTGCGGTAGCCGAAACGCACCAGCGTCCGGTCGCGCTGTGCCGTGGCCAATTGCTGTAGCACGCGCAGATCGACCGGGGGCCGCGTTCGTGGCAGTGCGCGCGTGGCATCGTCCAGAGCCGAGGCGACAGCGCGAAGCCTCGGAGGGAGGACTTGATCCAGCTTCGTCAGCGCGCGAAGGGCCGCCTCACCGATCTCATCGGTGCCCGAAAGCGCCGCCATTCGTAGACACGCGACCATCGCCACGGCCTCGTCGTCGTCGAGCACGAGCGGCGGTAAACCGCGACCAGCGCCGAGGCGGTATCCGCCCTCAAGTCCACGTTCGCCCTCGACCGGGTACCCGAGCTCACGAAGACGCACCACGTCCCGTCGTACCGTGCGCTCGGTCACCCCGAGGCGTTCCGCGAGTTCCGGCCCCTGCCAGGACGTGCGCGATTCCAGGAGGCCGAGCAGGCGCAGGACGCGGTGTGTCGTTTCCGCCATGTGCTCATCCTGCCCGACACAGCGGACCGAACCTGTCCGGAAGGTGCGCTCTGATGGGTGTACGGCACGAGCCGAAGACGAAAGGGACCCGCCATGTACCTACCCCAGATCGACGACGAACGCACCACCTTGTGCAACTACCTCGACGTCCAACTCGACGCGATCCGTGCGAGCGCGTACGGCCTCGACGACGAGCAGGCCCGGCGGACACCCCTGCGCAGTGCGCTCAGCATCAGCGGCATCGTCAAGCACATCGTCTATTGCATGAAGCAGTCCTTGTCCGGCGCCGGACACCACGAACACGACCAGCCGTTCGAGGCGTTCGCCGCGAGCTTCACGCCCACCCCGGAGGAGACGCTCGACGTGCTTCTCGGTGTCTTCGACGACGTGCGTGCCCAGTACACGCAGATGTGTCGAGAGGGTGATGTGGAAGCAGAACTGCCCGTGGGGCCCATGCCGTGGTTCGGGATGGACGAGGCTCGCCCGGCGAAGCTGCGCTACCTCTACGTCCACCACGTCGAGGAGTTCGCTCGGCACGCGGGCCACGCGGACATCATCCGTGAGGAGTTGGACGGTGCGACGGCCGGTGAACTGCTGGCAGCTGTGGAGGGCTGGCCGGCGAACGACTACATCACACCCTGGCGGTCGTGACGCGCCTCAGTCGGTCGTCCTGATGCTCGCGCGGCGTGCTTCGAGCCCGCGCAGGAGCATCCCGGCGGCGAGCACTCCGCCGACACCTTCACCGGCTCGCAGACGCAGATCGAGCAAGGGCTCAAGTCCGAGTTCCGTGAGGACGAGTGCGTGCCCCTTCTCCCTGCTGCGCTGGCCAGCGACGAGGTAACCCTGCACCGCCGGCTCGAGACGGCACGCGACGAGCGCGGCCACGGAGGTCGCGAGTCCGTCGAGCACGATCGTCGTGCCGTCGTCCGCCGCTGCGAGGCAGACTCCCGTGAGGACGGCGATCTCGGGTCCTCCGAGACAACGCAGGGCTCGCCGGGCGGCGTCGGCGTCCGAGCCGAAGGTTCCCGAACGCTCCAAGGCGGCGCTGACGACCCCGAGCTTGCGCTTCGACATCGCAGCGTCGGCTCCCGAACCGAGCCCGACGACGTCGTCGGCGTCGACGCCGAGCAGCGCGCACGTCAGTGCGGCCGCCACGGTCGTGTTGCCGACACCCACCTCGCCGAGGACGACCAGTCCGTCGGCGGCGGCCCGCCGCCCGACGTTCTCACCGACTGTGACGCAGCGCTCCAGATCGTCGTCGGTGAGGGCGTCGGCGTCCCGAAGGTTGCCTCGCTTTCCACCGGGTCGGGCATCGATCGCCCCGGTGACAGGCTCACTCACGCCGGCGTCCACGACGTCCACCGCGAGACCTGCGGCTCGGGCGTGGGCCGCTCCGAGCGAGCTCGGGTCGGCCAGGGCATGGCCGAGAACGTCGGCCGTCACGTGCGGCTCGTAGGCGCTGACGCCGAGCTCGACGACGGGGTGGTCGGCACCCGCCAGGATCAGGCGCCCTCCGGAGGTCTGCGGACCGGACGTCGCCACGACACGGTTGAGGGCCCGGTCGAGGATGCCCAGTGACTCCGGCGGTGCGAGGAGCGTGTCCGCACCGTCCCCTGCCTCGACGAGTGCGTCGCCGTCGGGCGCGCGCAGGTGCGACAGCGGTTGCGCCGGTGCCCCGTCGCCCTCGGGCCACCGCTCCTCGAGCACGACGTCCTCGAGCGGCAGCTTCGTCGACCAGGACGCGCGCTGCAGGCCGGGCCCCGGCGGGCGCTCGTCCGGCCAGCCCAGGCACATCCACCCCAGCGTCTCGACTCCCTCGGGTGCCCCGATGAGGGCGGCCAGGTCGGACGGCTCGAAGAGCGTCACCCACCCCATCCCAAGGCCGAGCGAGCGCGCCGTGAGCCACATGTTCTGGATGGCGCACGCGCACGACCAGACGTCGGTCTCGGTGAACGTGGCCCGACCGAGAACTCCGTTCGCCGGCGTCCGCCGATCGCAGGCCACGACGATGCCGATGGGCGCTTCGCGCAGGCCCTCGAGCTTGAGGTCGAGGAGGCGCGCCGCGCGCTCCGGCAGCAGGTCGCGTGCCTGACGCAGCCGCGCCGTGTCCGCGAGGTGCGCCGCGCGCTCGCGCGTCTCGGGTGAACGAACGACGACGAACCGCCACGGCTGGCTGTGGCCAACCGACGGCGCGCTGTGACCCGCCTCGAGCACCCGCTCGAGCAACTCGGGCTCGATCGCATCCGGCCGGTACCGCCGGATGTCACGTCGCCCGGCGATGACCCGCCCGAGCGCCTCGGTGACCTGCTCGCCCATGGCCCAGCCGCGCGGATCCTCCCGGCGTTCCCGTGCGGAGGAGGCGTCCCCGACCGTCGGTCGCGGTCGTCGGGGCGCGCCCGACGGCGTCACTGCTCCAGCTCCCCTTCGACGTCGAGGTAGACCTGCTGCATCGCGGCCATCGTCTCCGGGCTCGGGTTCTCCCACAGGCCACGGTCGGCGGCCTCCCCGAGCTTCTCGACGATGCCGTGCAACGCCCACGGGTTCGCGTGGCGCATGAACTCCTGCGTCTGCTCGTCGAGCACGTAGGACTGGGCGATCTGCTCGTACATCCAGTCGGGCACGACGTGGCTCGTCGCGTCGAAGCCGAAGAGGTAGTCGACGGTGGCGGCCAGTTCGAAGGCACCCTTGTATCCGTGACGTCGCATCGCGGCGATCCAGCGCGGGTTGACGACGCGCGCACGGAAGATGCGCGAGGTCTCCTCCGTGAGCGTGCGGGTCCTGATGGCGTCGGGCGTCGTCGAGTCGCCGACGTACGCCTCCGGCTCCTCACCCGTGAGTGCCTTGACCGTGGCCACCATGCCGCCGTGGTACTGGAAGTAGTCGTCCGAATCGAGGATGTCCGACTCGCGGTTGTCGACGTTCTTCGCCGCCACCTTGATGCGGCGGTAGTTGCGTTCCATGTCGTCGCGAGCCGGAGCGCCGTCGAGGTCGCGGCCGTACGCGTAGCCGCCCCAGGTCGTGTACACCTCGGCGAGGTCGGCGTCGCTGCGCCAGTTGCCCGAGTCCATGACCTGCAGCAGACCGGCACCGTAGGAGCCCGGCTTCGAACCGAACACGCGCGTGCGGGCCCGGCGCTCGTCGCCGTGGGCCTCGACATCGGCGCGGGCGTGGGCGCGCACGAAGTTCATGTCGTCGGGTTCGTCGAGGTCGACGACGAGGCGGACGGCGTCGTCCAGCATCGCGATGACGTGCGGGAACGCGTCACGGAAGAAGCCCGAGATGCGCACCGTGACGTCGATGCGGGGCCGGCCGAGGTCGTCGAGCGGGATCGGCTCGAGGCCGACGACGCGGCGGGACTGCTCGTCCCAGGTCGGCGTGACGCCCAGCAGGGCGAGGATCTCGCCGATGTCGTCGCCGCTCGTCCGCATCGCCGAGGTGCCCCACGCGGACAAGCCCACGGACTCGGGCCACTCGCCGTGCTCGTCGCGGTACTTCGCGAGCAGCGAGTCGGCCATGGCCGTGCCCGTCTCGTACGCGAGACGGCTCGGAATGGCCTTGGGGTCGACCGAGTAGAAGTTGCGGCCCGTCGGCAACACGTTGACGAGGCCGCGCAGCGGCGAGCCGCTAGGGCCGGCCGGCGTGTACCCACCGTCGAGGGCATGGAGGACGGCCGTCAGCTCGTCAGGCGTCTGGGCGAGGCGGGGCACGACCTGGGTTGCAGCGAACGTCAGCGAGGCCTCGACGCCCGAGCGGTCGACGTCGGACAGACCGTCGAGTTGCTCCGCGACGATGGAGGACACCGCGTCGGCTGACCATCCCGCCTGCGCCAAGGCACTGACGAGGGCGTGTGCCCGCTCCTGCGCGGCGTCCGTCGCGGTGCGATCGGTGCTCGTCACCTCGAGTCCGAGGGAGGTCCGCAAGCCGGGAACACCGTCACCACCGCCGCCGAACAGCTGGCGGGACTGGAGCATGGCCACGACGAGGTTGACGAGTTCGTCGCCCTCCGGCGCGCGCCCGAGAACGTGCAGACCGTCACGGATCTGGACGTCCTTGATCTCGCACAGCCACCCGTCGACGTGCATGACGAACTCGTCGAAGTCGTCCTCGTCCGGCTGCTCGTCGAGACCGAGGTCGTGGTGCAGCTCCGCTGCCCGAATGAGGGTCCAGATCTCACCGCGAAGCGCGGGCGCCTTCGCCGGGTCCATGACCGAGACGTTTCCGTACTCGTCGAGCAGCTGCTCGAGCCGCGCGATGTCGCCGTACCCCTCGGCGCGGGCCATTGGCGGCACGAGGTGATCGACGATCGTCGCGTGCGCTCGGCGCTTGGCCTCGGTGCCCTCACCCGGATCGTTGACGAGGAACGGGTAGATGAGCGGCAGGCTGCCGAGGGCCGCGTCCGTGCCGCAGGAGGCCGACATCCCGAGGCTCTTGCCCGGCATCCATTCGAGGTTGCCGTGCTTGCCCATGTGGACGACGGCGTGCGCGCCGAACTCCTCCTCGAGCCAGCGGTACGTGGCGAGGTAGTGGTGCGTGGGCGGAAGGTCGGGGTCGTGGTAGATGGCGATCGGGTTCTCGCCGAACCCGCGCGGCGGCTGGACGAGGATGACGAGGTTGCCGCTGCGCATGGCCGCCGCGACGATGTCACCGTCGGGGTTCTCCTGGCGGTCGACGAAGAGCTCACCGGGCGCTTCACCCCAGTGCTCGCGCATCGCGTCGGTGAGGTCGCTCGGTAGCGCGTCGAACCAACGGAGGTAGGTCGCGGCAGGGATACGGACGTGGGCGTCGCCGAGCTGAGCATCCGTCAGCCAGTCCGGATCCTGCCCGCCAGCGGCGATGAGGGCGTGGATGAGCGCGTTGCCTGCTGTGGTGTCCGGGTGCTCGTCGTCGACGGGTGCGACGCCGTGTTCCCCGCCGACACCGTCGAGCCCGGGAATGGCACCGGGCTCGCCGAGGTCGTAGCCCGCGTCACGCATGGCGCGCAGCAACCGAATGGTCGAGACAGGCGTGTCGAGGCCCACGGCGTTACCGATGCGGGAGTGCTTCGTCGGGTACGCCGACAGCACGACGGCGATGCGGCGCTCGGACGGCGCGAGCCGACGCAGGCGGGCGTGGCCGAGCACGATGCCGGCGACACGTGCACAACGTTCGGGGTCGGCCACGTAGGTGGCGAGACCGTCCTCGTCGAACTCCTTGAAGGAGAACGGCACCGAGATGATGCGCCCGTCGAACTCGGGCACGGCGACCTGGGTCGCCACGTCGAGCGGCGTCATGCCGTCGTCGGAGTCGAGCCAGTCCTCACGCCCCCAGGTGAGGCACAGCCCCTGGACGATCGGCACGTCGAGCGCGGCCAACGCCTGAACGTCCCAACTCTCGTCGTCCTCACCGGCGCCGGCACTTGCCGGACGCGTGCCGCCCGCGGCGAGCACCGTGGTGACGAGGGCGTCGTAGCGACGCAGGTGCTCGAGCAGCTCGGCTTCGGGGTCGCGCAGCGACGACACGAAAACCGGTTCGCCGACACCACCCGCGGCATCGAGAGCGTCGGCCAGGGCGTGGACGTAGGCGACGTTGTCCGCGACGTACTGGGCTCGGTAGAAGAGCACTCCGACCCGGGGCCCCTCAGGCGTGGGAGCTTCCGGGCGCTCGAGGACACCCCACGACGGGGTCGTGACCGGCGGGTCGAAGCCCTCACCGGTGAGCAGAAGGGTGTCGCTGAGGAAGGCGTGCAGTGACGCGAGGTTCGTCGCGCCACCCTGAGCGAGGTAGTCGTGGGCCTGGCGGGCAACGCCGGGCGGGGTGGTCGAGCACTCGATGAGCGCCGCATTCGGCTCCTGCTCGCCGCCGAGGACGACGACCGGGACACCTGACGCAGCGAGGGCGTCGAAGCCGTCGAAGAGGTCCTGTGGCCCGCCGAGAAGGCGCACGACGACGATGTCAGCTCCGTCGGTGACCTCGCCGATCGGGCGCGGCCGGGCCGGGTTGGCGATGGCGTAGTCCGCACCGCTGGAGCGCGCGCTGCGCAGGTCCGTGTCGGAGGTTGAGATCAGGGCAGTACGAGCCATCAGGCGCTCCTTCGTGAGTGTCCGCGCTCACGTCGACTTCGTGGACTCTCCCGGGTTCCCGGCGAGCCGGTCGCGGCGGCGTTCCTGACTTGCACGAGGGCTCACAGTGGCGGGACCGTCCCGGATTCACACCGGGTTCCGCAGCTCACGACCAGCCCCGACCCTACCTGGCTTACGCCTATGCTTGGCGCCGTGCCGTCCCGCCAGATTCACGATCGCTGCCCCGGAGTGCTGCGACCGTTCGCAGCCGACGACGGCGCCATCGTCCGGCTGCGACTTCCTGGGGGACGAACCGACACAACGGAATTGGTCGACATCTCCGCTCTCGCCGAGGAGTTCGGGGCACCCTTCGTCCAGCTGACGTCACGCGGCAACCTTCAACTCCGCGGCTTGCCCGAGCCGCTGCCGGAGCCCTTCGTCCGGACGGTGGAGCGACTGGGGTTGCTCCCCTCGGCCACCCACGAGCGCGTTCGCAACATTGTTGCCGACCCGTCGCCCGAACTAGACTGGTTGGTCAGCGAACTCGATGACCGACTGCAGCGGGACGACGCCCTCGCCACGCTTCCGGGACGGTGGCTCTTCGCACTCTCCGACGAGACGGGCCCTTCGCTGGACGCGCCGTACGACGTGGCGTTCCAACAGTTCTCGCCCACATCCGGTCGCCTCCTCGCCGGGCGACAGTCGCGCCCCTGCTCCCCCGCCGAGGCCGTGAGCGCTCTGCTCGGCGTGGCGAACCGCTTCCTCACCCTCCGTGACTCGGACGCCGTGTGGAACGTGCGTGACCTGCCTTCCGACTCACCGTTGTTCGTCGGCTTCGAGACCGTCGACAGTGCACCGACCGTGTCTCGGCGCGCTGCCGGATCGGGGCCGATCGGCGCGAACGTCGTGGAGCTGACGGAACTCGGCGTACCGCTGGGCTTCCTCACGCCCACCCTCGTCGCAGCACTGGTCGCGACCCTCGGCTCGTCGGCACGGATCGTCGTGACGCCGCACCGGAGCCTCGTCCTACCCGCCGACACGTCGCCCGAGGCGCTCGATGAACTGATTGCGGCCGGATTCCACTGCGCGACGGATCCGCGACGCCGTGTGACGGCCTGCATCGGCGCGCCCTTCTGCCGCCGCACCGACTCCCCCACCGTCGAGATCGCCCGCACAACCCCCGCCCCCGAGGCCGACGGACGCCTTCACATCGTGGGCTGCGAACGAGCCTGCGGCCGACCGACTTCCACCCACACCCTCGTCGTGGCGCCGCGCAGCGCCGACGACGTGGCCGACGCACGAGGTGACCGATGACGACGCCCCCCACCCGCCGGTATGCGTACGAACGTGACGGGCAGGCGATCTACCGAGAGTCGTTCGCGACCATCCGACGAGAAGCCGACCTGTCAACGCTGCCCGAGTCACTGCACACGGCGGCCGTTCGCATCATCCACGCGGCGGGCGACGTCGACATCGTCGGTGAGATCGAGGGAAGCCCCGACGTCGCCGACGCCGTTCACAACGCCCTCAGCGCCGGCGCGAACATTCTCACCGACTCGTTCATGCTCGCGAACGGCGTGACGCGCCGCCGCCTTCCGGCCGACAACGAGGTGCGCTGCACCTTGCGTGACCCGGCGGTGCCCGACCTCGCGCGCCAGTGGCGTACGACGCGCTCCGCGGCGGCTGTCTCGCTCTGGGAGCCATGGCTCGACGGCGCAGTGGTCGCGATCGGCAATGCTCCGACGGCGCTGTTCCACCTCCTCGAGGTCATCGCCGACGGCGGCCCGCGCCCCGCGGCGATCATCGGCATGCCGGTCGGTTTCGTCGGGTCAGCCGAATCCAAGATCGCGTTGAGCACCTTCGCTCCCGAGGGCGGGCCGGTGCCGTGGCTCACGGTGCACGGACGTCGGGGCGGATCGGCCATGGCTGCTGCCACGATCAACGCTCTCGCGACGCGGGACGAACTGGCATGAGCGCACCGGCACCAGCAGCTCTGCACGTCGTGGGGCTCGGGCCGGGTGATCCCGACCTCCTCACCCTCAAAGCGGCCCGCCTCGTGGAGTCGGCGGATGTCGTCGCCTACCACCGGGGCCCGAAGCGATCGAGCATCGCGCGTTCCATCGTGGCCGAACTCCTCGCCGAGCGTGCGGTGCCCGCCGTCGAGGAGGAACTCGTCTACCCCGTGACGACCGGGGAGGCTGCCCATCCGCGCGGATATCACGGCGCTCTGGCGGACTTCTACCTGGACTGCGCCGCCCGGCTTGGTGCGCACCTGCGCGCGGGACGCACCGTCGTCCTCCTCGCGGAGGGTGACCCCTTCTTCTACGGCTCGTCGATGTACGTCCACGACCTGCTCGCCGAGGAGTTCGAGACGCATCGGGTTCCCGGCGTCACGTCCGTCTCCGGCGCGACGGCGGCCATCGGTTCAGGGTTGTGCCGTCACGAGGACGTGCTCACGGTTCTGCCGGGCACCTTGCCCGTGCCGGAACTCGCGCGTCGCCTCGCCGACACCGACGCCGCCGTCATCATGAAGCTCGGGCGCACGTTCGCCAATGTGCGTGAGGCACTGCGTCAGGCGAACCTGCTCGAGCGTGCCGTGTACGTCGAGCGGGCCAGCCGCGACGGCGAACGGGTGCTGCCGGTCGCCGACGTCGATCCCGAGACCGTGCCGTACATGGCGCTCGTCGTCGTTCCCGGCCTCGACAGGCGGGCTGACGCTGCCGGCCGCGCGGAGGGATCCGCACCGACTCCGTCAACCAGCCCGTCGGGCGCGGTAGGGACGGTTCACGTCGTCGGCCTCGGGCCCGGTCCCGACCGCTGGCTGAGCCCCGAAGCGACCGAGGTCCTGGGTCGAGTCGCCCACGTCATCGGGTACGCGCCGTACGTCGAGCGCGTGCCGCAGCGCCCCGGGCTGACGCGTCACGCGAGCGGCAACACCGTCGAAGTCGACCGAGGGGCCCTCGCGCTGCGCCTTGCCGCCGACGGCGAGGACGTCGCAGTGGTCTCGGGTGGCGACGCGGGCGTGTTCGGCATGGCGTCAGCGGTGTTCGAGGCGCGCGAGAACGCCGACGCCGGTCTGCGCCACGTCACCGTGCACGTCGTTCCTGGCATCACGGCAGCTCATGCCGCGTCGGCCCTCGCGGGCGCGGCCCTCGGTGCCGATCACGCGCTCATCTCGCTGTCGGACCGCCTCAAGCCGTGGGATGTCATCGACGCGCGACTGCGAGCCTGCGCCCAAGCCGATCTGGCCATGGCCTTCTACAACCCCCGATCGGCGAGCCGGCCGCACCAGTTCGGCGACGCGCTCACCGTCCTGCGCGAGGAGCTGCCCCACGACCGGGTGGTGGCCGTGGCTCGCCACGTCGGTCGCGACGCCGAGGAACTGCGCACGACGACGCTCGGCGAGTTGGATCCGGAGACGATCGACATGGGGTGCCTCGTCATCGTCGGCGCCAGTTCGACGCGGATGACCGAGGACGGCCGCGTCTGGACGCCGCGCTTCGTCAGCTGAGGTACCGCCTGATGGGCGCCGAGCGTCAGTCGCCGGTCGGACGCTCGCGACACGCGCTGTAGAGGTGCGACTCGACGAAGTCGTCGTTCGCGAGGGCAGGGCCGACGAGGATGACAGCGGCCTGACGCAGCCCGGCATCTGCCACCAGGGCAGGCATCGAGGTCAGCGTTCCGCGCAGGACGAGCTGCTCGGGCGTACTCACGCGGTACCCGACGACAACCGGGCATTCCGGGCCGTAGTGCTCCGCGAGTTCGGCGCACAACCGGTCCGTGTGACGGATTGCCAGGTGCAGCGCGAGGGTCGCACCCGTGCGGGCGAAGTTCGCAAGCTCCTCCCCCGGCGGCATCTTCGTCGAATCGCGCTGGGCGCGGGTGAGGACGAGCGACTGCGTCACCTCAGGGGCCGTGAGCTCCCGTCCGATGACGGCGGCTGTGGCCGCGTAGGCGGGCACGCCCGGGCAGACCTCCCACGGCACCCCGAGAGCGTCGAGTCGTCGGGTTTGCTCGGCGAGAGCCGAGTAGATCGACGGGTCGCCCGAGCACAGCCGCGCGACGTCCGCTCCGCGGGCGTGAGCCTCGGCCATGAGGCGCGTGATGTCGTCGAGGTCGAGACGTTGCGTGTCGATACGTTCGGCGTCGGCGGGCAGGTGAGCGAGCACGGCCGCGTCGAGGTAGGTGCCGGCGAACAGGCACACCGACGAGCGCTCGAGCAGGTTCACGGCGCGCAGCGTGAGGAGATCGGCCGCTCCCGGACCGGCACCGATGAAGTTGACGGTCATGCGGACTCCTTCGACCTGGGGGGCCGCGTCAGGCACCACTGAACGACGCTGCGGGCAGGCTTCCAGCCGTGGAAGCGCCCGAGGGGCTCGAGGTGTTCGACGGCGAGGCGGGTGAGTTCGCCGCCGTGCGTGCGGTGTACCTCGTGAAGCAGCGCTTCGCTCTCTCTCGTCACGGCGTGGGCGACGAGACGACCACCGGGCCGCAACGCTGCGATCGCGGCGTCCAGGACGTCACGATCCAGTCCACCGCCGAGGAAGACGGCATCCGGTCGAGGCAGGTCGTCGTCGCGCACGGCGGCGCTCGTGCTGGTGACGTGGACGTCCACGCGGGAGGAGACGCCGAAGCGGGCGGCGTTCTGCGTCACCCGATCGGCACGGTCGGGATCGCGCTCGATGGCGACCGTGCGGGCCCGCGGGGCAGCGAGGCACCACTCGATCCCCACGGCCCCCGAGCCGGCTCCGAGGTCCCACAGGACCTGACCGGGCCACGGGCGCAGCCGGGCGAGGGCGGTGGCACGCACGTCTCGCTTCGTGATGAGTCCGTCGTGCTCGAAAGCGTCGTCGGCACGACCGGGGGCCGGCCCGAGGGCTTGTGGCTCGGCGTCGAGAACACCGACCTCGAGGCACACGACGACGAGGTCAGGGGTGCGCTCGTCACCCCACGCAGCGCAGGTGGTGCTGTGCGAGCCCTCGTTCTGGCCACCGAGGTGCCACCACGCGGTGAGCTGTGCAGTTCCGGCGCCTGCCTCCACGGCGAGGCGTGCAACCTCCGCGGGGCTGTCACCGTCCGAACAGAGCAGGACGAGACGGGCACCAGGGGTGACGAACGGAAGGAAACGGTCCGTGGAGCGGCCGACGAGGGTGACGACGTCGACGGACTCCGCCGACCACCCCATCCGAGCGCGGGCCAGCGTCTCCGACGAGAGCGCCGGGTGGACACGCACCGCCTCCCGACCAACTGCCTTGATCAGCGTCGTTCCGATGCCCGACAACAACGGGTCTCCGGATGCGAGAACAACTGTGTGCCTGCCTGATTCGCCGACAAGCGACTGCAGGTTGTCACGCAGCGGCGACGGCAGGGTGCGCCGTTCCTGCTGTCCCATCGACGGCAGCAGGTCGAGCTGACGTGGGCTTCCGATGACGGTGTCAGCCCGTTCCACGAGGTGTCGTGAGGCTTCAGAGAGACCACTCCACCCGTCGTCCCCGATGCCCACGACCTCGATCATGGCCGACACCCTACGACAACGCTGAGCACCGACGGCGACCACTGACGGAAGGTGAAACCTCGGGTCAGCCCGGACACCACCGCGGCGTGCTCGTCTGCCATGATGTCTCCCGGTTACATGACGAGGAATACCGGTGAGAATCCGGAGCGGTCCCGCCACTGTGAGCTTCCCTTCGAAGCGAGCCAGGACGTCGTCATCACCTGCCGCGTGCACGAGCCGCGGCATCTCGTACGGCAAGCGCGGTCACTTGTCAGGAGGAATCGTGATGTCCCGTTACCCCTTCACGGCCGTCGTCGGTGCCGACGACCTCGAGTTGGCTCTCGTACTGACAACGATCTCACCGGGCATCGGTGGTGTGCTCGTTCGCGGTGAGAAGGGCACGGCCAAGTCGACCATCGTGCGTGGGCTCGTCGACGTGCTCCCCCGGATCGACGTCGTCGCCGGCTGCCGCTACAGCTGCGACCCGCTCGCCCCGGAGCCGAACTGCCCCGACGGCCCGCACAGCGCTGACGGCGACGCCACGAGTCGCCCGGTCCGTCTTGTCGAACTTCCCGTCGGCGCCGGCGACGACCGAGTCAGTGGCTCGCTCGATCTGGCCCGGGCCTTGGGCGCCGGCAGCGCCGAGTTCCGCCCCGGCCTGCTCGCCGAGGCCAACCGCGGGTTGCTCTACGTCGACGAGGTCAACCTCCTGCACGACCACCTCGTCGACCTCCTGCTCGACGCGTCCGCGATGGGCAGCAACACCGTCGAGCGTGACGGCATGTCGGTGACGCACGCAGCCCGTTTCGTCCTCGTCGGCACGATGAACCCCGAGGAGGGCGAACTCCGCCCCCAGCTGCTCGACCGCTTCGGCCTCTCCGTCGACGTCGCAGCCTCGCGTGACCCCGAGGTCCGCGCCGAAGTCGTCACGCGTCGCCTCGCCTTCGACGCGAACCCCGATGCGTTCCTCGAACGATTCGCGGGCCATCAGGCTCGCCTGCGAGAGCGCATCGCCGCGGCCCAGGAGCGTGTCGGAGGGGTTGTCCTTTCCCCGTGGGCGCTGCGCACCATCGCCCGCGTATGTGCCGGCTTCGACGTCGACGGGATGCGTGCCGACATCGTCATCGCGCGAACGGCCAGTGCGCACGCCGCGTGGCGTGGCGCCGACGCCGTCGAGCGTGAGGACATCCGCGCAGCGGCCGTCCTTGCGCTCGCACACCGCCGACGCCGCGGCCCCTTCGACCCGCCCGGCCTGGACGAAGACCTTCTCGATCGGCTGCTCGACGAGGAACCGCCCCCGCCCCCCCCCGGGGGGGGGCCCCCCCCCCCCGCCCCCCCCCCGCCCCCCCCCCCCGCGCCCCCCCGGGGGGGCCCCCCCGCTGCGTTTGCTTTTGATGGGTCACCCGGGGTTGACCCCGGCTTCGGCCAGGTACGCCGGGAGCCACAGCCGCTCCCACTCGGGAAACTCGTGTGCCCAGCGCACGTCACGCTCCGGCGCTCGCTCGGCCAGCCGGTAGATGCCGGCCGAGCGCGTCAGGTAGCCGACGTTGACGAGTTCGCGGCGCAGGTACGCGACGTCCTCATGGACCGGTGCGAGCACAGCGCCCACCTCGGCTTCGGTGTACTCGCGATTTGGCTCGAAATGCCTCACGAGATCGAGAAGCACGGCCATGCGGGTGCTTCGTTTGGTCGGGATGGAGAGCAAGCGGCGCCCCTCGGCGTCGAAGAACGGGCGAATCGTGCGGCGCTGCTGTGCCGACGCGCGCTCATGGGCCGTTGCGCCGGCGGTGGACGATCGGACGTATGCGGATGTGTCGGCGCTCGCTTCGTCGTGTGGAGCGTCGTTCCTGGCGGAGTTGCGCCAAGCGTTCTCGAAGTGGCTTCGTGCGAGGGTGTAGTTCTCACCCGTCTCGCGCATCCGAGCTCGCACGAGTCGCTTGAAATCCTGGTCACGTGTCATGTCACACCTCACGGTCTGCGTCATCCCCAGCATGAACCGCAGCCGAACGTGTGCATGTGCGGTGAAGGCGTTGCTCGGCTCGAGAATCTGCTTCCCTTCACGCCGTCCGCGTGAGCTGGGGTCACGCGGTGCGCTGGGCGCGAGCCTGCGCCGACCCTCATTCTGCCCGTGGCAGGGCGAACGGCGCGAGTGGTTTTCGAGAAGACGAACGGCAGACGTGAGACCCTGAACGCGGGCGCCCGAGTTCACCTCGAGGAGGCATCGTGAGCGCATCGTGGAACGACCTGACCGAGCGAACCTTGCGTGAGATCGAGGGCGTGAACGAGCAGTTCCGCCCGACGAACTTCTGGGGGCCCGGCCTGCGTGAGCTTCTCCACGACCTGCAGGAGCGGGGCCTCGAGGAATTCAAGCGCTGGCCAACCGCGTCGTTCTGGTTCTATCCGCTCTATGGAGACGGCTATTCCCCGGCGTTGAGCGAAGAGCTCCTCGACGTGGCACGAACGAGCCGGGAGGGCGTCAACCCGGGATACTTTCGGGCCGCACTCAGCGGCAGTCGCGACGCGTGGCGCGATCACGACGTCGCGAGCGCGTGGTGGAACACCGAGCGGTGGCCGTTCGATCTGCGCTCGCACGGTGAGAGTCGCGTGGGCCGTCCGCCGCAGGCGTTCCCCGTGACGAAGGACGATTCGGCGGTCACCGTCGGACGCGCCTACAACAACTACCTTCTCGTTCTCGCCGCGCTGTCGCAGCACGTCGACGCACCGCCTTCGAGCTTTCTCGAGATCGGCGGCGGCTTCGGCGCCCTCGGCGAGATCCTGATGAGCCGCGACGAGAACGTGCGGTACGTCGATGCCGACATCCCACCCCTCCTGACCGTTGCGTCCTGGTACCTCACCGAACTGTTCGGTGATCGTGTGACGACGTACCTCGACCGGCCGGATGCCGGCCCGCTCACCGTGCCGAACAGCGGCGTCGTTCCGAACTACCGTCTGCCGGACCTCGAGGAGGATTTCGAGGTCTTCGTCAACTCCTTCTCGTTCCAGGAGATGGAGCCCGACGTCGTCGAGAACTACGTCGATCTCGTCTGCGGCAAGGGTATTCGCTATGCCGTCTCGCTCAACTCGCGCGAGGGCAAACAGCGTGCCGCCGCGCCGGGCGAGTACGGGGCCCTGGATCCGGTGACCTCCGAGCGCATCGCCGCGATGTTCGCCCGTCACGGGTTCGAGGTGGCCGGTCGCTACAACGACCCGTATGTGCGCAGCGCCGGGGAACTGCTCGTCATGAAGCGGCGCGGGTGAACACCGCTGCCGCGTCGAGGTGTCGACCGCGTGGACGTGCCGCGAACGTCCAGCCGAGTTTGAAATACTCGGCGGCGTGTTCGAGCGCCTGAGAAACCCGTCCCGCGACCTCGCGATCGACCTCGGCACCGCGAACACCCTCGTCTACGAAGCGGGGGAGGGCATCGTCGTCGACGAACCGAGCGTGGTCGCGCTCGACGCTGCCACGGGCCAGCTCCTCGCCGCAGGGTCCGATGCCAAGGAGATGCTCGGGCGAGCTCCGGCGAAGGTGCGCATCGTGCGTCCGCTCGCCGCGGGCGTCATCAGTGACGCCGACGCCGCCGAGCGGATGTTGCGCTACTTCATTGCCCGCTCCCGACCGTCGCGCCTCATCCGCCCGCGCATCGTCGTCTGTGTTCCTTCCGAGGTGACGGGCGTCGAACGTCGCGCGCTCGAGGACGCGGCGATGCGCGCCGGGGCGCGGCGGGTCGACGTCATCGAAGAGGCGGTCGCAGCTGCCCTCGGTGCCGGCCTGAACGTTCACGGGACGGCCGGCGCGATGGTTGTCGACATCGGCGGCGGCACGAGCGATGTCGCGGTCACGAGCCTCGGCGGCGTCGTGCGTGCCCACTCCGTGCGCATCGGGGGCCACGACCTCGACGACGCCATCGCGAACCACGTCAAGAACGAGTACGCGCTCCTGCTCGGCGAGCGCAGCGCGGAGACGATCAAGACGGCCATCGGCTCGGCTTTCCCCATGAGTCACGAACTCACCCACGAGGTGCGCGGTCGCGACCTCATCACGGGCCTTCCGCGCGCGGTCACGCTGACGAGCGGGGAGATCCGCCGAGCCCTCGAACCGCACCTGCTCACGATCTGCGAGACGGTGCGCTCCACCCTCGACTCCTGCCCTCCCGAACTGGCCGGCGACGTCCTCGACGGCGGCATCGTCCTCACCGGCGGGGGAGCGATGCTGCGCGGCCTGGACGTGCGCATGAGCCACGAGTTGGGCGTTCCCGTCCGGTTGGCCGAGGATCCACTGACCGCGGTCGTCACGGGCGCGGGCACGTGCGTCGAGGATCCAGCAGCGACGCGGTCGCTGCTGTCGCAGGTGGAGCGTTGAGGCGAGATTCGGGTGCGTCCGCGGCGGTGGCTGCGCCGGGACGCGGTACCCGGTCGCGCGCCCGACGCAGGCGCATCGGTGTCGCCGTCCTCCTCGTCATCGCGCTCGTCGTCAACCTCGTTCCGCCGGTGCGCGACGGCGTCAGTTCGCTCCTGTCACGTGGCGTGACGTCTCTCGTCTCGTCCCTCACCGGGCGCGACGCGGAGGTGAAGCGCCTGACGAAGGAGAACCTGGCCGTGAGCGAACGCGCTCGATCGGCCGAGGAGCGACTCGCAGCGGTCGAGGAATCGGCAACGCTCTCCGAACGATTCGGGGGCGGCAAGCACGATGTTGTCGTCGGTCATGCCGTCGCCTTCACGCCGGCACCTTCAACGGGTAGCGAGCGGAAGGTCGAACTCGACATCGGCTCGCGCGACGGCATCTCACTCTCGCAGGCCGTCGTGGGCAATCGCGGCCTCGTGGGGCGCATCACCGCAGTCCGGGCCGACTCCTCCACGGTCACGCTGCTCGCCGACCCCTCGTCCGTAGTGGGGGCGCGCGTCGAGCGCACCCGTTCCCTGGCCCGACTCAGCGGGAGCGCGCCGGCGGGTGTGGCCAAGCGAAGCGGCAGCGAGGTCAGCCTCGTCGTGGCCGACGGAGGTTCGGTACGCATCGGCGACACCGTCGTCACGGCAGGCAGCCCGAACGGGTTCCCGTACCCCGCCGGTATTCCGCTCGGGAAGGTGAGCCGCGTCGAGGCCGACCACGGTCAGGCGGAGCGCAACGCCGCCGTGCGTCCCTTCGTCGACCCCGGTGCGCTCGAGGTCGTGGGTGTTCTCGTGCCGCAGGAGAACCACTGATGGCGCGCGTGGCTGCTGAAACCCCCGGTGCTCCCGGTCGCACGCCCCTGCGCGAGCCCACGACGATCGTGGCTCGTCCCTCCGCGGTGGCGTGGAGCCGGGTTGCCTGGCTCGTCATGACGCTCCTGCTCGCCGTCACCGTGTTGCCCCTCGTGCCCACCTGGGCGCCGTGGATGCTCGTGCCCCTGCTCGTCACCGCAGGCGTGACCGGCGGTGCGTGGTCCGCCGTCGCCTGGGCGATCGCCGGGGCACTCCTGCTCGACCTCGCGCCGCCCGCGTCGTCGGCGCCGGGCCTCGCGCTTGTTCCCGCGGTTGCGGCGGCGCTCGTCGTCACCAGGGCCGCGAGGTCGTGGAACAGCGCCGCGTGGGTACCGGCCATCGTGGGCGGCCTCGGAGCCCTCACTGCCTCCCTTGTCGTTCTCGCCCTGCGAGTGGTGGCGTCCGGCTCAGTTCAGGCCGATCCGTATTCGCTGCTCGGCTCGACGGCCACGACGGCCGTTCTCACCGCAGCCCTCGCTCCGACCTGGGTGCGGTGGACGTTGCGCGAGCAGGAACAAGGACGCGCATGACCCGGCTGCGCCGAGGCGTGCCGAGGGAACGCCGTCCGTTCGGACCGTTCCTCGTGCCGAGCTTCCGTGGGGCAGGTTCGCGTGGTGCGCGAGGGGCGTCGGGACGTGCGCGGTTGCTCGTCATGGCTCTTGTCGTCGCTCTCGTCGCGACGATCATGGTGGGTCGCCTCGTTCAACTGCAGATCGTCGACGGCGCGAAGAACGCGACGGCCGCAGCGGACATCAACACGCGTGACGTCGTCGTGCCTGCCCAACGCGGGCGGATCCTCGCTGCCGACGGCACCGTTCTCGTCGGGAACGGTTCGACGACGACGCTGACGATCTCGCCGCAGGCCCTCGCGCGTGAAGACGCGCCGAAGGTCATCGCGCGCGTCGCCTCGGCCATCGGCCGGGATCCGCGGAGCCTCTTGGCGCGGACGAAGGCGTGCGGGACGAAGGGCGCCGCGCCGTCGCCGGTCTGCTTCGCCGGGCATCCCTTCGAGGCGGTGCCGATCGCCTCCGACGTCGACGCCTCGGCCGCGAACGCGTTGCTCGAGCGACCTGAGGCATACCCCGGCATCGCGGTCCGACCGGCGGCCACCCGCACCTACGGCTCGCGCGGCGACTCCCTGGCCCAGGTCGCCGGCTACCTCACGGCAGCGACGGCCGACGACACCGACGTCGCGACCTCGGGGTCGGGTGTGCCGACGCTGCTCGGCCGCACGGGTGTCGAGAAGCAGTACGACGCCGTCCTGCGCGGACGCGACGGCAAGCGCTCCACCGCCATCGGACCCGACGGAACGGCGCAACGTCAGGTGGCGGATGTGCCGCCGGTGGCGGGCCAGGACGTCGTCACCTCGATCCGCCCCGCCGTGCAGGACGCCGCAGCGAAGGCGCTCGCCGACGGCATCGCAGCAGCCCGAAAACGCGGGCAGAAGGCCGGTTCGGGCAGCGTCGTCGTCCTCGAGGCGAACAGCGGCAACGTCGTCGCCATGACGAACCAGCCCACCTACGACCCGTCCGTGTGGAACGGCGGCGTGACGCAGGCCGAGTACGACTCGCTGCTCGACACCAGGGCCGGCGACCCGCTGACCAACCGCGCCATGTCCGTGGCCGGCCCGCCCGCGTCGACGTTCAAGGCGTTCTCCCTCTTCGCCGCGGCTCAGACCGGTGTGGATCCGAACGGCTCGTACTCCTGCCCGTCGTCGGTCATGATCGGCAACCGCTCCTACAGCAACTTCGAGTCGCAGGCGCACGGCACGATCGACATCCCGAAGGCGCTCGAGGTCTCCTGCGACACGGTTTTCTACCGGTGGGCGTACGACGCCTGGGTCAAGGCCGGGGGAGTGAAGGCGTCCACCGACGCTCCCGACCCGTACGCCAGCGTGGCCCGCGAGTTCGGCTACGGCGCGCGAACCGGGGTGGACCTGCCCACGGAGGCGAGCGGCTCCATTCCCGACCGCGCGACGAAGCGCCGTGAGTGGGAGGCGACGAAGGCGGCGTCCTGCCGGCGGGCGAAGAGCGGGTACCCGGAGATCGCTGACAAGGACCGTGCCTCGTACCTCACGCAGGTGGCCAAGGAGAACTGCACGAGCGGCTACGTCGTGCGCGCCGGTGACGCGGTGAACTTCGCCATCGGCCAGGGTGACGTCGCCGCGACGCCGATGCAGGTGGCCACGTCGTTCGCCGCGCTCGCGACGAACGGGCGCGTACCGACGCCCCGCGTCGCCGTGGCAACCGCGCGTTCGGACGGCAGCTCCCAGACGGTGCTCCCGACGCCCGAGGCGCGTGTCCTCGGCCTCGATGCCCGGATGTACGCCCGCGAACTCGAGGGCCTCAAACGGGCGGTCTCGACGGGAACGGCCTCCGAGGCCTTCCGAGGCTTCGACCTCGACGCGCACCCCGTCTACGGCAAGACAGGGACGGCCGAGGTCTACGGCAAGCACGCCACCGCGTGGTTCGCCTCGTTCGGCGGGGCGGACGAGGACGGCAAGCGCTACGTCGTCGTCGTTCGGGTCGACGAAGGAGGCGAGGGTGGACGGACCGCCGCACCCATCGCGCGCTCCGTCTGGGACGCGCTCGTCAGGCGCTCTCGCTGAGACGAGGGCGCACGGCGGCTGGTGATAGCCTGGATGCGATCTTCGGCTCGTGCCGGAGAGTCGAGAACGAGGGGAAGCCGGTCGAATTCCGGCGCTGACCCGCAGCCGTAGATCAGTTCGCTGATGAGCCGGAATGCCTCGTCTCGGCTGTGTCTGATCACATCTGCCTCATCACACCCGTCGAGGTCAGCGGGAGGGGCCCGGCTCGTCGTTCGAGCAGGGTGTCGACCACCGGCCACGCACCTGCCCGGAAGGTCATCATGACGACCCACCTGCGTCGCGCCGGATTCACCAGCGCCGCCCTCGTCGCTCTCGCTGCCGCAGCTTCGGCCCCCGCCACCGCAGCCCCGGCGACGGGAACCGACGCCGCGGCGTCCTTCCTCGCCGGGCAGTTCGCGGCGGGCGGGCACCAGCTCAGCTCCACCTACGCGGGTCAGACCTACCTCGACGCGGGCCTTTCCGCGGACGGCATCCTGGCCCTTACGTCGGCCGGCGTTGCGGGCAACGAAGCCGGTGCCGCCACGACAGCGTTCGCCAAGGGTGTGGGTGACTACGCCATGCCGGGCACCGACGTGTACGCCGGAGCTGTGGCGAAGTCCCTCATCGTCGCGAAGGCACAGGGGCAGAACCCGCGCGCGTTCGGCGGCGTCGACCTCGTCTCGAAGCTGCAGGGCCTCGAGAAGCCGAGCGGCCGCTTCTCCGACGTCTCGGCCTACGGCGACTACTCGAACGCCGTCACCCAGTCCCTCGCCGTCATCGCGCTTCAGAAGGCCGGCGCGCCCGCTGACGCGAAGGCCACGAACTACCTCCTCTCGCTGCGCTGCAACGACGGCGGATTCCGCTTGGCCGACGACGGTTCGGCGTGCGTCTCCGACCCCGACGCCACGTCGTTCGCCGTGCAGGCGCTCGCCGCCGCCGGCGGTCACGGCGCCGACGTGACGAAGGCCGTGAACTTCCTCGCCACGAAGCAGAACGCCGACGGTGGCGTCGCCGGCGGAACGGGCACGACCACCCCCAACGCCAACTCGACGGGCCTCGCGGCGGTGGCGTTCACCCTCGGCGGTCAGGGCGCGCGCGCTGTTAAGGCGCAGTCGTTCGTCGCCTCGCTGCAGTACGGCTGCTCGTTCCCTGCCGCTGTGCGTGGCGCCATCGCCTACGACCGCACCGCGTTCGCGGCGATGAAGAGCGCCGGTGCCTCCGGCAAGCTCGCCGGCAACGAGACCCGCGCCACGTCCCAGGGTCTCTACGCGTTCACGAGGGCGCCCCTCGTCTCGTTGACGAAGGGTGGCGCCACCACGACTCCCGCCATCTCGTGCTCCTCCGAGCCCACGTCGTCGCCCAGCACCTCGACGTCCACGACGAGCGCGCCGAAGCCGACGACCACCTCGTCGAGCAACTCGACGTCCACCTCCGCCACGCCGGCTCCCACGAGCACCACGAGCGCCACGAGCACGGACGCCACCGCAGCGCCGACCTCGACGACGAGCCCGAGCGCGCCGTCCACGTCCACGGTGCCGCAGTCGACGTCGACCACGCCCGCCACCGGCCCGATCGTGAACACCGACAAGGTCTCGGACAACACCGTGCCGTTCGGCTTCGCCTTCGGCGCCGTCATCCTCGTCGCCGCGGGAGGTGCCGTTGCGTACGCGCGTCGCCGCTGATCTCGCGCGCCTCGGCGCACCGGTTCTCGTCGGCGCCTCGGCCCTCGCGGGCCTCGGTGCCGTGACGACGGGTGCCGCAGCGCCCGCGTCCGCTGCGGGTGCGTGCACGAGTGCGACGAGCGGCGTGACCGTCGTCGTCCAGTTCCCGAGCGGCTCGGCCACCGGCTGCGCGCCGGGTAGTCCGGGCACGGCGCTCCAGGCGCTGCGGGCCGCCGGGTTCTCGACGACCGGTTCCACGCAGTACCACGACGGCGTGCTGTGCGGCGTCAACGGGTACCCGTCGAGTTCGCCGTGCCGGATGCCTCCGCCGAACGCCTACTGGGCGGTCTTCAGCGCCAAGCGCGGCGGCTCGTGGAACTACTCGAACCTCGGTGTCGCCTCGCTGCGCGCCACCCCGGGCGGAGTCGTCGGATTCCGCTTCGGCAACGGCACCGCGCCGTCGGTGCCCGTGCCTGCTGCGATCACGTCGCCGAAGCCGAGCACGACGAAGCCCACGACATCGACTCCGAGGCCCAGCTCGCCCAAGCCGAGCAGCACGAAGCCGACCACGTCGCAGCCGAAGCCGTCGAGTTCGAGGCCCTCGTCCAAGCCGTCCTCGACGAAGGCCGGCTCCACGACGGCTGCGCCGAAGCCGACGCCGAGCAAGCCGTCGTCGACGGCGGGTTCGACGAGCAGCCCCCAGCCGACCACCTCGGGGTCGAAGCCGGGCCAGGGTGCCACGTCGACTCCCACGGTCAAGGCAACGGCCCTCGTGACGAAGGACGGGAAGCCACTCAAGGTCATCACCTTCAGTGACGGCTCGTCGACGACGCTCGATGCGAACTCGAGCGATGCCAAGAAGTACAAGGTCGGTGTGAAGAAGAAGGGCGGTACGCCCGCCGCCACCAAGATGACCGGTACGAAGGTGCCCCAGCCGAAGAACACTGCTCACCCGAGCATCTCGACGTCGGGCAGTGTGCCCGGTCTCGCCGTGCCGGAGAAGAAGAGCTCAGGCAGCAACAACCTTCCCGGCATCATCGCCGGTGTCGGTGTGCTCGGCGTCGCAGCCGTGGGAGGCGGATACGCGGCACGTCGTCGCGGATGACCTCGGCCTCCGGCCATCGCCGTCGCGTCGTCCACCCCGGTGCGTGGTGGATGTGGGCGACGGCGATGGCCGTTGCCATCGCCACGACGACGAATCCCGTCCTGTTGGCCCTCGTGCTTGCCGTCGTGGTGCTCACGGTCGTCGCTCGGCGCCCCTATGCGCCGTGGGCCCGTAGCCTGCGCCTCTACGCGGCGCTCGGAGCCTTCGTCGTCGTGAGCCGCGTCGTTCTGCATGTCCTCGTGGGCATGAAGACGAGCGACACGATCGTCCTTCCGCTGCCGCAGGTGGAGCTTCCCGAGTGGGCTCGCGGCATCACTCTTCTCGGCCCGGTCGGTCTTGGCGGCCTCGTCGGTGCCTTCCTCGAGGGCCTGCGCCTGGCCACGATGCTGTTCTGCTTCGGCGCAGCCAACGCGCTCGCCAACCCCAAGCGCCTGCTCGCGGCCACGCCTCCGGCCGTCCGTGACATCGGGACGGCCACCGTCATTGCGTTGTCCGTGGCGCCCCAGCTCGTCGAGAGCGTCCAGCGGGTGCGCAAGGCGCGCGTGCTGCGTGGCGACCCACGCCGCGCCACGCGCGTCAAGCAGGTGGCCCTTCCCGTGCTGCACGACACGCTGGACCGTTCCATCTCCCTCGCGGCCTCGATGGAGGCACGTGGGTATGGCCGTCGGGCCGAGCGGCCCTTCGTGACGCGCTTCGTCATCGGCGTGCTCATGCTCGGCGGTGCGCTGCTCACGTGCGTCGGCGTCTACGGCACGATGCAGGGCTCCGGAGCCGAGGGAGTCGTGAGCGACGTTCCCTGGTGGACGACGGCGCCCGTGCTCGTCGTCGGCATCGTGGCGAGCGTGGTCGGGGTGGCTTTCGCAGGACGTTCGATGCGGCGCACCCGCTACCGGCGCGACCCGTGGGGCCTGCTCGAGTGGGCCGTCGTTGCCTGCGGCATCGTGACGCTTGTGGCCGTTCGTGCGGTTCTCGCGGACCAGCCCGACGCGCGCAACCTCTCGGTTTCGCCCCTCGCCATGCCCGTGGTACCCCTGTGGCTCCCGCTCGCGCTCGTGCCCGCGCTCCTGCCGGCGTTCTTCACACCCGAACCGGAACGCCCGCGGCGTACGAGCGCGCCCGAACGCACCCTCGACGACGCAGCGCCCGGACGCGACGCCCGGGCCCTGCGAGGAGCCACCTCATGACCGAAACACACGACACAACTCCCGCGGGGGACGTGGGAGGGCGTGACGCAGCCACCGTCTGGACCAGAGAACCCGCCGTCGTCATCGACGGCGCGACGCTGACGTACGACGGGGCCGAACACCCCTCGCTGCGCGACGTCGACCTGCGCATCGAACGCGGTGAGCTCGTCGCCGTCATCGGCCGCACCGGCTCGGGCAAGTCGACGCTCCTCGGGCTGCTCACCGGGCTCGTCCCGCACTTCACGGGCGGACTCCTGCAGGGCAGGGTCGTCATCGGCGGGCTCGACATCTGCGAGAACAAGCCCAGCGAACTCGCCTCCGTCGTCGGGTACGTCGGGCAGGACCCCCTCGCCGGCTTCGTCACCGACACCGTCGAGGAAGAACTCGCCTACGGCATGGAACAGCTCGGCATAGCGCCGGAGGTCATGCGTCGGCGGGTCGAGGAGACGCTCGATCTGCTCGGTATCGCCGAGCTGCGCGAGGCTCCGTTGCGCGACCTTTCGGGCGGCCAGCAGCAGCGCGTCGCCATCGGAAGTGTGCTCGTCATGCACCCGCAGATCCTCGTCCTCGACGAACCCACCTCGGCGCTCGACCCCACGGCCGCCGAGGACGTTCTCGCCGTACTCACGCGCCTTGTCCAGGATGTCGGTTCGACCGTCGTCGTCGCGGAACACCGCATCGAGCGCGTGCTCCCGTTCGCCGACCAGGTCGTGCACGTGGGGGCGAACGGCGTCGTCACCTCCGGGGCTCCCGGCGAGGTGCTCGGGGCATCCGACGTCGCACCGCCGGTCGTCGCACTCGGTCGTGCCGCCGGTTGGTCGCCGCTGCCGCTGACGATCCGCGACGCGCGGCGGGTGCTCGTGGAGCGTGCCGCGAGTGCGCCCTTCACGGTCGAGGCACCGCCCATCCGCGGGACAGACGTGCCCTTGACTGCGCCGGTGCTCGAGGCGCGGGGCGTACGCGTTCGCCTGTCCGGCCTCGACGTCGTCGCGGGTGTGGACCTCGACCTTTGCGCCGGCACGGTGACGGCGCTCATGGGCCGCAACGGCTGCGGCAAGTCGACGCTCATGTGGGCGCTTCAGGGAAGTGGCCGGCGTGACGGCGGCAGCATCGGCGTGGTCTCCGCACGAGGCGAATCGCTCGACCCCGCGAAACTGAACCCCGCGCAGCGCCGCGGTCTCGTCGGCATGGTGCCGCAGACCGCCGGGGACCTCCTCTACCTCGACACGGTGGGGGAGGAACTCGCGCAAGCCGATTCCGACGCCGGCCGCGAGCCCGGTGCTGCCCAGGCGTACCTCGCGAACCTGGCCCCGGGCATCGACCCGGCCATGCATCCCCGCGACCTGTCCGAAGGGCAGCGCCTCGCGCTCGTCCTCGCCGTCCAGCTCGTGGCCGAACCTCAGGTGCTCGTGCTCGACGAACCGACCCGCGGTCTCGACTACGCCGGCAAGGAGGCCCTGCGGGCGATCCTGCGCAGGCGCGCCGACGAAGGGCGGGCCGTTCTCGTGGCGTCGCACGACGTCGAGTTTGCCGCTGCAGTGGCCGACGAGGTCATCCAGATGGCCGGGGGAGAGTTCATCGCGACCGGCAGTGCACGCGACGTGCTCACGGCGTCGCCCGCCCTGGCCCCACAGATGGCGAAGGTGCTCGCGCCCGTTCCCGCTCTCACGTTGAGCGATGCGCTGACGGTGCTCGGAGTGCCGTCATGAGTCCGCAGGCTTCTGTGAACCCGGAAGAGCGCGCGGGCACCGCCCGACCGGTGAAACGCGCCGCCCGCTCGAAGGCAACGAGCGCCGTCCGTCTGAAGCCGCGTAGCGCCGCCACGATCCTCGTCGTCAGCCTCATCGGGTTGCTCGCGAACCTGTGGCCCCTCCTCGTCGAGGAGCACTCGGCCGTCGCCGGCCACAGCCGTGACGCCCCGATGCTCTTCGCCATCCTCCTGCCGCTCATGCTCGTCGTGGTCCTGGCCGAGATCGCGGACGGCGGGATGGACGCGAAGGCCGTCGCGATGCTCGGCGTCCTGTCTGCCGTGGATGCCGTCCTGCGCCCCCTCGGTGCGGGGACCGGCGGTATCGAGGTGATGTTCTTCCTTCTCGTCCTCGGCGGCCGCGTCTTCGGAGCAGGCTTCGGCTTCGCGCTCGGCGCGACGAGCATGTTCGCCTCCGCCGTGCTCACTGCGGGCATCGGCCCGTGGTTGCCGTACCAGATGCTCGGAGCGGCCTGGGTCGCCATGGGCGCCGGCCTTCTGCCGTGGCGGCGCGGGCTCAGGTGGCCGCTCGAACTGCTCCTGCTGTGCGTCTACGGCGCCTTCGCGTCGCTCGCCTACGGGTTCGTGCTCAACATGTCCTTCTGGCCGTTCGCCACCGGCGACGACCCGGCCATCATGCCGGTGCCCGGCGCGCCGCTGGGCGACAACCTCGCACGCTTCGTCGCCTACACCCTGGCCACGTCGCTGGGTTGGGACCTCGGGCGCGTCATCACGAACGTCGCCCTCATCCTCGTCGCGGGTCGACCGATCATGGTTGCGCTGCGCCGTGCCTCGCGTCGTGCCGCGTTCGACGCGACGCCGCGCTTCGCCGAGGGCTCCCGCGCTGATTAGGTCGGCACCCGGACCCGCTGATAATCTGAACTCTGCCGTCGATCGGCCGCGGACCAAGAGCGCCCCAGTGAACAGGCCTGGGAGCACCGCGCAACGATGTGTTGAAGGAGTTGGGCATGGCCCTGAATGCTGAGACGAAGAAGAAGATCATCGCCGAGTACGGCACGTCCGAAGGCGACACGGGCTCGCCCGAGGTGCAGGTTGCCCTCCTCACGGAGCGCATCAAGGGCCTGACGGAGCACGCTCGTCAGCACCCGCACGACCACCACACGCGTCGTGGTCTGCTCCTGCTCGTCGGTCAGCGCAAGCGCATGCTTCGCTACCTCGAGTCGGTCGACATCGAGCGTTACCGCTCGCTGATCAAGCGCCTCGGCCTGCGCCGTTGATCGCATTGATCACCATGATTTGACGCCGGACGGCGGTCACTCGTCTACGAGTGGCCGCCTTTCGGTGTTTCGAGGGGCCCGGACGGGCCGCTCGGCAGCAAGAAACGGGTCGCACACAACGACGATGTGCGCATCCGAGACGTAGATGAAACAAGAAGGAGGGCCCAAATGGAGGGTCCCGAGATCCAGTTCGCCGAAGCCGTCATCGACAACGGCTCGTTCGGCACCCGCACGGTTCGCTTCGAGACGGGACGTCTCGCGAAGCAGGCCAACGGCGCAGTCCTCGCCTACCTGGACGACGACACCTGCCTGCTGAGCACCACCACCGCCAGCAAGCAGCCCAAGGAGCACTTCGACTTCTTCCCCCTCACGGTGGACGTCGAGGAGCGCAGCTACGCGGCCGGCAAGATCCCCGGCTCGTTCTTCCGTCGTGAGGGTCGTCCCTCCACGGACGCGATCCTCACCTGCCGCCTCATCGACCGCCCGCTGCGCCCGGCCTTCAAGAAGGGCCTGCGCAACGAGGTCCAGGTCGTCATCACGGTTCTCGCGCAGAACCCGGACGTGCAGTACGACGTCCTGGCCATCAACGGCGCGTCGGCCTCCACGCAGATCTCCGGTCTGCCGTTCACCGGCCCGATCGGTGGCGTGCGCGTCTCCCTCATCGACGGCCAGTGGGTCGCCTTCCCGAACTTCTCCGACATCGAGCGCTCGGCGTTCGACATGGTCGTCGCCGGCCGTCTCGTCGGTGACGACGTCGCCATCATGATGGTCGAGGCCGAGTCCACCGAGTCGACGTGGAACCTGGTGGCCGAAGGCACCCAGGCCCCGACCGAAGAGGTCGTCGCCGAGGGCCTCGAGGCCGCGAAGAAGTTCATCCGCGTGCTCTGTGAGGCTCAGGTCGAGCTCGCGCAGCAGGCCGCCAAGGAGGTCCAGGACTTCCCGGTGTTCCTCGATTACCAGGACGATGTCTACGGTGCGGTCGAGAAGTCGGCCAAGGACCAGACGTCCGCTGCGATGACGATCGCAGGCAAGGCCGAGCGCGAGGACAAGCTCGACGAGATCAAGGACGCGCTCAAGGCCGAGCTCGCCGGCGAAGGCCGCGAGTTCGAGGGCCGCGAGTCCGAGGTTTCCGCTGCGTTCCGTTCGCTGCAGAAGCAGCTCGTGCGCGAGCGCATCCTGCGCGAGAAGGTCCGCATCGACGGCCGTGGCCTGGCGGACATCCGTGCGCTCTCGGCCGAGGTCGAGGTGCTGCCGCGCGTTCACGGTTCCGCGATCTTCGAGCGCGGCGAGACCCAGATCATGGGTGTCACGACGCTCAACATGCTGCGCATGGAGCAGCAGATCGACTCCCTGTCGCCGGTGACGCGCAAGCGCTACATGCACCACTACAACTTCCCGCCGTTCTCCACGGGTGAGACGGGCCGCGTCGGTTCGCCGAAGCGCCGCGAGATCGGTCACGGTGCTCTGGCCGAGCGTGCGCTCATGCCGGTGCTGCCGACGCGCGAGGAGTTCCCCTACGCCATCCGTCAGGTCTCCGAGGCTCTCGGCTCCAACGGTTCGACGTCCATGGGTTCGGTCTGCGCCTCGACCCTGTCGCTGCTCAACGCCGGTGTGCCGCTGCGCGCCCCGGTCGCCGGTATCGCGATGGGTCTCGTCTCCGCCGAGATCGACGGTCAGACGCAGTACGCGGCCCTCACCGACATCCTCGGTGCCGAGGACGCATTCGGCGACATGGACTTCAAGGTTGCCGGTACCCGTGAGTTCGTCACGGCCATCCAGCTCGACACGAAGCTCGACGGCATCCCGGCCCAGGTTCTTGCCGGTGCACTGACGCAGGCGCGCGACGCTCGCCTGCACATCCTCGACGTGATGAACGAGGCGATCGACGCTCCCGACGAGATGTCGCCGTTCGCCCCGCGCGTTCTCGCGGTGAAGATCCCGGTCGACAAGATCGGTGAGGTCATCGGCCCGAAGGGCAAGATGATCAACCAGATTCAGGAGGACACGGGCGCCGACCTGTCCATCGAGGACGACGGCACGGTCTACATCGGTGCCACGGACGGCCCGAGCGCCGAGGCTGCGCGCGCCGCGGTCAACGCGATCGCCAACCCGCAGATGCCCGAGGTCGGCGAGCGCTTCCTCGGCACCGTCGTCAAGACGACGACCTTCGGTGCGTTCGTCTCGCTGCTTCCGGGCAAGGACGGCCTGCTGCACATCTCCGAGGTGCGCAAGCTCGTCGGCGGCAAGCGCATCGACGCTGTCGAGGACGTGCTGAAGATCGGCCAGAAGGTCCAGGTGGAGCTCAAGGAGGTCGACCCGCGCGGCAAGCTTTCGCTCGCCGTCGTCGAGGAGGCCAAGGCCGAGTCCGCGAACACGCCGGAGAACACGGACGCCGCGACGGCCGCGGCTGCTGCCGAGGTCGCCGACTCCGCCGGTCACATGGACCCGCACTCGGGTTCCGAGGACGAGTCCGGTGACAAGAAGCCGCGTCAGCGTCGCCGTGGCGGTCGCGGTCGTGGCCGTGGCGCCGAGCAGGGCGAGGGCAACGCCGCCGCCGACCAGCTCGTCGACGCAGGCTCCGACGGCAACGAGGCGAAGGCGACCTCCGAGGACGCCTGAGCCACACCGGTTCGAGCATGAAGGCTCCGCTCCCGACGTTCGTCGGGGGCGGAGCCTTCCGCATGCGTGGAAGACGTTCCCTTTCACGGCCACGACGTTCCGGCGGGATTCGGGCTTCGTGGGAGGATGGGCGGGTGAGAGCAGTCGACCGGGCGGACGCGTTTCAGCGCCGTCACCCCGTGCTCGGGTACCCGATCGGTGTCGTGTACAAGTTCATCGACGACCAGGGCGCGTATCTCGCGGCGCTCATCACCTATTACGGCTTCCTCTCGGTCTTCCCGCTCATCCTGCTGCTGCAGTCGGCACTCGGCTTCTTCATTCACGGCAACGAGCGGCTGCACAAGCAGATCCTCGACTCGGTGCTCGGCCAGATTCCCGTGCTCGGCAACACGCTGAGCAACGCCGCGCCGAGCGCGTTGCGCGGCAGCGTCTCCGGCATCGTGCTCGGTTCGATCGTGGCCCTCTACGGTGGCCTCGGGGTGGCTCAGGCGCTTCAGCACACGAGCAACACGTGTTGGTCGGTGCCGCGCAACTCGCGCCCCAACCCCATCCTCATGCGCGTGCGCAGCGCTGCCGTGCTGCTCTTCCTCGGCGTCGCTCTCGTGTCCCTGGGGTGGCTGCCTCAGACGTGGCACGCGCCCGGTTGGCTCATGCTCGCGCTCAACCTCGTGTTCGGCACCGTCATCTTCCTGCTCCTCATGAAGATGACGACGGCTCGCGGGCAGGGGTGGGGTCGTCTGGCTCCTGGCGCGCTGCTCGTGACGGTCGTCTGGCAGCTATTCATGGCGGCGGGCAGTACCTTCACCAAGATCTTCGGCGCGCGTTCGAGCGACATCTACGGCACGTACGGCAGCATCCTGACGATTCTCGTCGCCTGTTACATCATGGCGGTCGCGTTCGTCGTGGGGTGCGAGGTCAACGTCGTGCTCCACCGCCGCCTGTACCCACGCTCGCTCATGACGCAGTTCACGGACGACGTCGACCTCACCCTGGCCGACCAGCAGGCGTACACCCTGCAGTCCACGATGCAGCGCTTCAAGAACTACCAAGCGATCGACGTCGTCTTCGACAAGAACAACGACGGTGTTGCCGATCAGCCCTCGGACCTCGACCTGCGGTGGCACGATGCAGTGGACGCCCACGAGCAATGGTTGAAGCGTGGGCATCCGACGCGGCCGTCCGGGATGTGGGGACTCACGGCCGAAGTGGAAGACAACCGCAGTGTCGACGGAAGCGAATGATGACGAACGACCTCAGGACGAACGAGCCGATCCAGCTCGGCCCCATGGTGCGCTATGCGGGGGAGCGCGAGGCGACGCTCTGGGCGCAGACGCGTGACGCGGGCGAGCTCACGGTGCGCATCGGCGAGAAGTCGTGGAGCGCGCGCACGTTCGCGGCGCACGGGCATCACTACGCCCTCGTCCTGCTCGACGGCCTCGAGCCCGGCCAGGTGTACGAGTACACGGTCGAGGTGAACGGCGAACACGCGTGGCCGCAGCCCGATTCGCCGTTCCCCGCGCCGGTCGTCAAGATGCTCAAGGCCGATCGTCCGACGAAGATGGCCTTCGGCAGCTGCCGCACGAGCGTGCCGCACGACGCCAAGCACAACCGCACCAACGGCATCGACTCGCTGCGCGCCTACGCGCACGAAATGGCGCGTCACCCCAGGGACGAGCGGTGGCCCGACCTCGTCGTCCTGCTCGGTGACCAGGTGTACGCCGACATCACGTCGGAGGCCATGCAGGAGTTCATCGAGGAGAAGCGCGGCCTCGACAGCGAGCCCGGCGAGGAACTCAAGGACTACGTCGAGTACGCCCACCTCTACCGCCTCGCCTACAGCGAGCCGGCGGTGCGCTGGATGCTCTCGACGATGCCGAGCGCGATGATCTTCGACGACCACGACGTGCGCGACGACTGGAACACCTCGCTCGCGTGGCACGAGGAGATGAACAAGACCTCCTGGTGGCACGGTCGCATCGTCGGCGCGCTCTCGTCGTACTGGGTCTACCAGCACTGCGGCAACCTCTCGCCCGAGGCGCTCGCCGAGGACGAGGTCTGGCAGAAGATCACCGCGCACACCGGCAGCGACGAGCTCGACATCACCGACATGATCGAGGCCTTCGCGGAGAAGGTCGACCGGGACGCCCAGTCGTACCGCTTCTCGTACACGCGCGATCTCGGCGAGAGCAAGCTCATCGTCCTCGACTCGCGCGCCGCGCGCGATCTGCGCCCCGGCCACCGCGCGATGCTGGACGCGGAGGAGCTCGACTGGCTCGACGGTGAACTGCGCGGGGACGTGGAGCACCTGTTCATCGGTACGTCGCTGCCGTTCTTCATGCCCGAGGGCATCCACATGCTCGAGGCGCTCGACGAGGCCGCGTGCGACGGCGCGTGGGGCAAGACGATGGCGAGCCTCGGCGAGAAGATGCGTCAGACGATCGACCTCGAGCACTGGGCCGCGTTCAGTGACACGTTCTTCAAGGTCTCCGACATGGTGCTCGAGGTTGCGCGCGGTGAGCGCGGCGTGGCCCCGCGCACGGTGACGTTCCTTTCGGGCGACATCCACAACTCGTTCCTCTCCGAGGTCCAGGACGCCGACGGCACGAAGTCGCGCATCTTCCAGGCCGTGTGTTCGCCGATCCGAAACCCGCTGCCGCGGCACGTGCGCGCGGGGCAGTCGATCATCGGTCGCGGACTCGCGTGGCCGCTGCGTGAGGTCGTCGAGCGGACGAAGGCCGTGCGCACGCCGCACTTCACCTGGCGTACGACGCACGGGCCGTGGTTCGACAACAACCTCGCCACGGTGGAGGTCACCGAGAAGGGCCTCGACTTCCGTTGGGAGGCGGGTGAGATCGTCGACGGCGACCTCGAGCACCCGCGCCTACGCGTCGTCTCCGACATCCGCCTCGACTCCGACGGCGATGGCGACAACGTCGAGCGCAAGGGCGATCGCGGGCGCCTGCACGCGTGGCAGCCACTCGCCATGCGGATCGTCGAGCGGGTCAAGAACCTGCGTCGCTAGGCTCGGGCCATGAGCGAGACGATCAAGGTTGCAGTGATCGGCGCCGGTGGGCGCATGGGCAGCGAGGCCGCCAAGGCGGTCGAGGCGGCCCCGGACATGGAACTCGTCGGCCGGTTCGACGTGGGGGACGACCTCGGTGATCTCGGGGGTGCCGACGTCGCCGTCGAGCTGACGGTGCCTGACGCCTCGCCCGGTAATCTCGCCCACTGCGTCTCCCAGGGCGTCTCGGCCGTCGTCGGCACGACCGGTTGGAACGAGGAGAAGCTCGCCACCCTGCGCTCGCAGGTGGAGGCGGCTGACGGCGTCGGGGTGCTCATCGCACCGAACTTCTCGATCGGCGCCCTGCTCATGATGAAGTTCGCCCGCGAGGCCGCGGCCTTCTACGAATCGGTCGAGGTCGTGGAGATCCACCACCCGAACAAGGTCGACGCACCCTCGGGCACGGCGGCGCACACGGCGCGCGCCATCGCCGAGGGGCGGGCTGACGCTGGTCTCGGCGAGGTGCCGGACGCCACCGAGCACGACCCGGACGGCGCGCGCGGCGCCCGCGTCGACGGCATCCCCGTGCACGCCATCCGCATGCGCGGGCGGGTGGCGCACCAGGAGGTGCAGTTCGGCGCCGAGGGCGAGGCCCTCACGATCCGTCACGACAGCTTCGAGCGCGTCAGCTTCATGCCCGGCGTGCTCACGGGCGTTCGCAACGTGGTGACGACGCCCGGCCTCACCGTGGGCCTGGAGAACTTCCTCGGCCTCTGACCCGACCTGCCTGGAATCCGCACCGGCACCCTAGGCTCGTCCATGACGTACGAACTCTCCGACGACATCCGCATCGACGCCACGCCCGAGGCGGTGTACGCCGTCATCAGCGACGTCACACGCACCGGTGAGTGGAGCGAGCAGTGCCGCCGTGTCGAATGGGAGAACGACGCCCGCGGCGTCGGCGCACGCTTCACCGGCCACAACGAAACGCCCGAGCGCGAGTGGACGACGACCTCGCAGGTCGCGGTGGCCGAGCCCGGCGTCGAGTTCGCCTGGGACGTCGTGCCCGCCGAGGTGCGCTGGAGCTACCGCATGGAGCGCGAGGGTGATGGCACGCGCCTCACGCACTCGACGACGTTCACCGAACAGAGCGAGCGCACGTTCGCCGAACGTTTCGGTGACGACGCCCGGGCCCAAGCCGAGAAACGTCGCCTTGCCGCGCGCGAGGGCATCGGCGCGACGCTCGGGCGGATCAAGGACATCGTCGAGGCGGGCTCCGCGCGCTAGGACTCGCTGGCCCTGTCCACCTTGAGGCGTGGCCCGCGGCGGGCCGTCGCCGGGTGAGGTGCCACCGTTCACCCGCGGGTCAGGTGCCCGTCATGTCGACCTCCTACGTTCGGGCAATGACCGACGCGATCCTGGGGCCGCTCGAGCACCTCATGACCTCGTGGTGGGTGTATGCGGCACTGTTCGGTCTGTGCGCCGTTGACGCGCTCGTTCCGGTCTTCCCCAGCGAGGCGCCACTCATCCTTGCCGGGGTGTACGCCGCGTCGGATCCGCACGGGCCCAACGTCGTCCTCGTCGTTCTCGTCTCCGCACTCGGTGCGTGCCTCGGTGATCACCTGTCCTACGGGCTCGGGCACCTGCTCGGCACGTCGTGGCTCGAGAAGAAGCCGAAACGCCGACGCACCGTCGAACGCGTGAGGGGCGTGCTCCACCAACGCGGTTCGTGGGCGCTGCTCGTCGTGCGCTTCATCCCCGGTGGCCGCTGCGTCGCGACGCTCTCGCTCGGCGCGACCGGTTACCCCCTGCGCTCGTTCACGCCGTACGACCTTCTCGCGACGCTCGTGTGGGCCGTGCACGGCACCGTCATCGGCTACATCGGCGGGCACGCGTTCGAGGACAACCCGATCGCGGGCATCGCCACCGGCATGGGCATCGCGATCGTTCTGGCCGGGCTGCTCGAATGGCGCCGCCACCACGCCGAAAAGCGCTCGGAGAGGTCGCAGGACGAGAAGGAGCCCTCGTCGGCCGGGGCATGGGGGTGACGCGAGGTGCCGCTGATGGCGGCCCGGTCACCACCGAGGTGGCGAGACGCTCAGTCCTGTGAGGTGGGCGCTCGTCGTCGAGTGACACGGGCGTGACATCGCCGAACGCGCGAATCGCCGCGGCCGCCGCGTCGAGGTCGCATTCCTCGAACACCATCATGGCGAGCAGCGCCTCGCGGCTGGGGAGGTAACCCTCATCGAGGACCCGGGCAATCGTCGCGTCGTCCGCCCGCGCTTCCTCACGGGGGTCGTCATCCTCAAGATGGTCCATTGCGGCACTGTCGAGGAAGTCATCGATGAGTTCACGGCGTCCCTGCGTCGTGCCGAACGCGGTGTTCCCCGCCCAATCCGCCATGCCGTGCTCGGCAGCGTGCTCGTGCGCGCGCCACCGGCCGCCCTCGAACCAGGCAACGAATCCGACCCCGGGCTGCGGGAAAGCAGCCACGCTCGCGGCGCGACGCACCCAACCGGGGCTGTCTCGAGGACGTCAATGCCCTCGTCGGTCGTGCGCGTGAAGTCGCGATCCCACCCGAGAAGCACGGCTCGACCACCGTCGACGAGGATCATGCGGGCCGAGGTGCCGCCCCCGTCGTCGTAGAACCACCCGTGCCGTTCGGCGCGCGTTGGCTCGTCCGGTCCGAACGCAGCGGCTGAGCAGGCAGCCGCGAGGCGCCAGCCCAGCTCGAGTTGAGCAGGAGGCGCGAGGTCAGATGTACGTTCGATCGGCATGAGTGGACCTCCGGGGTGAGCCTGGGAGTGAGAGTCGTCACGCTAACGAGCAGAACGACGACATGGTTGACATTCGTGCCACGACAAACCGATCTGACTCCGGCCTCGTCAGGCCCGCAACACGACGAGGCACGCCGCGACGAAGTGGACGACGAACGCGGCCACCGTGCACGCGTGGAAGATCTCGTGGAAGCCGAACACCGTGGGCCACGGGTCGGGCTTCTTGAACCCGTAGACGACGGCGCCGATGGTGTAGAGGATGCCTCCCACGGCGATGAGCGTCATGACGGCGGTGCCGCCCGCGGCGTGCAGCGGGGCGGCGTAGAAGACGGCGACCCAGCCGAGGGCGACGTAGATCGGGGTGTAGAGCCAGCGCGGCGCGCCGACCCAGAAGGTGCGGAACAGGACGCCGGCAACGGCACCGATCCACACGATGAGCAGGAGCGACAACCGCTGGTTGCCGCGCAACACGACGAGAGCGAACGGCGTGTACGTGCCCGCGATGATGAGGTAGATGTTCGAGTGGTCGATGCGACGCAGGACCGCGTCGGCGCGCGGGCTCCAGTACCTGCGGTGGTAGAGCGCCGACGTGGCGAACAGCTGTGTTCCCGTCGCTCCGAGGACGAGGGCGCCTACGCGCCCGGCCGTCGTCGGCGCGAGGATCGCGAGCGCGAGACACCCCACGAGGCAGATCGGCGCGAGGACGAGGTGGAACCACCCGCGCAGCAGCGGCTTGACCACGCGCACGACGTCCGCGTCGACGCCTTCGTGCGAGACGGGAGGCATCTCACCGGCATGCTGGCGCAGCGAGTCGCCGAGCGGCGTGCGCCGACGTTCGGTGGTCATCGTTCGTCCTTCGTGTCAGAGGTGGGTTCGGTGCGTGCCTCGACGAGGAGACCGAGCGTCAGTTCGAGCACGCGCCGCGGGTCGGTGAGGGCGTCGCCGTACAGTTCGCGCACCGTGTTCATGCGGTAGCGCACCGTCTGCGGGTGGACATGCAGGCGGCCGGCGACCTCGTCACGACGGCCCTGGTGCAGGAGCCAGGCGAGCAGCGTCTCGGCGAGCACCTCCCGTTTGGCGGGGGAGAGGTCCTCGAGGGGAGCCACAGCACGTTCGCGAAGTCGGGTGGCAACGAGAGGCGCTGAGTCCAGAGCGAGTTCGGGCAACAGCTCGTCGCAGTCGGCGCCGTCATCGGCGCTCGCGAAACGCAGCGCGCGCAGTGCCTGACGGACTGATTCGCCGGCGTCGGTCCACGCCACGGTCGGCCCCAGAGCGGCGGGCGTACCGACGCAGCGCTCGAGAAGGCCGTTCCGAGCGTTGCTTCGCACGCCGGGGACGAGCACGACGGTGGGACCGTCGGCAACGGGAGACCACAGGGCGCGCTCGCCGAGGGCCGTGGCGAGCGCCGTGCGCGGTTCGCCGTCGACGACGAGGGCGGTGAGCGTTTCGGGCGCCTTCCACCGGGCCGATTCGGCGAGGTGCTCGAGGGCCGGGCGGGCCTCGCCCGCGACGAGGGCCGCCGTCAGCTGATCCCGGCGACGGGCCAGTTCACGGGTGCGGGCGGTGAGGGCCGCCGTGTGACCGGCGAGGCTCTGGGCGGACAACTCGTCGATGAAGGCGAAGGTCTTCTCGGCGAGGGCCGCGACGTTCGCCGCCGGCTCCTCGGCGGCCACGGCGCTGCCGGCGAACTGAGCCCACGCGACACGAGCACCCACGCGGTAGGCGGCGAGCAGAGCGTCCGTGGAGCGACCGCTCGCCGCCTCTCCCTGTCCCAGCCGGTAGGCGCCGTCGAGGGTGGAACGGGAGGTCGCGCGGTCGCCCTCGATCTGGGTGGCGACGAACCCCGAGAGGGCCTGTTCGACGGCGCGCTCGATGTTGCTGCGTAACGCAGGATCGAAGGCGCGGTCGTAACCGGGAACCTCCTCGACGATCGCCTCGACGCAGGCGCTCGCCGTCTCGGGCAGGGACGCCCGAAGCTCGGCCAGGGTGCGGTCGGTGAGAATCGGCATGTTCACACTCTACGAACAAATACCTCGAGAAACACGTCGGGTCCGAGCCAAGAATTACGCCGATAGGGCTAAATAAACTGTCGATATGGCCGTAACCTCGCTTTCGCCCACTCGGACGACCTCGCTGCCGAGCGTGGCACGAACCTCTCCGGCGGGCTCGGCAACCCGCCTCGCCTGGCGTGCGGTGCGCGCCCTCACGACGCCTCTCGTGCCCGAGGACTACGTCGACCTCGTCGACCCGCTTCGCTCGCGCCGGTATCTGCGCGCCCGCGTCGTCGACGTCACGCCCGAGACGGCCGACGCCAGCACCGTGACGCTCCAGCCCGGCCGCGGTTGGCTCGGGCACCGCCCGGGCCAGTACATCCGTATCGGCGTCGACATCGACGGCGTGCGCCTGTGGCGCGCCTACTCCGTCACCTCCGGCCCGCGCGGCGACGGGAACATCTCCATCACGGTGAAGGCCCTCACCGGCGGGGTCGTGAGCGCGCACCTGCAGGAGAGCCTGCGTCCCGGTCAGATCGTCCAGATGGAGCAGGCCGACGGCGCCTTCACCTGGAACGGCGGCGCCGAGCCAGTTCTCTTCGTCACCGGGGGCTCCGGCATCACGCCCGTCATGGGCATGCTGCGTCACCGCATCGACGCCGAGGAGGCGTTCGCCGCCGACACCGAGCACGCCGAGAGCGCGCACGACATCGTCGTCCTGCACTCGGCGGCCCACCCCGAGGACGTCATCTTCGCCGACGAACTGCGCTCGCTCGACGCGACGGGCCGCATTCGCCTCGTCGAGCGTCACACCCAGGCCGAGGGGCGACTCGAGCCGCGCGAGCTCGACGACCTCGTGCCCGACTGGCGCGATCGCACCACCTACGCGTGCGGACCTGCGGGCATGCTGCGCGCGTTGCGGGAGTACGCCGACCTCAACGGCGTCGCCGATCACCTGCACACCGAGGAGTTCACCGTCGAACTGGCCGAGCCCGGCGAGGGCGGCGCGCTCACCCTCCACGACGGTTCGAACACGCTCGAACTCGACGTCGCCGGCGACACCGCCATCCTCGACGCCGCCGAGGCCGCCGGGGCCCTCGTGCCCTCCGGCTGCCGCATGGGCATCTGTTACGGCTGCGTGCTGCCCCTGCGCTCGGGAAACGTGCGCGATCTGCGCACCGGCGAGATCACCTCGGGAAGCGAAGGCGACGGCGTCATGGTGCAGACCTGCATCTCCAGCGTCGCCGGGGCTTGCGAGATCGGGCGATGAACCCCACACCCCACCACGCGAGCGACAACCGCCCCGGCGCCCACCGAACCCTCACGACTCACACGTCACCCCGACGAAAGGACGCACGATGACCGCGATGCAGAAGAAGGACGTCAACCCGGTCGCACACCTCACGCGCAGCGACATCGAGCGCCTCGGCGAGGAGCTGGATGCCGTGCGCGCCCGCATCGTCGAGAGCCGGGGCGCGAAGGACGCCGCGTACATCCGCGGCGTGATCAAGGGCCAGCGCTACCTCGAGATGGGCTCGCGCGCCCTGCTGCTGTTCTCCAAGAAGAAGCCGGCGTTCGTCGTCGGCACGGTCGGCCTGGCCGCCGCGAAGATCCTCGAGAACATGGAGATCGGCCACAACGTCATGCACGGCCAGTGGGACTGGATGCGCGACCCGAAGATCCACTCCTCGACGTGGGAGTGGGACAACGCGTCGCCGTCGGACCTGTGGAAGCACTCGCACAACGAACTGCACCACACGTACACGAACGTCATCGGCCGCGACAACGACCTCGGCTACGGCATCATGCGCGTCGACGAGGACCAGAAGTGGGTGCCGTTCTACCTCGGCCAGCCGGCGTGGAACTTCATCAACGCGTGCTTCTTCGAGTACGGCATCGCCGCGTACGACCTCGAGCTCGGCAAATACCTCAAGGGCCGCAAGGACAAGGCCGTCTTCCAGCGTGACAGCCGCAAGGTGCTGCACAAGATCCGCGAGCAGTTCACGAAGGACTACGTCGCCCACCCGCTCCTCGCGGCGCTCACCGGTTCGGGCAGGCAGACGATCAAGGCCAACTTCATCGCCAACCTCACGCGCAACCTGTGGACGCACTCCGTCATCATGTGCGGTCACTTCCCGAGCGGCGTCGAGACCTTCACGAAGAAGTCGATCGTCGGCGAGAGCCGCGGCGACTGGTACCTGCGTCAGATGCTCGGCTCGGCGAACATCTCGGGCTCGAAGGCGATGCACGTGGCCACGGGCAACCTGAGCTACCAGATCGAGCACCATCTGTTCCCGGATCTGCCGAGCAACCGCTACGAGGAGATCAGCAAGGACGTGCAGGACATCTGCGAGCGCTACGGCCTGTCGTACGTCACGGGCTCGCTGCCGCGCCAGGTCGCCTCGGCGTGGTGGACGATCATCCGTCTGTCGCTGCCCAACGACTTCGCCGCGAAGCTCGAGCGCAAGCCGCAGAACGTCACCGACCTCGTGCAGCGCCAGGTGCAGCCGAAGGCGGCCTGACGCCTGTCGACTCCCGTCAGCGGTGACGCCGAAGAAAGAACCCGGCCTTCCCTCCTTGGGGGGAGGCCGGGTTCGTTCGTTGTGTCGTTCCGTCGCCGGGCCCGTTCGTGACCGGGCCGGTCGACGGGTCAGATCAAGCGGATGAGCGCGGCCGTCGCGGCGGCCACGAGGACGACGACGATGAACGGCGCGCGCAACGGGAGCGCGACGACCGCGGCGAGCGCGGCGGCGGCGCGAGCGTCGAGCACCAGCTTGCCGTGGTCACCGACGAACGCCTGAACGCACACGAGTCCCGTCAGCAACGCGACGGGGAACAGGGCGACGACGTTCGACGTCTTCTTGCCTTCGAGGTACTTCGGCGGCACGAGGTAGCCGATGAACTTGAGGACGAACGACAGGCCGCTCGCGAGCAGAACGGTGGTCCAGGTGCTCATGCGCCCGCCCCTTCCTCGGTGGCGTCGTCACTCGGCAGCGTCGGCACCTCGTCCGTGCGTGTCGACCACCACAGGCCGACCGCGATGGCCGCGACGACGGTGGCGAGCACCGGCAGGCCGGCCTGGGTGACGGGGGAGAGGCCGAGGGCGATGACGGCCGCGAGCCCGGCCGTCAGCTTGCCCTGGAGCGTGCCGAGGCGCGGCCACAGCAGGGCGAGGAACGCACCGACCGCTGCGGCGTCGAGGCCGTACTTCTTCGGATCGCCCATGGCGTTGCCCGCGATGGTGCCGACGAACGTCATGGAGTTCCAGAGCAGGTACACGCCGAGGCCGGTCCACCAGAAACCGATGCCCGGCAGCTTCGCCGTCGGGCGACCGACGGCCATGGCGGCGGATTCGTCGATCGTCAATTGCGCAGCGACGACACGCTTGAGACCGCGGGGGCGCAGGATCGCGTTCAGCTGCAGGCCGTAGATGGAGTTGCGCACACCGAGGAGCGTCGAGGTCGCGACGGCGGATGCGCCCGTGCCGCCGGCACCGAGAACTCCGACGACGGCGAACTGCGAACCGCCCGAGAAGAGCAGGAGCGACAGCGCCATCGCCTGCCACGTGTTGAGGCCCGCCGCGATGGCGAGAGCCCCGAAGCTGATGCCGTAGACGCCGGTGGCGACGGCCAGTGAGATCGAGTCCTTCTTGACCGCACCCTCGTCCTCGTGGAGCGCGTCCACGGGGCCGTCGTGTCGGCCGTCCACGTCGTGTTGCCCACCGCCGTGTTGTCCATTGCCGTGTTGTCCGTGGCCGTGTTCCCCGTGACCCACGGCCGGCTCGACCTCGTCGCGCCGCTCGTCGGGCGTCATGCTTCGCGCCGTTCGTACGTGACGACGGTGAAGCCATCGCGCGGGTCGCGGTCGCTCTCGCGCCAGTGCTTCGGGTCGATGGTGGGGAAGTGGGCATCGCCCTCGGGCTCGAGGGGGATCTCGCTGATGAGCAGGTGTGTCACCTCGTCCATCGCGGCCTCGTAGATCTGTGCGCCACCGACGACGAAGGCGTCCTCGCCGGCGACCTCCTCGAGCGCGTCGTCGAGCGAGTGCACGACGACGACGTCGTCGCCCTTGGTGAGGTTCGGTGCGTACTCCGGGTTGCGCGTGACGACGATCGAGCGGCGGCCGGGCAACGCACCCATGCCCTCGAACGTGGTGCGCCCCATGATCATCGGGTGCCCCATCGTCGTGCGCTTGAAGTGTTTGAAGTCCTCCGGAATGTTCCAGACCATGTCTCCGTCGGCGCCGATGACGCCGTTGCGCGCGACGGCGGCGATGGATGTCAGGTGGCTCATGTCGGTTCCTTCGAACGCGCCGGGTCGGGAGCCGGCGAGGGGTGTTTCGGTGCGGTCAGACCGCGATCGGTGCCTTGATCGTGGGGTCGGCCTCGTAGCCCTCGAGGCGGATGTCGTCGAGGTCGAAGCCGTCGATGTCGCGAATCTCGGGGTTGAGCACGAGGCGCGGCAGCGGCTTCGGCGTGCGCGTCAGTTGCAGCTGCGCCTGCTCGAGGTGGTTGGAGTACAGGTGCGCGTCGCCGAGGGTGTGGACGAAGTCGCCGACCTCGAGGTCGGTCACCTGCGCCACCATGTGCGTGAGCAGCGCGTAGCTCGCGATGTTGAACGGCACCCCGAGGAACACGTCGGCGCTGCGCTGGTAGAGGCCGCACGAGAGCTTCCCGTCGGCGACGTAGAACTGGAACATCGTGTGGCACGGCGGCAGGGCCATGTCGTCGACGTCGGCGACGTTCCACGCGGAGACGATGTGGCGACGGCTGTTCGGGTTCGTCCTGATCGCCTCGACGACCTGCGCCAACTGGTCGACCTGCCGGCCGTCCGGGGTGGGCCAGCTGCGCCACTGGTGGCCGTAGATCGGGCCGAGGTCGCCGAACTCGTCGGCCCACTCGTCCCAGATCGAGATGCCGCGTTCGTGCAGCCAGCCGACGTTGGTGTCACCGCGCAGGAACCACAGGAGTTCACCGAAGACCGAACGCAGGTGAAGCTTCTTCGTCGTGGTGACGGGAAACCCCTGGGACAGATCGAAGCGCATCTGGTGGCCGAACACGCTGCGGGTGCCGGTACCGGTGCGATCGCCCTTGACGGCGCCTTCGTCGAGGATGCGCGTGAGGAGGTCGAGATACTGCTGCACCCGGCCACTGTACGGCGCTGCCCCCACACAGCCGTGCCCGTGTCGAGTGCCGGACTGCCTCGCGCGAGGCTTCGGGCCACAGCCGGAGGCCGTGCATTAGCCTGGGGCGCATGACGACGACAACTTTCGGACGCATGGTCACGGCCATGGTCACACCGATGAAACCTGACGGCTCCATCGACTACGAGGGTGTGGCTCGCCTCGCGAACCACCTCGTCGACAACGGACACGACGGCCTCGTCGTCAACGGCACCACCGGTGAGTCCGCGACGACCACGGACGAGGAGAACGTCGAGACCGTCCGCGCCGTCGTCGACGCCGTCGGCGACCGCTGCGCCGTCACCGCAGGCGTCGGAACGAACGACACCGCACACTCGGTGCGCGCGGCCAAGGCGCTCGCGGCCGTCGGCGCCGACGCCGTGCTCGTCGTGACTCCGTACTACAACAAGCCGACGCAGGCCGGCATCGTCGAACACTTCAAGGCCGTTGTCGGTGCCACCGATCTGCCCGCGATGGCGTACGACATTCCGAGCCGCACCGCCACGCCGCTCGCGAGCGACACGATCCGTGAACTGGCCAAGATCGACCAGATGCTCGCCGTGAAGGACGCCAAGGGCGACTTCTTCGAGGCGACTAAGCTCATGAACGAGACCGACCTGCTCTGGTACTCCGGTGACGACGTCTCCAACCTCATCTGGCTCAGCCTCGGCGCCGTCGGTCTCGTCTCCGTCGTCGGACACGTCGCCGGTAACGAGTTCCGCGCCATGATCGACGCCGTGGACGCCGGCGACATGACACGCGCCCGTGAGCTGCACACCCGGCTCATCCCGGCCATCGACGCCCTGATGAACACCTCGCAGGGCGCCATCATGGTTAAGGCCGCCATGGCCGACAAGGGTGTCATCGACAGTGACTTCATCCGCCTTCCGCTGCTGCCCGCCACGGACGACATGCGTGCGCGCCTGCGCGAAGGCCTGAGCGAAGCGGGACTTTCGTGAACGACACCGCACTCGAACTGAGCGCACCGCCCGCCCTGGCCAAGAACGGCGTCCGCGTCGTCGCCCTCGGAGGCCTCGGCGAGGTAGGGCGCAACATGACCGTCGTCGAGTACGAGGGTCGACTGCTCATCATCGACTGCGGCGTGCTCTTCCCCGAGGACCACCCCGGCGTCGACCTCATCCTCCCGGACTTCGAGTACATCAAGGATCGCCTCGACGACATCGAGGCCATCGTGCTCACGCACGGCCACGAGGACCACATCGGCGCCGTGCCGTACCTGCTGCGCATGAAGAGCGATATCCCGCTCATCGGCTCGACGCTGACCCTCGCGCTCATCGAGGCGAAGCTCAAGGAGCACCGCATCCGCCCGTACACGATGGCGGTCAAGGAAAGTCAGCGCGAGCAGATCGGCCCGTTCGACTGCGAGTTCGTCGCCGTCAACCACTCCATCCCCGACGCCCTGGCCGTCTTCGTGCGCACCGGCGGCGGAACGATCCTCGGCACCGGCGACTTCAAGATGGACCAGCTGCCGCTCGACGGGCGCATCACCGACCTGCGCGCCTTCGCCCGCCTCGGTGAGGAGGGCGTCGACCTGTTCCTCACGGACTCGACGAACGCCGAGGTGCCCGGCTTCACCACGCCGGAGAAGGACATCACGCCCGCCATCGAGCGCGTCTTCGAGCGCGCCGAGCGCCGCATCATCGTGGCCTGCTTCTCCTCGCACGTGCACCGCGTCCAGCAGGTGCTCGACGCCGCCGAACTGTACGGCCGCAAGGTCGCCATGGTCGGCCGCTCCATGGTGCGCAACATGACGATCGCCGCCGACCTCGGCTACCTCAAGGTGCCCGACAACGTGCTCGTCGACGTCAAGAAGCTCGACCAGCTCGAGGACGACAAGGTCGTTCTCATCTGCACCGGCTCCCAGGGTGAGCCCATGGCCGCCCTCGCCCGCATGGCCAACCGCGACCACCGCATCGACGTCGGCCCCGGCGACACCATCCTCATGGCCAGCTCGCTCATCCCCGGCAACGAGAACGCCGTCTACGGCCTCATCAACGGCCTCATGCGCCTCGGCGCCAACGTCGTGCACAAGGGCAACGCCATGGTGCACGTCTCCGGTCACGCCTCCGCCGGCGAGTTGCTCTACTGCTACAACATCGTCAAGCCGAAGAACGTCATGCCGATCCACGGCGAATGGCGCCACCTCGTGGCCAACGGCAAGCTCGCAGCAGCCACTGGCGTGCCCGCCGAGCAGGTGCTCCTCGCCGAGAACGGCGTCGTCGTCGACCTCGTCGACGGCAAGGCCGCCATCACCGGCGCCGTGCCCGTCGGGTACGTCTACGTCGACGGCTCCCTCGTCGGCACCACCGACGAAGACATGCTCAAGGACCGCCGCGTCCTTCGCGACGAAGGCTTCATCACCATCACCGTCGTGCGCAACGCCTCCACCGGAGAGATCGTCGCCGGCCCCGACATCCGCACCCGCGGATTCGCCGAAGGCGACGAGGTGTTCGAACGCATCCGCCCCAAGATCGAACAGGCGCTCGCCGACGCCCGCGGCAAGGGCATCACCGACACCCACCAGCTCCAGCAGGTCATCCGCCGCACCGTCGGCGGCTTCGTCGGCGGCAAGCTGCGCCGCCGGCCGATGATCATTCCGATTGTTCTGAACGCGTAGCCGGCGCTTCGCGCCGGCGGAGCGTTCAGAACAATCGGTCGC